>NZ_JBEYZF010000004.1:0-409704 GCF_040645915.1 Nonomuraea sp. NPDC046570 | reverse complement strand
GAGTGCCGCTGCATGTGCTGGTCGATGTGGTGTGCCGCCGGTGGCGGATCGAGGAAGACTTCCAGGCTGCCAAGGGCCTGACCGGGCTGGATCAGGGCCAGGTCACCACCTGGAGGTCCTGGCATCGCTGGTGCCTGATCAGCATGATCTTCTACGTGCTGCTGGCCGTCATCGCCAGCAGCGAACGCCACCACAACACCACGCCCATCCCTGCCGATCTGGTCCCGGTGAGCTGTCGTGAACTGCTGAAACTCCTACGCATCCTCATCTTGGCCCGTCCCAGACAGGACCTCGATTCCGAACACGCCCTGCACTGGTCGCTCTGGCGACGACGCCATCAACACCGGGACGCAGCCTGCCATCGGCGATGGAACGAGATCACAGCGGCATCGGTCACGTGACCGCCGACATCAGCCGCCTCAAGTAACGATCTACAGCTGCCGTAACTGAGATCGTGGCGACCTGCGGAGCCTCTGACCGAAGTGGCGGTCTTCGTTTCAGGTTGGGAAGTTAGAAATCGAACTCGCCGTTCTTGGCCCCGTCGATGAATGCTGTCCAGACGTCGTGTCGTACGACGTAGGGGGCCTGGTCAGGGGATTCTGTGTCCCGGATGGCGACCCGCCCGTTCGACAGCGGGGCTACTTCGATGCAGTTGCCGCCGTCCGAGGTTGAACGGCTGGCCTTGCGCCAGGTCGCGGATTTCAGTTCGGCCGTGGGATTCATTTCTCCACCATCTTCTTCCGGATGAACTCGACCGACGCGCTGTGTGGGAGGGATTCCGCCCTGATGGCGTCCAACTTCATGGTAACCGTGGAGAGCAGGTTCGGATTGCTCGATACGACCGGTTCGGCTGCCGTTTGCAGGTAGACGGTGTGGCGGTTCCGTCGGGTGCCTGTGCGATGACGATGCCTCCGCCCAGGCCGGGATTGGCGCCCAGCGGTGCGACTTGGATGGTGATGTGGGGGGTGTCAGCGGCCTCCAGCAGGCGAGACAACTGTTCTTTCATGACCCCTTGCCCGCCGATGGGTCGGCTGAGCACACCCGCATCCAGAAGCACCAGATACATGGGTGGGTTCGTGCGGGTAAGGATCTCCTGTCGAGCGAGCCTCGCCGCGACGAGGGCTTCTACCTGATCGTGACGGGTCCCAGGTTCACATCGCAGGAGCGCACGCGCGTAGTCCTCGGTCTGGAGCAATCCCGGGACGACCAGCGGTTCCCATGTTCTGAGCGCCCGCGCCTTGTCTTCTTCCGCCAGCCATGGGCCGAACCAGGTAGGTGATTCGTCTCTGTGTTTGGAGAGCGAGGCCCACAGATCCCGGAGGCCCGAGCCGATGGCTTTTTCGCATTCCGTAATGAATTGTTCTGTCGGTTGGCGCTTGCCGATTTCGACGGAGCCGATCTGGCTTGGTGAATATCCGACCCGTTGTCCCAGTTCGGCTTGGGTCAGACCCGCCGCCAGGCGTAGTCGGCGAAGCTCGGCTCCGAATGCCGCCGCTCTTCCCGAGTTCGGATCAAGTTCGCGTGCCGCAGGCATGTCCACCTCCGAATGGCGTATCCCGCATCGCCTGGTCATCCGACACACAGTCTCCCGACAACCTGTCGGATGAATGCCCTGCTAAGGCTGCCCTCAAAATATCCCCGGAACGGCAATCTATGAAGAGGTTCCACGGAATTGACGGGTGCAATGCTCGCTCGTCGCGCCCTTGATTACAGGGGTGCTGTGGAATGCGTGGGTCGCATATCGGACGTAAGTGAAAAGGTGGTGATTTATTTGTGTTCTTCAGTGGGTTGTTCCGAAATCGGAAGAATCCGATTGATTCGCAACAAGGAGGCGCCGTATCGGGCTCGCAAGGCGGTGACCGCCTGGGTGGGCGCCGAGCATCCGGCGTTGTCCGACGTGGTCTTGGCCGTCTCGGAGCTGGTGACGAATTCCGTCACGCATGTCGATGCGGTGAACGGGCCTGGCTTCGATGATCCAGGGTGCGGGCGGGACTGGGTCGAGGTGGGCCTGTCGGACGGGCAAGCCTTTCTGCGACTGACCGTGACCGACCCGGGCTCCCCGTTCGCCGTCTCGCTCCCCGTTCCCCGGCAGCGGATCGACCTCACCCAGACAGGACGCGGACTCCACATCGTGAACGACCTGTCCAGCGGTCGCTGGGGCACCCACCTTCTCCCGGGCACTCTCCACCGCGTCGTCTGGTGCCATCTCGACTCCAGCCCCGCCACCGGCCCTGCCCCCGGCTCCAGCCCTGCTCCCCTCTACGGCACCGGTGCCTACCTTGACGCCGGGGAGATCGAGTGGCCGTGCCAGGCCGGAGCTACGTGATCACCGGCGGGCCGTCGGCAGGGAAGGAGGGGTAACGAGTTCGTGACCAAGAGCATGGAGCCGGTGTCCAAACCGCCCGAGGCGCTGGGGCAGTTGTCCCGGCCGCCTGGTGCCCGGTAGTGGTCGTCCACCTGAGGTGCTGGTGCCGTACCTGGAGGCCTTCGAACCCGAAGACGTCTCCGAGGCTCTGCGGGCGTGCGATCCGCGGGCGCGTGCCGCGCTGGACGCCTTCGCCGCTGAGCTCGCCGAGGAGTCGCATGCCCGCCTGCCGCACATCGACTTCGGTCGGCGGATTCAGCGAGGAACCACCTGAGCGCGCACACCGGGGAGATCGTCGAATGCGGCAGACGCGTCCATCGTGATCACTGTTCTCGCGGTGGCAGCGGCCGTAGCCGCGATCAGCAGATCGTACGCGCCTCGCGACTTGCCCTCCCGTCGGACATGCGCCATAAGACGGGCGTGGACTCTGGCGACGTCCGTCGTGTACTCCTCGACAGGGATCAACGCGAGGACTTGGTCCACGAAGGCCTGCCGATCGGGCCGTCGTGCCGCATCGGCCAGCTCCACGCCGACGAGCAACTCGGCCACAGTGATCGCCGAGATCGCCACATCATCGGCGTCTCCTATCACCGCGTCCACGGAGGCCTTGCCTCGCCCGGCGGCGATGAGCACACCGGTGTCAAGGATCAGGCGTCGGGCCACGTGCCCCTCATCTCGTTGTCGATCGCCTCGCGGGCCGCGGCGACGTCAGCTTCGAAATCGGGGTCCAACGTCCCCGCGCAACCTGCCAGAAATGCCTTGACCATACGTCCCGGCGCTGTCGGCGCGGGGCCGATCACGGCGATTTGCTTGCCACCGCGAGTTACTACGATCGTCTCCCCGCGCTCGGCCTCATCGAGAACCGTCGCGAAGCTTCGGGACGCTTCCGTGGCAGTCATCACCTTCATAGAATCAGATTATCTGATCCATGAGTGTCGGGCCGGCGGAACCGATGGTGCTTCGCCTCAAGGGGGCCGCCCCCCGCGCCGTCAGAGCGTGGCGTGGGCGAGTTCGGCCGCGCCGAGGTCGCCCGCGCGGTGGTGGCGGCGGCACAGGACCTGGTAGCGGACCGCAGAGGCGTCGGTGTCGCCGATGACCACCTGCTCACCCGTGCGGGCCATCACCTCGCCCACCACCCGGGCGTTGAGCTGCCCCGGCCGCCCGCACCAGCACAGCACCTCCACCTGCAACCGGCTCACCTCGTCGGCCAGCTCGAACAGCCGCTGCGCCGCCGGGAACATCACCGACCGGAAGTCGGAGGCGAGCCCGAACGCGTACACGTCCACGCCGTGCACGTCCACCAGGTCGGCCAGCTGCTCGATCTGCTCGACGGTGTAGAAGCACGCCTCGTCGCAGATGACGTAGTCGATCCGGTCGTGGGAGAGGACCAGCTCGGTCAGGTCCAGCGCGTCGACGACCTCGATCGCCTCCAGGCCGAGCCCTATCCTGCTGGTGACCTGCGGCCCGCCCGACCTGTCATGCTTGGTCAGCACCAGTCCCCGCCGGCCCTGGCGACCGTGGTTGTAGTTCATCTGGAGTGCCAGCGTGGACTTGCCGCAGTCCATCGGGCCGAAGTAGAACTTCAGGACGGCATCGCGGGCGCCCAGCGGCACGGCAGACAGCGCAGACATTTCGGTCACGGGTTGTCAGCTTACTGGCGATGATTACTCCTGAAACATTTCCCCCAGACGTAGCAGGAGGTACCCAGTGGTCCCTGACGAGCCGTCCACCCTGGACACGATGATGCGCGCCGACGACCTCACCGCGGCCCAGGCCGACGCCGCCCGCTGGAGGTACGGGTTCTTCGTCGTGCTCACCGGCATCGTGGTGATCCTGGTCGCCTTCGGCGCCGCGGTCTTCGCCACCAAGGAGTTCGCCACGATGTTCGCCGGGGTGTGCGGCGTGATCGGCACCATCATCGGCGCGTACTTCGGCATCCAGGCCGGTCAGTCGGGGAAGGCGCGGATCGAGGTGGAACTGCACCGGGCGCACGAGCTGGCCGTACGGCTGGCCGCGCATGTCGGCCCCGCGCACGCGCCCAAGGTGATCGACGAGGTCTTCGGCCGCCGCCGCAGGCCGTGAACGCGCTGACGAAGAATCGGTGACGGTTCGGCAGGTTTCGCTAGTCCCCGTTCGCGACCCCGCCGGTAGACACTGGACCCATGCGTATCGGAGTCGACACCGGCGGGACGTTCACCGACGTCGTCGCGGTGGACGAGCGGACCGGTGAGATCCGCACCACCAAGACCCCTTCGACCCCTGCCAACCCCGCCGACGGCTTCATGACCGGCATCGCCAAGCTCGCCGAGCTCGGCGAGCTGGCCGCCACCGGCATCGTCCACGGCACCACCGTGGCGACGAACCAGCTGCTCGAGGACCGCATCGCGGACCTGGGCTTCATCACCACCGAGGGCTTCGAGTTCATTCTCGAGATCGCCAGGCAGAGCGTGCCCGACGGCTACGGCAACTCCTACTTCTGGGTCAAGCCGCCGCGGATCGTCCCGGTGCACCGGGTCAGGACCGTGGGCGGCCGGCTCGACCACACGGGCGCGCAGGTGCGGCCCTTCGACGAGGAGCAGGCGGCCGAGGCGGCCCGCTGGTTCAGGGAGCAGGGCGTCACCGCGATCGGCGTCTGCTTCCTGCACTCCTACGCCGACCCGGCTCACGAGCGGCGGATGCGCGAGGTGCTGGCCGTCGAACATCCCGAGGCGGTCGTCTCCCTGTCCAGCGACGTGCTGCGCGAGTACCGCGAGTACGAGCGCTCGGTGACCACCCTGGTGGACGCCGCGGTCAAGCCCACCATGCGGCGCTACATCGCCAACCTGTCCGACCGGCTCGGCCGCCCGTTCTCGGTGATGAAGTCCAACGGCGGCATCCTGTCGGCCGCCGAGGTCGTCCACCAGCCGATCACCACCGTGCTGTCGGGACCCGCCGCCGGGGCGCTCGGCGCCGCGCTGATCGCGGACACGGCGGGCCACCCGTCGGTGATCACCCTGGACGGCGGCGGCACCTCCACCGACGTGGCCGTGGTCGTCGACGGCGAGCCCTCGCTCACCACCGAGGGCAGCATCGGCCGCTACCCCTGCAAGATCCCGATGATCGACATCGAGACCGTCGGCGCGGGCGGCGGCTCGATCGCCTGGATCTCGCCCGAGGGCACGCTGAAGGTCGGCCCCAGATCCGCGGGCGCCGACCCGGGCCCGCTCTGCTACGGCCGGGGCGGCACCGAGGTGACCGTCACCGACGCGCACCTCTTCCTCGGCCGCATCCCGCCGCACCTGCTCGGCGGCGAGATCCCGCTCGACGCGGACGCCGCCCGCGAGGGCGTCAGGGCGCTGGCCGGGAAGCTCGGCCTCACCCCCGAACGGCTCGCGGCCGGCATCCTGGAGATCAGCGCGTTCAACCAGTGCAACGCGATCCGCCAGATCACCGTCAAACGCGGCCTGGACGTGCGGGACTTCCCGCTGGTCACGTTCGGCGGGTCCGGCCCGCTGCTGGCCTGCCGCCTGATCGACATCCTCGGCCTGCCCGCCGTGATCGTCCCGCCCGAGCCCGGCAACGTCTCGGCGTTCGGCCTGCTCACCGTGGACGTCAAGAACGACTACGTGCGCACCCACGTCACCCGCGACCCCGACCCCGCCACGCTGGCCGCCGTCTACGCCGACCTGGAGGCCCAGGCCGCCGAGGCGCTGGAGCGCGAGGGCTTCACCGGCGACGTCCACACCCGCAGCGCCGACCTGCGCTACTACGGCCAGGCCTACGAGGTGCGCGTCCCCGCCCCCGCGGGCCCGGTGGACGCGTCATGGCCCGCCCGGGTGGTCGACGCCTTCCACGAGGCCCACGAGAAGCTCTACGGGTACGGCTACCGCCACGACCCCCGCCACGGCGTCGAATGGGTCAACCTTCGCGTGTCCGGCATCGGGCCCATCACCCGCCCGGCCATCCCCGAACACCCCCACCGCCCCCACGACGGTGAACCGCCGTTCACCGTACGCGACGTGCACTTCGACGACGGCGCCCACCCGGCCCGCATCTACCGCCGCGCCGACCTGTACCACCTCGACCGGGTCACCGGCCCGGCCGTGATCGAGGAGTACGGCTCCACCCTGCCCGTCCACCCGGGCTTCACCGCCGAGGCCGACGGGCGCGGCAACCTGATCGTGCGCAAGGGAGACAACCGGTGAACACGGCCGACCCGATCCTCGTCGAGATCGTCGAAGGGACGCTCGCCTCCGTCGAGAAGGAGGTCGAGACCGCGATCGCGCGCACCGCCCGCTCCCCGATGATCCGCGACGCGCACGACTTCCGGGCCGGCATCCACGACGCCCGGCTGCGCAAGCTGACCGGGCGCTCCTACAGCGCGCTCGTCCAGCCGATCGTCCGCGACTTCCCGATCGCCGAGATGAACCCCGGCGACGTGTTCTTCCACAACGACGTGTACCTGTCCGAGGGCGGCATCGGCCACCTGCCCGACCTGTGCGTCACCGTGCCCGTCTTCCACCGGGGCGAGGTGGTCGCGTTCGTGCAGGCGTTCGGCCACCACGACGACATCGGCGGCGCCGTACCCGGCTCGATGCCCTCGCACGCGCGCAGCGTGTTCGAGGAGGGCCTGATGGTCCCGCCGATCAGGCTGTGGGATCGGGGCGTGCCCAACCAGGCCGCGCTGCGCATCATGACCCGCAACTCCCGGATGCCCGACTCGCTGGCCGGAGACCTGGACGCCGAGTGCTCGGCCTGCCTGATGGGCGCCCGCCGCCTCGGCGAGCTGTTCGACCGGTACGGCAGAGCCGCCGTCGAGGCGTGCTTCGACGCCATCATCGGCAAGACCACCGAGATGTTCCGCCGCGAGCTGCTCGCCAAGATCCCGGCGGGGGTGTACGTGTGGGAGGACTACGCCGAGCACGACGGCGTCGACGAGCCGCGGCTGCACACCCAGCGGATCACGTTGACCGTCGACCACGCCGCCGAGGCCCCGCTGACCATCGACTTCACCGGCACCTCGGCGCAGGCCAAGGGCCCGATCAACCACGCGGGCGACTACGCCGGCGGCGTGTTCCTGAAGAAGTGGCTCGCGCCCATCCTGCGCAACCTCGCCGACACGCCCGAGCGGATGGCCGAGCTGGACGTGAACGAGGGCGTGGTGCCGCTGATCAAGATGGTCTTCCCGGACAAGGGCACGCTGCTGACGCCGGTCTTCCCCGCGCCGACCAACGCCAGGACGTTCGTCATCCTGCGCCTGCTGGGCGTGCTGGCCGGGGTGCTGGCCAAGGCGACGGGCGGCCGGATGCCCGCCGACCAGGAGACCATCCGCTACACCGGCGTGTACGGCGAGGACGCCGACGGCGTGCCGTACCTGATGCGGGAGGTGCTCGGCGGCGGGTCGGGCGGGCGCTGGTACGCCGACGGGGAGGACACCATCCACGTGGTGCCGGACTCGCGCAACATCCCGGTGGAGTTCGCCGAGTCGCGCTGGCCGTTCCGCGTCGAGCGGCTCGCGCTGGCCTGCGACTCGGGCGGTCCCGGCGAGTACCGGGGCGGGCTCGGCTACGACAAGCACGTGCGGATGCTGCGCGACGCGTCGTACATGTCGATCGCCGACCGTTCGATCCTGTCGTGCTGGGGCGTCAACGGCGGGCGGGCCGGGCGGCCGTTCCAGGTGGAGGTGGCGGGCCGGGAGATGGCGGGGCTGGTCGACGACTTCCCGGTCACGGCCGGGGAGGTGATCCGCATCCGGACCACGGGCGGCGGCGGGTGGGGCTCGCCGCTGGACCGGGAGCCGTCGGTGGTGGCGGCCGACGTGCGCGACGGGAAGGTGTCGGTGGCGGGGGCGCGGGAGGACTATGGCGTCGTCTTCGAGGCGGGGGTCGTCACCGGGGCGGACCTGCCCAGGGTGGACGAGGTGGCGACGGCCGAGCTGCGGGCCGGTCGCCGCGCCGCACTCGCCGAGAGCGAGGCCGCCTTCTTCGACCGGGGCCCCGGATACCCCACCCTGTCGGGCGGGCGCGCCTGGGCGGAGGTGGACACCCTCTAGCCCAGCGGCCGGAGCTTCGGGGTGGGTGTTCCGGGCGGGGCCGCTAAGGTCGGAGGCCCCGTTCGCTCAGGAGGTCCTCGTGCGCATCGCACTCGCCGGTCTGGCCACCAGCCACCCCTTCACCGACGCCCGTACCCTCGCCCGCCACGCCGAGCTGGCGGTCTGGGAGCCGGATGCCGAGCGGCTGGCCCGCTTCACCGCCGAGCACCCCGGCGCGCTCGTCGCGCCCGACCTGGAGGCCCTCCTGGGCACCGAGCCGGACGGGGTGGTGCTCACCGTGCCGACGCCGCGCGTCTGCGCGGCGCTCGCGCCGGTCCTGAAGCTGGACGTGCCGTGTTTCGTGAACAAGCCGGCCGCCGCCACCCGCGCCCAGCTCGACGAGCTGGGCAGGCTGGCCGCGCCCGCGGGCGCGAGGATCCTGTCCAGTTCGGTGCTCAGGTTCGCCCCCGCGTTCGCGGAGCGGGACGCCGACCTGTCGGGGCTGCTGTCGGTCCGGGCGACGGTCCGCCACGACGTGGGCCTGTGGGCCACCGGCTACAACCCGTGGCAGGACGACCCGGCCGAGGGCGGCGGCACGCTGGTCACGATGGGCGTGCACGGCGTGGAACTGCTGGTCGCGCTGCTCGGCCCCGACGTACGGCTGGCCGGCGCGGCCGGCTCGATCAGGCACCACCGGGGGCTGCGCTCGGAGGACACCGGCGTGCTGGCCCTGCGCTGGGGGAGCGGGGTGACCGGCACCGTGGAGATCATCGGCGTGTCGGACGAGGAGGCGTACACCGTCACCCTGCACACCCGCGACGCCACCCGCGACATCGTCATCGAGAGCGGCGCGGACACCCTGAAGGGCCTCGGCTACGAGGGCACCATCGACGCCTTCCTCGCCATGGTCGCGGGCGCGCCGAGCCCGGTCCCGTGGGAGCAGACCAGGGCCGTCCTGGACGTCCTGATCCGCGCCCGGGAGGCCGTCACCCCGTCCGGCTGACCCGCCCGAAACCGTTCGCTCCCATTGACAGGAGCCTTCTGTCAAAGTTACGGTCTGGACCGTAAATGCTGGACTGAGGAGGTCGGGTGCGGACGGTAGCGGAACTCGAGGAGCGGCTGGCCAGGCCAAGCGCCGCGCTCGTCGACGATCTGGACAAGCTGGAAGGCGACCTCCTGATCCTCGGCGCGGGCGGCAAGCTCGGCCCGAGCCTGGTACGGCTGGCGCTCAACGCCTCCCAGGGCAGGCGGCGGGTGATCGCGGTCTCCCGGTTCTCCGAGCCGGGCCTCGCCGACGCGCTCAGGGACGAGGGCGCCACGGTCGTCCCCGCCGACGTCGCCGACGAGCGGGCGCTGGCCGCACTGCCCGACGCGGCCAACGTCGTCTTCCTGGTGGGCGCCAAGTTCGGCACCAGCGGGCGGGAGCACGCCACCTGGTTCACCAACACCTACCTGCCCGGCCGGGTCGCCGACCGCTTCCGCGGCAGCAGGATCGCCGCGCTGTCGACCGGCAACGTGTACCCCCTGGTCCCGGTCACCAGCGGCGGCAGCACCGAGGACTCCCCGCTCGGCCCGGTCGGCGACTACGCGATGAGCTGCCTCGGCCGGGAGCGGGTGCTGTCGCACTTCGCCGAGACGCACGGCACGCCGATGGCGCTGATCCGGCTCAACTACGCCGTCGAGACGCGCTACGGCGTGCTGGTCGACCTGGCCCAGAAGATCCTCGCCGACCAGCCGATCGACCTGGCCACCGGTCAGGTGAACGTGGTCTGGCAGGGCTACGCCAACGAGGTCACGCTGCGCTCGCTGCTGCTGGCCGACGCCCCGCCGTACCTGCTCAACGTGACCGGACCCGAGCTGATCTCGGTACGGCAGGCCGCCGAGGCCCTCGGCGCGGCGCTCGGCCGGGAGCCCAGGTTCACCGGCCAGGAGGCGCCGACCGCGCTGCTGTCCAACGCCTCCAGGTGCCACCGCCTGTTCGGCTACCCGGAGCTCACCCCCGCCGAGCTGATCGAGCACACCGCGCGCTGGGTGTCGGACGGCGGGCCGCTGCTCGGCAAGCCCACCAAGTTCGAACGCCGTGACGGGCAGTTCTGACCGGCTTGATGTCCCGTGATTTCCATGACAAAAGGGGTTGTCACGTGCTGAGCACAGCACCTGAGACGCACACGTCGGTGCGCGACATGTTCCGCCGCGGCCTGGTCATTCCCGCCCATCCGCTGGCCCTCACCGCCGAGCGGCGGCTGGACGAGCGCCGCCAGCGGGCGCTGACCCGCTACTACGTGGAGGCGGGCGCCGGCGGCCTCGCGGTGGGCGTGCACACCACGCAGTTCGCCATCCACGGCACCGACCTGCTGCCCCCGGTGCTCGGGCTGGCCGCCGAGACGGCCCACGAGTACGACCGGGAGGTCCTGCTGGTCGCCGGCGCGACCGGCCCGACCGCGCAGGCGGTGGCCGAGGCGGAGCTGGCGGCCTCGCTCGGCTACCACATGGTGCTGCTCAGCCCGCACCGGGACCTGGACGAGGACGGGCTGATCGAGCGGGCCCGCGCGGTCGGCGAGGTGCTGCCGGTCATCGGCTTCTACCTGCAGCCCGCCGTCGGCGGGCGCACGCTGTCGCGCGACTTCTGGACCCGCCTGGCCGCGATCGAGGCGGTGGCCGGCATCAAGGTGGCGCCGTTCGACCGGTACCGGACCCTGGACGTGCTGCACGGCGTCTGCCGTTCGGGCCGCCAGGACGAGGTGGCGCTGTACACCGGCAACGACGACCACATCCTGGCCGACCTCATCACCGGCCACCGCGTCGTGGTGGACGGCCGGGAGATCGAGGTGGAGTTCGTCGGCGGGCTGCTCGGCCAGTGGGCGGTGTGGGTGCGCAAGGCGGTCGACCTGCTGGAGGAGGCCCGGCGGGCGCGCGCCGGCGATGACGCCGCGGTCCGCCGTCTGCTCACCCTGGACGGCCACCTCACCGACGCCAACGCCGCCATCTTCGACTCCGCGCACGGCTTCCACGGCTGCATCCCCGGCATCCACGAGGTGCTGCGCCGCCAGGGCCTGCTCGCCGGGCGCTGGTGCCTGGACCCCGAGGAGGAGCTGTCGCCCGGCCAGCTCGCCGAGATCGACCGCGTCTGGGCGGCCTACCCGTGGCTGCGCGACGACGACTTCGTCGCCGAGGGCGTGGAGCGCTGGTTGCGCTGAGGCCGCCGCTACAGCGTCAGGCGGTAGAGGGTCAGCGGCCGGCCGCTGGATCCGCTGGTCAGGTTGCCGGTCCGCTCGGCCAGGCCGGCCAGCTCCAGGCGGTGCAGCATGCGGCGGGCCGTACGCTGCTGGACCGCGAGCCGTTCGGCGATCTCCCGGGTGGTCAGCGGCTCGCCGCCGGCCACGTCGCGGGCCTCCAGCAGCTTCTGCAGCGTCGGCACCGACAGCCCGACCCGCCGGGCGAGGACGGACAGGTTCTGCTCGCCCGCGGGCGTCGTGGTCACCGACTCCAGCACGATGTCGGTGTCGGCGCGCAGCGACAGCACCGCGGCGACGTCCCCGATGCGGCGGGCCCTGGCCAGCGCGCGGCGGGCCAGGCTCTCCGCCTCGGCCGCGCTGCGGCCCAGTCCGAAACCGACCCGCACCACCCGGTTGTGGCCGGCCAGACGGGCCAGCATGGGCAGGCCGGAGAAGCCGCCGGTCGCGTCGTACAGCGGGCCGCGGGTGGTGACCAGCAGGTGCGTGCCGCCGCGGAAGGCCGCGACGGTGCCGCCGAGCGCGGTGGCCTCGCGCAGCAGTCCCTCCTCGCTCTCCACCTCGACCAGCCCGAGCGCGATCTGCGCGTCCTCCTGGGCCTGGCCCTCGGCGGTCAGCAGGAGCTGGCGCAGCGCCACCCGCACCGAGTGCACCGACGGCACCAGGCGCAGTACCTGCATCTCGCCGCGCAGCGACTCGTGCACCGAGCTCAGGCAGGTGATCACGGTGTGCGTGGGGCCCCGGCGGTGGAAGGAGACCGCCTTGGCGGAGGTCATCTCGGGGCGGTAGGGGAGCGTGCGCACGTCATCGGCGGGCAGGCCCGCCTCGGTGAAGGTGGCGACCACGTCGGCGGTGGACAGCGTGTCGATGGACAGGCGGGTGACGTCGCGGCCCTGGTGCTGGAGCCGTACCAGGGCGCTGAGCAGTGTCGCGCCGGAGTAGTCGACGAACGCGGCCGGGCGGGTCAGCGCGTCCGCGTCACGGGCCAGCATGTACGGCACTATGCCGGTGAACAGCCAGCCCTCGACGGCGGTGGCGTGCGCCTCCACGATCGACGGCGCCTGCGACTCGTGGTCGTAGTCGAGGCGCAGTGCGCTGACCCCCGGCTGCTCCTCGCAGGTGGCGGCGACGTCGTCGACCAGATCGTGCGGTCCGACGACACCGATGACGATTCCCACCCACGCCTCCTTCTCTCTTATTACGGTCAAGACCGCAATCTTACCTTGTGAGGTGCTCGATGAAATTCCCTGGCATGGCCGAACCCGAAGGCCGCACGCTCGGTGACGAGGAGGTGGCCGCCGCCGAGCGGGTGATCCGCTCGGGCATGCTGAGCTCGGTCTGGGGCACCGAGGCCCGCGCGCTCGAACGCGAGATGGCCGACCTGTACGGCTCCCGCCACGCGATCACGTGCAGCTCCGGCACCGCGGCACTCCATCTGTCGGTCGTCGCGGCCGCGCCGGACCCCGGAGACGAGATCATCACTTCTCCGATCACGGACTTCGGGACGGTCGCCCCCATCTTGGCGCAGAACGCGGTTCCTGTCTTCGCCGATGTGGACCCGGCCGACGGCAATCTGGACCCGGACGCGGTCGCCGGGCTGATCGGACCGAGAACCCGGGCGATCATGGCCGTGCACCTGTTCGGCGCCCCCGCCCGGGTGGACGCGCTGCGCGAGCTGGCCGACCGGCACGGGCTCGCGCTCATCGAGGACTGCGCCCAGGCGTGGCTGACCGAGCTGCCCGGCGGACGCCTGGCCGGGACGGTAGGCGAGGTGGGCTGCTTCAGCCTGCAGCAGTGGAAGCACATCACCTGCGGCGACGGCGGCGTGGTGATCACCGACGACGACGTGCTGGCCCGCCGGATGCGGCTGTTCGCCGACAAGGGCTGGGACCGGGCCATCGGGCGTTCGCACGAGAGCCTCGGCCTCAACTACCGGATGACCGACCTGCACGCCGCGGTGGCCCGTGCCCAGCTCGCCAAGCTGGCCGGGGTGGTGGCCGCGCGCCGCCGTACCGCCGAACGGCTGCTCGCGGCGCTGAAGGGCGTCGAAGGGGTACGGCTGCCGCGCCCCGAGGGCCACGCCTGGTGGCTGTTCCCGCTGGTCCTGCCCGGTGGCGACGCGCCTGAGCTGGCGGCGCACCTGAGCGCGGCGGGCATCCCGGCGCGCATGGGCTACCTGCGCGAGACGCTCAACCACGCGCCGATCTGGCAGGGCCCGATCTACGGGACCTCGCGCTACCCGCTGGAGGGGGCGGAGGGGCCCACGCTGGCCTGCCCCGAGGCCGAGCGCCTGGTCGCGAACACGCTCGTGGTGATCGACTGGAACGAGAACTACACCGACGAGCACGTGGACCTGGTCGCCGCCGCGGTGCTGGACTACCGCGCGAAGCGTTGACGGCGCATCGGTCATGGGATTACGGTACAGGCCCATATTTCGGCGCCGGCCCTCTCTCGTTACGGTCATGTATCAGGCATTGACCCTTCGTCGGCCAGGTCGCTAGGTTTCGGTCTGGACCGGTATTACAGCGCCGGATGATGTTCTGGGGAGGTCGCCCGCGCGTCCTCCCCGCTCTCTTGAAAGGCTGAACTGTGCGACACCGGTTGCGGGACCCCGTCACGGGGCTGCTGTTCGTCCTGCCGATGCTCGTGCTCTTCGCGATCTTCCGGTTCGTGCCCTCACTGGGCGCGGCGGGCCTGAGCCTGACGGACTACCAGATCAGCGGCGAGTGGAGCTTCGTCGGCGCGGACAACTACGCCAGGCTCTTCCAGGATCCGATCTTCATGGGCGCCCTGCGCGTCACCGTGGTGTACGTGGCGATCTACGTCCCGCTCACCGTGCTCGTCGCCCTCGGCACCGCGCTGCTGCTCAACTCCGTGATCTTCATGAAGGGCCTGTTCCGGGGCATGCTGTTCCTGCCCTACGTGACGAGCTTCGTGTTCGCCGGCGTCATCTGGCGCTGGATCTACGACTTCGACGGCCTGCTGAACGGGCTGCTCGCCAAGCTCGACCTGGGGCCGGTCGGCTTCCTCGACGACACCGCGCTCGTCCTGCCCTCCCTGGCCGTCGTCCAGGTGTGGAAGGGCTTCGGGTACTCGATGCTCATCCTGCTCGCCGGGCTGAAGTCGATCCCCTCCTCCTACCTGGAGGCCGCCCGGGTGGACGGCGCCAACGCCTGGCAGCGCTTCCGGAGCATCGTGCTGCCGCTGCTGCGCCCCGCCCTGTTCTTCGTCCTGGTCATCGAGACCATCGGGGCCTTCCAGACCTTCGACATGATCTACGTGATGACCGGCGGCGGCCCGTCCAGAGCCAGCTACAACCTCGTCTACGCGCTGTACGACCAGGGCTTCAAGTTCTTCAACATGGGCTACGCGGCGACGATCGGCATCGTGCTGTTCGTCCTCGTCTTCATCGTCTCGATGATCCAGCGCCGCCTGCTCGATCGGAGCTCAACTTGACATTCTCCCCCTCGTGAACGAGGGGGATTCCCACGGTCGCCCGTGAAGTTTCCTGTTTCATCGCCGGTCGCCCGCCAGAGAGGACTCTGTGTGAGGTCTTACACCAGCTCCGCAGGCGTTTCGCCTCTCCGCCAGCCCAGCGGCGAGGATGTTCTTGGCCGCGTTCACGTCCCGGTCGTGGACCGCGCCGCAGGCGCACTGCCACGAGCGGACGTTCAACGGCAACGTGTCCTGCGGGATCCCGCAGGCCGAGCACAGCTTGGAGGAGGGGAACCATCGGTCGATCACGATCAGCTCCCGCCCGTACCAGGCTGTCTTGTACTCCAGCATGCCGCGCAGTTCCCGCCAGGATGCGTCCGAGATGGCGCGCGCCAGGCAGCGGTTCTGCACCATGTTGCGCACAGCGAGGTCTTCGATCACGACCGTTTGGTTCTCACGGACGAGCCGGGTACTGACCTTGTGCAGATGATCACGTCGGCGATCGGTGATCCGCGCGTACACACGGGCCACCTTCAGCCGGGCCTTGACCCGGTTCGCCGAACCTTTCTCTTTGCGGGCGAGCGCGCGCTGAGCCTTGGCCAGGTTGCGCCGGCCTGCCCGCTCATGCCGAGGGTTGACGATCTTCTCCCCGCTCGACAGCGTGACCAGCGCGGTGATGCCCGCGTCCACCCCGACCGCCCGCTCAACCGGATCCAGCGGGCGGATCGAGTCCTCGCACAAGATGGACACGAACCAGCGCCCCGCCGTATCCCTCGACACCGTCACCGTGGACGGCTGTGCCCCCTCGGGAAGCGCCCGCGACCACACGATGTCCAGCGGCCCCTCCATCTTCGCCAAAGTGAGCTCGCCGTCGCGGTACTTGAACGCCGAGCGGGTGTACTCCGCCGAAGCACGCGACTTCTTGCGGGACTTGAAGGTCGGATACTTCGCGCGCTTGGCGAAGAAGTTCGCGAACGCCGCCTGCAGATGCCGCAGCGCCTGCTGCAGCGGGACCGACGACACCTCGTTCAGGAACGCGAGCTCCTCGCCACGTTTCCACGCGGTGAGCGCGGCCGAGGACTGCACGTAGGAGACACGACGGCCATCCAACCTGTAGGCGCGAGCGCGCTCCTCCAACGCCCTGTTGTAAACCAGGCGGACGCAACCGAACGTCCGGGCAAGCTCGCAAGCCTGCTCAGGGGTCGGGTAGAAGCGGTACTTGAATGCCCGCTTCACGCACTGTGCCACGCCTCATGTTCTAACGCACGATCGATTCAGCGCGCGCGTGTTCGATCCAAGACATGCGGCTCGCCGCCGCGATTCCTCCCCCGCCTGAAGGCAGGGGTATCCACGCTTCAGGAGTTTCGATGACGCTGACCGCCACCCGGACGGTCGCCAAGGCCGCCGACCCGTCCGGCAGGCGCCGCCGTACCGGGCGGCAGTGGCCGCTCGCGGCGCTGCTCGGGGTCGTCTCGCTGCTGACCGTCAGCCCGTTCCTGGTGATGCTCGTGCTGGCGATGAGCCCGCCGCGCAAGCCCACCGTCCCACAGCAGTGGCCGGACTCGCTCACGCTCGACAACTTCGCGCAGACGCTGGCGGCGGCCGGGTTCCTCGACTGGACGATCAACTCGCTGATCTACGCCGGCGTCTCGGTGGTCATCATCCTGCTGACCGCCTCCATGGCCGGGTACGCCTTCGCCAAGAAGCGCTTCCCCGGCAGGGACGCGCTCATGTGGGCGTTCCTGGCCACCATGATGGTGCCCTTCCAGGCCACCCTGATCCCGCTGTTCGTACTGGTGGCGGACATGGACGGCCTGGACACCTTCTGGGGGATGATCGTCCCCACACTGGCCAACTCCCAGGCGGTCTTCCTGATGCGGCAGTTCATCAAGGACCTGCCCGACGAGCTGTTCGAGGCGGCCAAGGTGGACGGCGCCTCCGAGTGGCGCATCTACCTGCAGATCGTGGTGCCGCTGACCAAGCCCATCCTGGCCACCCTCGGCGTGTTCGTCTTCCTGTGGCACTGGAACGACTTCCTGTGGCCGCTGGTCGTGGCGCAGAGCGACGAGATGCGGACGCTGACCGTGGGCCTGACCACGCTGAAGGGCGAGGAGCACCCGCTGGCCATGGTGATGGCCTCCGCGGCCGTCTCGGTCGTGCCCTGCCTGATCGTGTTCTTCCTGCTGCAGCGCTACCTCGTCAACAGCATCGCGATGACGGGCCTGAAGTGACCGTCGCCGCCGTCTGCTTGAGCGCCCCGGGCGGTCGGGTGGCTTCGGGACGATACCCCCTAATCTGGGTCGATGGCACTTGACGCACGAGCCGCCCGCCTGCGTGACAGGCTGCGCGGCACCCTGATCGCGGCCCCCGCCACCCCCATGACGGCGACCGGGGAGGTGGACCTCGACCTGCTCTCCCGCTACTTCGCCGGGCTGGTGGCCGACGGCGCCGACGGCCTCGCCGTCCTGGCCCACACCGGCAGAGGACCCTTCCTGCCCCCGGAGACCAGGGCCGCCGTCATCGAGCGCGCGGTCGCCCTCGGCGTCCCCGTGATCGCCGGAGTGGGCGGCTCGGCGGTCGAGGAGGCCCAGGTGGCGGCCGAGCTGGGGGCCGACGGGGTGCTCGTGTTCCCCGCCGAGGGGGATCGGGTGGCCGGGCACGAGGCGGTCTGGGAGGCGGCGGGGCTGCCGATGATCGCTTTCGACCTGTACACGATGCCGTGCCCGCCCGCCGTACTCAGGAAGATCGTGGATCATCCCGGGGTGGCCGGGCTCAAGACCGCGCTGCTGGCGGACGCCATGGGCTGCCAGGAGACGATCGCCATCACCCGCCAGGCCGGGAAGCTGGCGATCACGGGGGAGGACCGGATGTTCGGCCCGTCGCTCCTGTGGGGCGCCGAGGCGGCGCTGGTGGGCATCGCGGCGGCGGCCGTGGAGGTGACCAAGGACGTGCTGCGCGCCTTCGCCGGCAGCGACCTGCGCCGCTTCGACCAGGCCTCGGCGAGGCTCGACCGGCTCGCGGAGCAGACGTTCACCGCCCCGATGGAGGGCTACGTGCAGCGCATGCTCTGGGTGGCCGCCGACGAGGGCCGCATCCCCGAATCCCACGCCTTCGACCTGTACGGCCCGCCCCTCGAGGCCAGGCGGCCGGTCGAGGCCGTCATCACGGCAGTTCAGGAGCGCTGACCCCCGGCCGTCCTGGGGTCAGGTCTGGGCGTGCCGGGCGATGGTCCGCTCGATGGCGGTCAGGGGAGGTTGAGCTCGTACACCCGGACGGCGACCGGACGGGCGGTCGCGTCGTAGACCACGCGCACGGCGAGGCGGCCCCGCTTGAGCAGCCGGTAGAGGTCGATCGGGTCGCACTTGGTCTTGCCGAAGCCCTTCTTGGTGAAGGAGTCGTACGGGTATCCGGCCGAACGCTTGCCGCACTTCTTGTTGATCTGGCGGAAGTCCAGCCCCTCGGTGTACGCGATGGTGAGCGGAGCGCCCTGCTTCTTGCCGAGCGTCCAGCCGGGCAGGCCGCTCTCGCCGATCTCGCCGAGCGTCGCCTTGGCGGGCGTGATGGTCATGGCGGAGTTCCCGGACTTCTTGGCCCAGCCGTACACGACCTTGAGGCTGGAAGCGTCGGCGGGGGCGGCGGTGGAGACCAGGGCCAGGCAGGTGACGGCCGCCAGTAAGGATCGCTTCATCGTCCCTCTTTCAGATCAAGAATGGGGGTTTGATCCTCGCACGCGGGGCCTGCGACGCCTACCCCGCCGCCCGCGGGCGGTTTGACCGTCAGGGCCTGCGGTTGAGCGCGATCCTGACCAGGTTGCGCCGGCGGATGGTGAACAGGGCCCGGCCGGACGGGTCCAGGGACAGCTTGGGCTCGCCGCCGAACCAGTCGCCCGCCATCGCCGCCCAGGGCGCTCACCTTGAGGGTCCGGGTGATCTCGCGCTCGCGGAGGTCGTACTCGAACAGGACGCCCGTGTTGGTCATGCCGTACACGGCCAGTGGGGTGTGCGCGAGGCCGGAGATGTAGCGCACGCCGGGCAGGGGTTCGAGCTGCCACTTCAGCTTGCGCGTGCGCAGGTCGAAGGCGGCCAGGCGGGCGGCGGGGGTGACCGGCGGCAGGCCCAGGCCCTCCTGGGTGTTGGTGCCCAGGAAGGCGGTGCCGAGCCAGGTTCCGGCTCGTCACGAAGCGCCAATGGGGGGCGGCTCTTCAGGGAATGCCGGTGGGGGGCGGCTCGTCGGGGAATGCCGGGTGATGGTCAGTTCGTCACGGGGAGGCGGAAGAGTTCCGCCGCGTTGCGCCAGGCGACCAGGTCGGCGACGTCCTCGTCCAGGTCCGCCGCGGCGATCGCGCCGAAGGCGGAGGACGGGTCGATGAGCGTCGCGTCGGTGCCGAAGAGCAGTCGGCGCGGATCCACCGCCGCCGCCACCTCGGCGATGCGGCCCGCCGGGGCGTGCGAGTAGCAGGGTTCGAGGTAGAGCCGGTCGCACCCGTTCGCCGCCTCGATCGCGTACCGGTGGCCGTCGGCGCCCATGTGCCCGGCGATCGCCCGCAGGCCGGGGGTGTCCCGGCAGGCCTCGGCGAGCTCCAGCACGGACGGGCCCCAGGTGTGCACGAGGGCGGGCACGCCGTGCTCGGCGACCAGGGCGAGCGCGTCGCGCAGGTGCGCGGAGGAGGGCGGCGACTTCGTGTAGTCGGTGTGGATCTTGACGCCGACGAACCGGCCGGTGGGCAGGTACTCGCGCAGGTCCCGCTCGGCCTCGGCGAGGCGGCGCGGGTTGATCGTGACGTAGCCGTAGAGGCGGTCGGACAGCACCGCGGCCAGCGCCCGGTTGCCCGCCGGGGCGTCGTAGATGACGGCCTCGGTGGCGGACACGATCGCCACGTCGATGCCGTAGCGGTCCATGGTGGCCAGGTTCACCTCGGCCACGTCCATGGTGAAGAACCACGGGCCCCAGTGGGCGTGCACATCGATGATCATGCGAGCAGCCTCCTTGCGTTCCCTCCGGCCACGGCGGCCACCTCGTCCGGCTTGAGCCCGCCGGTGGCCAGGCGCAGCAGTGGGACGACCGGTTCGTAGAGCGGGGTGCGGGAGCCGTACAGGAGGCGGTCGGCGCCGAGGATCGAGGCGACGGTCTCCAGCGCGTCGGGTGAGTTGAGCAGGCGGGTGGTGGTGTGGAAGCCCGGCTCGTCCTGGGCCGCGACGAGGAAGTCGCCCAGGTGGTAGAAGTGCGTGTCGAGGAAGACGACGCGGGCTTCGAGGCCGGTGAAGGGCTGCCAGAACCTGCGGACGTCGCCGCCGGTGAGGACGAGCAGGCCGAGGCGGGCCGCGTGCCGGGCGACGTGCCGTACCGATGGGAAACCGGCTTCGACGCCTTGTTCGTCGGGGAAGAGGCGGACGGCCTTCACCCCCGCGTCCGCCAGGCGCTCGAGCTCCGGTACCGCGCCGATGGGGTCGCGTAGGTCGACGGTGCCGACGGGGACGACCGAGGGCTGGGCGGCCGCCAGGGCGAGCACCTCGTCGTTGCCGGAGGTCACGTCGAACAGCGCGGACCGGATGGAGGCCACTGCCGCCGCCTCGACGCGGTGCGCGGCCAGCGTGCCGAGCACCGACTCGGGCGTGCCCGGTGGGCCGTCACGGTCGGGGTAGGCGCCGACGACCACGTCGATGTCGAGCGTTACCGTGAGGTCTCCGATCAGCCTCTGCGCGTCGAACGCGGTCACGAATGCCTCCAGCTCGAGATAGCGGACGCGACCATAATCGCCCATGAGCGTTAACGGGTCGCGCTCAAAAGATTACGGTCTGGGCCTTAATCGGGCAAGAGTGAACACACCCCCTGGAGGTGCGGCACATGCCGCGAACACGCCCAGCTGCCCGGCGGTGGACGCCTCCTCGTGAGCCTTGACGCCCTCTTGAAGCACTAATAGATTTCGGTCTGTGCCGAAATTAGACGACCATTCCGCGTCCGGGCGCGCGCCGTACCCCATCGTCGACGCCCACCGCCTGGTCGGCCCCGTGCCCTTCGACGACCTGCTGGTGGACCCGCGCCCCGAGATGGACCGCCTGGGCATCGAGCGGGCCTACGTGACCCACACGCTGAGCCTGTACTCCGAGGTCATGGCGGGCAACGAGGCGCTGTTCGCGCTGCGGGACCCCCGGCTGGTCCCGGTGCCCGTGGTGCTGCCGGGTGTGCCGGGGGCCGGTGCTCCCGGCACGCCGGAAGAGGTGCTGGAGTGGGGCGTGCGGATGGTCAGGCTCTGTCCCGAACGGCACCGGTTCGACCTGACCGGGCCGGTCGCGCTGCGCTGGCTGGCCGAACTGTGCCTGCCCGTCGCGATCGACCTGGAGGAGACCTCTCCCGGGCAGCTCCTCAGCCTGGCCGGGCGGCTCCCCGAGCAGCGCGTCCTGCTGCTCAACCCCGGCTACCGCAGGCTGCGGGCGATCGCCGAGCTGATGGCCGAGGCGCCCAACGTGTGGCTGGAGATGGGCACGGTCAACACCCAGCGGGCCGTGGAGTGGCTGGCCGAACGCTACGGCGCGGAGCGGCTGGTGTTCGGCACCGGCGCTCCCGTCCTCGACGACTGCGGCCCCCGCTTCCTGCTCGACCACCTGGAACTCGAACCCGGCGAGGTGGCGCTCATCGCCTCCGGCTCGCTGGAGGCGATGCTGTGATCCTCGACGCGCACGGCCACCTCGGCCCCTGGCCCGACTTCCTCATCCCCGACCCGACCGCCGACGGCATGGTCTCCCTGATGGACCGGATCGGCGTCACCGCCGTCGGGATCAGCCACCTGCTCGGTGTCGGCCCCGACGCCGAGCAGGGCAACCGGCTCGCCTTCGAGGCCGCCGCCCGCCACCCCGGCAGGCTCGGCGTCTGGCAGGTGTACAACCCGCACCACCGCACGCCGCTGGTCACCGAGGGTGTCTGGGGCGTGAAACTGCACCCCTCGGTACACCAGTGCCGCCTCGACGACCCGCTGTACGACCCGGTCTGGGAGCTCGGCCTGCCCGTGCTCTCGCACGGCCAGACCGACTCGCCGTGGGACGACCCGTCGCAGTTCGCCACCGTCGCGGCCCGCCACCCCGAGGTCCCGCTGCTGATGGGCCACGCGGGCCTGTTCCCGTACGGCTTCGCCAGGGCCGCCGAGGTCGTCGCCGACCACCCCGGCGTCCTGCTGGAGGTCTGCGGCTCGAAGATGACCGGCCGCTGGATCGCCCGCCTGGCCGCGCTGGCCGGGCCCGAACGGGTGGTCTGGGGCACCGACTCCTGCTTCCTCGACCTGCGCGTGGGCCTCGGCCGCATCGCCCTGGCCCCGCTCGGCGAGTCCGACCGGGCCCTCATCCAGGGCGGCAACCTCGCCCGCGTCCTGGGCCACCGAGTGACCGGAGGAACGCTGCCATGAAGCTCGCCATCGACGGCGGTACCCCTGTCCGCACCGACCCCTGGCCGGCCTGGCCGCCGCCGCTCGACGCCGCCCAGCGCGAGCGGGTCGGCGAGGTCCTGGAGAGCGGCCTGTGGGGCGCCACCCAGGGCGGCACGGCCTGCGCGGAGCTGACCGCGGCCTTCGCCGGGCTGTCCGGCGTGCCGTACGGCGTGGCGGTCGGCAACGCCACCCTCGGGCTGTTCGCCGCCCTGCGCGGCCTCGGCGTCAGGCTGGGCGACGAGGTGATCGTGCCCGCCTACACCTTCGTCGCCTCGGCCACCTCGGTGCTGCTCGCGGGCGCCGTACCGGTGATCGTCGACGTGGACCCGGTGGACCTGCACCTGTCGGCCGGGGCGGTCGAGGCGGCCGTCACCGAGCGGACCGCCGCGATCATGCCGGTGCACCTGGCGGGCAGCCCCGCCGACATGGACGCGCTGAACGCCGTCGCGGCCCGCCACGGCCTGGCCGTCGTGGAGGACGCCGCGCAGGCGCACGGCGCCACCTACCGGGGCCGCCCGATCGGCGGGCTCGGCGACGCGGGCGTGTACAGCTTCCAGGCCAGCAAGGCGATGACGGCGGGCGAGGGCGGGCTGATCGTGTGCCGCGAGGAGAGCGCCTACGAGGCGATCTGGTCGGTGTGCAACCTGGGCAGGAAGCTCGGCGGCCAGTGGTACGGCCACCCGTCGGTGGGCTGGAACCTGCGCCTGACCGAGATCCAGGCGGCGCTGCTGCTGCCCTGGCTGGACCGCCTCGACGGGGAGCTGGCCCGCAGGAACGCCTTCTGCGCCGCGGTCGAGCGGGAGATCGCCGGGCTGCCGGTCAGCGTGGTCCCGCGGCCCGAGGGCACCACGGGGGACTCGCGGCACCTGCTCATGCTGCGGCTGACCGAGCCGGTGGACAAGGCCTTCCTGGTCGAGGCGATGGCCGCCGAGGGCGTGCCGGTGGACGCCGGGTACCCGCCGCTCGGCACGATGGCGGCGCTGACGGACGCGGGCGCCAGGGCCGAGCCGTGCCCGGCGACCGAGGAGGCGGCGCGGTCGGTCGTCTGGATACGCCAGTCGATGCTCATGGACGACGTGGACCGGGCCGCCGACGTCGCGCGGGCACTGGCCAAGGTGCTCGAACATCGGAAAGCTCGGCCCTAGCCGAAACCTGGATTTCGGCCGCGACCCGGCGGGCAAGCGGGCCTACGACGTCTCCGTGCCCGGCGACCAGGGTGAGATCTACTTTGTAAAGGGCGGCGCCCTGCGAGAGTCCTCCATGGCAAGATATCCGCATGGCAGGCCCCTTGCGCATCGTCGCGGTACGGCACGGGCAGAGCGAGGCCAACCTCGCCTACCAGGAGTCGATGAACGTCCCCCTGGTCTACGACCGGAGCGACGACGAGGTGACGCTGACCGAGCTGGGCAGGCGGCAGGCCGCCGCGCTCGGCCGGGCGCTGGGCGCGCTGCCGGAGGAGGAGCGCCCCGAGGTCGTGTGGTGCTCGCCGTACCTGCGGGCGCTCGACACCTGGGCCGTCGCCCATGCCGCCTGGGGCGCCGATGCGCTGCCCGTCCGGATCGACGCGCGGCTGCGCGACCGCGAGTGGGGCGAGCTGAGCCGCTACAACCTGACCGCCATCGAGGAGCTCTTCCCCGAGGAGGTGGCACGCCTCCTGTCCGACGGCGAGTACGGCTACCGCCCCCCGGGCGGCGAGTCCTTCGGCGACGTGGCGATCCGCCTGCGCGACTTCCTCGGCGACCTGCGCGAACTGTCCGACGGGCGGCGGGTGCTGCTCGTGGCGCACGACTCGGTGGTGCTGATCCTGCGGCACGTCATCGAGGAGACGCCGGACGCCGACCTGGCGGCGATCGAGGAGCACGCCCCGATCTGGAACGCCTCGGTGTCGACCTGGCGCCTCACCGGCGACCGCCTGGAGCTGGTCGCCTTCAACGACACGGGCCACCTGCCGCCCGGCTAGCCGCCCAAGCCGGGCCCGGGGGCGGTGCCGTCCACGATGAGGTCGGCTCGCTCGCGGGTGGCGTCCTCGGCGAACCAGGCGGTCTCGGCGGCGAACCAGGTGCGCCACTGGGGTTCGAGTTCCGGGCCGTCGCGCTTGAGCACCCGCTGGAGGCGCAGCTCGCCGGGGGCCTCCACCCAGACGGTGAAGGCGAGCAGGGGGGCGGCGGAGCGGCGGGCCGTACCGACGCCTTCGATGATCAGGGCGGGGGCGATGGGTACGGTCACCCGCCCGGTGTAGCGGGCCGCCACCCAGTCGTAGTGGCGGAAGGCGCCGGGCCGTCCCCGGCGCAGCGGTTCGAGCACCTGCCGCGCCAGCAGGGCGAACCACGCGCCCGGTCCCTCCGACCAGGGGATGGGGAAGTCGTCGCTGTGCACCACCTGCGCGTTCAGGGCGGCGGCCAGGGCGGCGGCGTACGTGGTCTTGCCCGAGCCGGCGGGCCCGTCGACGGCGACGAGGCGCACGGGCCCGCAGGAGGGCGGCAGCGCGAGAATGCGCGCGGCAAGGGTCTGCACGATTCCGATCGTGCCAGGTGCATCCGGGTACATATGGGGCGGGACCTGACCGTGAGGCCGAGCCACTCACCTGACAGGCAGGCTGAATGCGCTTCTTGTCGCGTTTCGACTAGGCTCGGCCACCACCGATGGAGGTTGATCTTGCGCGGACCCCTGGGCGACATCGTCGTACTCGACCTTTCACGTGCCCTCGCGGGCCCGCACGCCGCACAGATGCTCGGCGACCTGGGCGCCAGGGTGATCAAGGTCGAACATCCCGAGGGAGGCGACGAGTCGCGCGGGTGGGGACCCCCTTTCGTCGGCCCTTCGCACGACATCTCGACCTACTTCCTGGCCGCCAACCGCAACAAGCAGTCCATCGCCGTCGACCTGAAGTCCGCCGAGGGCAAGGCCCTGATCGAGCGCCTGGTCCGGCAGAGCGACGTCCTCATCGAGAACTTCCGCACCGGCGTCCTGGACCGGCTCGGCTTCCCCGTCGAACGCCTGCACGAGCTCAACCCCCGCCTGGTCATCCTGTCCATCACCGGCTTCGGCCACGACGGCCCCGAGGGCGGGCGCCCCGGCTACGACCAGATCGCCCAGGGCGAGGCCGGCCTGATGTCGCTGACCGGGCCCTCACCCGACGAGCCGTACCGCGTCGGCGCCTCCATCGCCGACCTGCTGGCCGGCATCCACGGCGCGTACGGCGTCGCCGCCGCCCTGTACGAGCGCGAGCGCACCGGCCGGGGCGAGGTCGTGCGCACCTCGCTGCTGGCCGCCGTCACCGGCGTGCACTCCTACCACGGCACCGCCTGGACCGTCGGCGGCCAGGTGCCCGCCGCCAACGGCAACCACCACGCCTCCATCGCCCCCTACGGCGCCTTCCACTGCGCCGATGGGATGCTGCAGATCGCGGTCGCCAACGAGAGCCAGTGGCGTAAGGTGGCCGCTCTGCTGGACATCGACCCCGACGACGCGAGGTACGCGACGAACAGGCAGCGCTTCGCCCACCGCGACGAGCTGATCGCCGACATGGAGAAGACCCTCGGCGGCCACGACCGGGCGCACTGGCTGACCGCGCTCGGCGACCTCGGCGTGCCCGCCGGCGCGATCCGCTCCCTCGACGAGGTCTACTCCTGGGAGCAGACCCGCTCGCAGGGGCTGCTCGTCGAAGTCGAGCATCCCGTGCTCGGCCGCATCGAGCTGCCGGGGCCGCCGCTGCGCTTCGACGGCGCGCCGGTCCGGGAGCACACCGCGCCGCCCGCCCTGGGCCAGGACGGCGACGCCGTCCTGGCCTGGCTGGAGGATCGAGAAGAACGATGACTGCCGTACGGTGGCACCGAAAGCCGCTCCCGCGCGTCAACATTGCAGCACCCGTTGACAGTGAGGAGTCATGGTGAGTCGACCGGACGCGCGTACCCTGATCGAGACGGTCCTCGACAAGGGGTCCTGGAAGTCCTGGGACACGCCGCCCGCCGACCCCGCCGACCCCGGCTCCTCCTACGCCGACGAGCTGGCCGCGGCCCGGGTCAAGACCGGCTACGACGAGTCCGTGATCACCGGTGAGGGGTTCCTCGACGGCCGCCGGGTGGCGATCGTCGCCTGCGAGTTCTCCTTCCTGGCCGGCTCCATCGGGGTGGCCGCCGCCGAACGGCTGGTCACCGCGGTCGAGCGGGCCACCAGGGAACGGCTGCCGCTGCTGGCCGCGCCCGCCTCCGGCGGCACCCGCATGCAGGAGGGGGCGCTGGCGTTCGCGCAGATGGTCAAGATCACCGCCGCGGTGCAGGGCCACCGCAACGCCGGCCTGCCGTACGTCGTCTACCTGCGCCACCCCACCACCGGCGGCGTCTTCGCCAGCTGGGGTTCGCTCGGCCACGTCACCGCAGCCGAGCCCGAGGCGCTGATCGGCTTCCTCGGGCCGCGCGTGTTCGAGTCGCTGCACGGTTACGCCTTCCCCGAGGGCGTCCAGGTGTCGGAGAACCTGTTCACCCACGGCCTGCTGGACGCGGTCGTCTCGGCGGCCGACGCGCGCGAGATCGCGATCAGGGCGCTCACCGTCCTGTGCGCGCCGCGGGAGGGGCTGGTCGCGGGCCCCGAGCCGGAGGAGGACCTGCGGCCCGTCGAAGCCTGGGAGGCGATCACCCGCTCCCGCCGCGACGACCGCCCCGGCATCCGCACCCTGCTCAAGCTGGCCGCCACCGACGTCACCCCGCTCAACGGCACCGGCGAGGGCGAGAACGACCCCGGCCTGCTCCTCGCCCTGGCCAGATTCGGCGCGGCTCCCGCCGTCGTCCTCGGCCAGGACCGCCGCAGGCAGCGCACCGTCGCCCCGCTGGGCCCCGCCGGGCTGCGCGTCGCCCGCCGCGGCATGCGCCTGGCCGCCGAGCTCGGCCTGCCGCTGGTCACCGTGATCGACACCGCCGGGGCGGCGATGTCGAAGGCGGCCGAGGAGGGCGGCCTGGCCGCGGAGATCGCCCGCTCGCTGGCCGACCTGGTGATGCTGGACGCGCCGACCGTGTGCCTGCTGCTCGGCGAGGGCGCGGGCGGCGCGGCGCTGGCCCTGCTGCCCGCCGACCGGGTGCTGTGCGCCCAGCACGCCTGGCTGTCGCCGCTGCCGCCGGAGGGGGCCTCGGCGATCCTGTACCGCAGCGTCGACTTCGCCCCCGAGATCGCCCAGGCCCAGGGCGTACGCGCGACCGACCTGCGCAGGGACGGCATCGCCGACCGGGTCATCCCCGAGCGGCCGGACGCGGCCTACGAGCCGCGCGCGTTCTGCGAACGGGTGGGCCGGACCCTGGAGTACGAGATCGTCCACCTGCTCGCCACCCCACCCGAGGACCGCCTCGGCACCCGCCTGGCCCGCTACCGCAACCTGGGCGTCTAGCTCTCACCCGGAGGTGCGGAGCACCCAGGCGCCCAGGCGGGTCGAGCTCAGCCAGTGCTGGTTGAAGTAGTCGGTGAAGTACTTGGCCGCCTCGGGATCTTCCATGCTCATGCCGCGGATGGCCTGCCCGGTGGCGCCGGAGAAGGCGAGGAACACGAGTCTCTCGTCGACGATGGCCATGTTGAGCAGATCTGCCTTGATGTCCCATTCGACGATGTGAGCCTCATAGTTGAGGACCTGCCGGGTCTGCGCATGGTGGACGAAGGCCCATTGCCGCATTTCCTCTGAATTCACGCATATGAGGCGGCGGACCGACCTGGAGGAGTTTTCCCTGGCCCAGCGCAGCACGTTCTCGAAGTAGCGCTTGGCCGCTTTCTGGGCCAGGGTCGTGGGCGGCGCCTGCCGCACGTACCAGAGGTCGAGCTGGTTCTCGGCGCTGCCGAGCACCGCCTCGGAAAGGGCGGAGTAGAATTCGGCGTTGTTCGCGTAGTAGCGGAACTTCGGACATTGATGTCCGGCAAGTTCCGCTTTCACCTCGCCGAGTTCGGCCTGGGTCTGACGCAGCGTCTCGTGCATGCCCCTCAGGGGGAGCAGGTTGCGCAGGATCGCGTAGAGCGCCACGAAGATGAGCGGCAGCAACACGGTCGGAGGCCAGTCGTAGACGGCGCCGACGACACTGGCGCCGACGACGATCACGCAGATGACGAGGATGACCTTGTCCTCGACGCCGTCGAGCGACCGGGGAGCCTGAAACCTGCGTGGGGGACCCGCGACCATGGTGACCGCCTTCCTCGTCATACCAGTAGACGACGAGGATTAGGGAATGGTTCCGATTCAGTCGATCCGCGGCCCTTGAATGGCGACTCCAGCGTTTATGTCACGCGTTTATCTGGAATTCGCCTTGATTTCCCAGCCGTTTCAGGGAACGGGGATGCGCTCGACCCTGATCGAGAAGACCTCCTCGCGTGGCACGACCACCTCGTAGGCGCCGTGGTCGACCATCCAGTAACCCAGGGCCTCGGCCTTCATCCCGCTGTGCCCGGTGTAGGCGATGTGCAGGCCGTCCTCGTCCTCGTCGAGCACGATGCACGGCTCCCCGCCGAACGCCCCCACCGTGCGGACCAGCACCAGCCACTCCAACTCGGCGCGGGTCACCTCGCGCCGCCAGTACCCGGAGGCGGCCTCGAACCCGTCGAGCGCCTCCTCGCTGAACAGCACCACGTCGCCGCTGCCGGGCCCGATGGCGGCCGGATGGGTGCGGTCCCGGTATCGGGCCACGAAACCCGACGCGATCGGCACGATCTCGGAGGTCATGCGGCGGGCCGCCAGCTTAGCCCGTCGTACCCGGCGAAGGGCCGCTCGCCCGCCGGGTCGACGTGCACGATCTCGGCCCCCGCCGGAATGGGCATCGGCATGGTGTGGAACTGCGGCACGACATGCTCGCGCGAGGTGGTGAACCCGTTGCCCGCGAACGGCGCCGTGTCACTCCAGTCGCCGCCCATGTGCGGCCCGTACGGCACCGCGTACGTGTCGACGTCCCTGGCCAGCCAGCGCATCAGATAGACCTCCGGCACCTCCGCCGAAAGCTCCGAGCCCTCGAACGACAGATCGAGCCCCAGGTACAGCGCCCTGGGCGTGGTGAGCCGCGCGCAGTCCTGCACGCGGTAGACGTACCCGGAGATGACCGTCCGCTTGCCCGACAGGTAGGGGACGAGCAACCGAGGCGGCACCACCTTCTGCATCTGCGTCCTCGTGCTCACGGTCCCCACTTTACGATCTGTTGACCCCTAGTACGCGATGTTCGAGGCAGGGCAGGGTCGCTCGGGCGGCGAGGGTCTCCTCCGGGTCCACCTCGACGATCCGCACGCCCGGTGTGCTGCCCAGATCGGCCCGGATCACGCCCAGGGGGTCGACCAGGAGGCTGCGGCCGATGCCGAAGCCGTCGTGGGACTCCTCCGGGTTGGGGGCCTGGCCGACGGCGGCGGTCCACATGGTGTTCTCCAGGGCGCGGGCCCGGACCAGGGTGACCCAGTGGTCCTCCTTGAGCGGGCCCGAGCCCCAGTTGGCGATCACCGCGAACAGCTCGGCGCCCTGGTCGACCAGGGCCCGGGTCAGTTCGGGGAAGCGGATGTCGTAGCAGGTGACCAGGCCGATCCGGAGCCCGGCCAGCTCGACCACGGTCGGCTCGGAGCCGGGTTCGACCAGGTCGGACTCGCGGGCGCCGAAGGAGTCGAACAGGTGGATCTTGCGGTAGGCGGCCCGCAGCCCGCCGGACGCGTCGAGGGCGACGGCGGTGTTGCGGACCCGGCCGGGGCCCGCCTCCCAGACTCCGGCGATCACCGCGATCCCGTGCTCGCGGGCCGCCTCGGCCAGGCCGCCGACCCACGGCCCGTCCAGCGGCTCGGCCGCCTCGGCGACGTGCTTGCCGTACCTGGTCTGCAGGGACTCCGGGAAGATCGCCAGGTCGGCGCCCGAGGCGGCGGCGAGGGCCTCGCGGGCGCGCTGGAGGTTGACCTCGGGGGAGGGCGAGACGGGTAGCTGGCACAGGGCGATTCTCGTCACGGTGCCGACTCTAGCTCCGCTCCCCGCCGGTTCGGCACCCGTCGCAGCCTGGTCAGGCAGCGCCACACCCACTCCAGCGGGCCGTATCGGTACCTGCTGAGCCACCAGCCGCTGAACAGCACCTGGGCCAGCACGGTGGCCAGCACCAGGGCGACCACCGACCAGCGGGTCGGGTCGGTGCTCAGCAGCGGCGCGGTCAGGAAGATCACGAACGTGCCGGACACGTAGTTCGTCAGCGCGGTACGGCCCAGCGGTTCGAGCAGGGCCGACAGCCACGGCCGCAGCACCAGCAGCAGGCCGGTGGCGTAGGCGGCGGCCCCGGCCAGCGCGCCGGTCACGTTGAAGGTCCAGTCGCCGGTGCCCAGCCACAGCCAGGTGAGCGCCGCCGAGGCCGCTGCACTCACCACGAACGCGGGCAGCAGCAGCCGCCGGGAGGGCCGCAGATCCATCAGCGCCATGCCGATCAGGAACAGCCCCGGGATCAGCAGGATGCCGCCGCCCTGCGACACCCCCCACGCCAGGACGCCGAGGCCGAGCAGCAGGACCGGCGGCCCGCTGGACAGGAACGAGGCGGGCAGCAGCACGGCGAGCCCGAACAGCGCGTAGTCGGTCAGCACCTCGCCCGGGTAGAACGTGTGCTGCAGCAGGCCGAACAGCAGCAGCCACAGCAGCCGCCGCACCAGCGTCCAGCGGCCGTTCCCGCGCAGGAACAGCACGAAGCTGATGCCGAACAGCAGCGAGAAGATCGGGTAGAACCGCCCCTGCAGCGCGGTCTCGACGACCTGGTCGATCGCCGTCCGGCCGACCCGCTCGGTGTGCTGCCAGGTGTTGACCGCCATGATCCCGCACACGGCGAACCCGCGCAGCGCGTCCAGCTCGCCGATCCGCCTCACATCACCCATGCCCACCACCACGTCAGCGCCCCCGCCGCGACGAGCGCGGCGATCGCGTGCGGCCACCTGCGTCTCGCGCGCGCCAGCGCCACGAGGGTCAGTACGGCGGAGCCGGCCGCGACCCAGCCGATCCAGCCGAGATAGGAGGGTACCCCGACGGCGAGGACCGTCTCGTTGACCTTCGCCTGGCCGTACACGCCGTCGATCACGATGCCGGAGAAGGCGAGCCCGGAAAGGCCCGCGAACGCCGTCAGCGCGCGGCCCCTGATCGCCCCCGCCACGAGCTGGACCAGCGACGCCACCGCGAACAGCGCGAGCGGCGCGGCCCGCCAGGGTCCCCCGAGCACCTGGTACGGCGCGCCGGTGACGTGCAGGTCGCCGGGCCTGACCGGCTCGTAGGCGCGCCGGTCGGGGGCGCACGGCTGGGTGAAGCGCGCCGGGTCGGCGACGAAGGCGGCGATCGTCCGGGCGGCGCACCGGTGGGACAGGAAGACCGCGTGGCCGCCTCCGGCGAACTCGACGAACCTGGCGTTCGGCAGCTTCTCCGCCGCGGGCCTGCTGGTCCTGGTCGGGGTGGTCGGGTCGAACTGGCCGCCCACGACGAGCACGGGGGCGGTGGTGGTGCCCTCGGTAGGAGCTGATGTGGGGAGCTTCCACGCATCACACACCGCTTTATCGGCATTAACCGTGAAAAGTCGGGACTGGATGGGGGTGGCGGGCATCTCGTCCTGGCACTGGACCGCGTGGTACAGCCCGAACTCGTGCGAGGTCAGCCCCGGCCCGACCGCGTCGGCCAGCGGGCGCAGCAACTCGTCGTGACCGGCGGCGAGCGCCTCGACCAGTGCCGGGGCGACCGCGATCACCTCGGCCTCGTGCAGCGCCTCCGCCAGCACGGTCGCCACGTCGCCGCCGGTCAGCCGCGCGGTGAACGCCCTGCCGGTCAGCGGGTCGGTGGCCGGAACCCGAGCCGGTACGGCGTCCAGCCGCCTGACCAACGCCTCGAACCCGCCCGCGGCCCCGAGGGCGGTGAGGGTGGCGGTGAGATTGCGGTCGGCGTCGGCGTACCAGGAGACCTCCTGCGGCAGGAACGAGTCGAGCACCACCGACCGCACCCCCTCCGGATCGGCCGCCGCGGCGTCCAGCATGAGCCGGGTGGAGTAGCTGACCCCGAACAGGTTCCAGGACTCGTAGCCGAGCAGCCGCCGCAGCTCCACCACATCGGCCGCCATCTCCTTGGTGGTGTAACCGCGCAGGTCCACCCCCTGCTCGCGCTCCAGCCGGTCACGGCAGGCGGTGGCCGCCGCGGCCACCTGGCCCCCCGGCCCGCGCAACCGGTCCAGCATCGCGGTGACGGTCTCGGGACAGGCCAGCCTCGGCTCGGAGTAGCGGCTGCCCCGCTGCTCCAGCACCACCACGTCCCGATCCGGGAACATCGCGCTCAGATACCCGGTGAGCTGGATCGACGACGACGCGGGCCCGCCGCTGGTGTAGACGACGGCATCCGCCGCCCGCTCCCTGGACGCCGACTGATGGACGGCGTAGCCCACCTTGACCTGCTTGCCCGGCGAGTCCCGCCGCTCCGGGACGACCAGGAAGCCGCACGCGGTCCCGGCGGGCACCGCCACCGGGCAGGGGGCGGCCTCCAGGCGGGGTTCGTACAGGGCCGGTGGGGCCGGGAGGATCAGGGCGAGTGCGAGAACGGCCCGGAAGATCACGGGTCGAGACTAATAGGCTGGACCCGTGAGCGACCCCCTTGTTTCCCGAATGCGCGAGTTCGGCACGACGATCTTCGCCGAGATGAGCGCGCTTGCCGTCCGCACCGGCTCCATCAACCTGGGCCAGGGCTTCCCCGACACCGACGGGCCCGACTCCATGCTGGAGCGGGCGGTCGAGGCGATCAGGTCGGGCGCCAACCAGTACCCTCCGGGCCCGGGGACACCCGAGCTGCGCCAGGCGGTCGCCGAGCACCGCGAGCGGCACTACGGCCTCGGCTACGACCCCGACGGCGAGATCCTCGTGACCGTCGGCGCGACCGAGGCGATCGCCGCGAGCGTGCTCGCGCTCTGCGAGCCGGGCGACGAGGTGATCGCCTTCGAGCCCTACTACGACTCCTACGCCGCCTCCATCGCGCTGGCCGGGGCCCGCCTGTCGGCGGTGACGCTGCGCCCGGTGGACGGCCGCTTCACCTTCGACCCCGCCGAGCTGCGGGCCGCCGTCACCCCGCGCACCCGGGCCATCCTCGTCAACTCCCCGCACAACCCCACCGGCACCGTCTTCACCCGCGCGGAACTGGCCGAGATCGCCGCGCTCTGCCAGGACCACGACCTGACCGCGATCACCGACGAGGTCTACGAGCACCTCACCTTCGACGGCGTCGAGCACGTGCCGCTGGCCACGCTGCCGGGCATGCGCGAGCGGACCGTGATGATCTCCTCGGCGGGCAAGACGTTCTCCGTCACCGGCTGGAAGACCGGCTGGATCTGCGCCCCGCCGCGGCACGTCAAGGCCGTGCAGACGGTCAAGCAGTTCCTCACCTTCACCGCCGCGGCGCCCTGGCAGCTCGCCGTGGCCCACGGCCTGCGCCACGAACTGGACTGGGTGGCCGCGCTCAGGGACTCGCTGCAGGCCAAGCGCGACCGGCTGATGGGCGGCCTGGCAGCCGCCGGATTCGAGGTGCTCAAGCCGTCCGGCACTTACTTCGTGCAGACCGACATCCGCCCGCTCGGCTTCACCGACGGCCTGGAGCTTACCCGGCGGCTGCCGGAGCTGGCGGGCGTCGTGGCCATCCCCACGCAGGTGTTCTACGACCACGCCGAGCGCGGCAGCCACTTCGTCAGGTTCGCCTTCTGCAAGAAGGACGAGGTGATCGACGAGGCGGCCGACCGGCTGAAGCGCCTGTCGGCGGGCGAGGCTTAGGCGACCACCTTCACCGGCAGCCGCCTCGCCCGCACCGCGCCGCGCACCGCCTTGGCGAGCTGCGCGTACTCCGCCGCGCGCGCGGACGACCCCCGGTAGGCCAGCCCGATGGTACGGCCGGGCGCGGGCGCGGCGAACCTGCGCAGCGCCAGCCGCGCCCTCCTGCCCGTTTCCACCGGCACCGCCGACTCGGGCAGCAGCGTCACCCCCAGCCCGCCCGCCACGAGCTGCACCAGCGTCGGCAGGCTGGTGGCGTAGGTCGTGGCGGTGGCCCGCGCGCCCACCTCGCGGCACACGTCTATGGCCTGCTCGCGCAGGCAGTGCCCCTGGTTGAGCAGCACGATGTCGAGCCCCTTGAGCGCGTCCCGCCCGATCGGCGTGTCGTCCCCGGCCAGCGGATGGTCGGCGGGCACGGCCAGCAGGAAGTCCTCGTCGTACAGCGGCTCCTCCACCAGGCCGCCCACCTCCGTCGGCAGGGCCAGCAGCACCAGGTCGAGGCGCCCCTCGCGGACCTCCTCCACGATCGTCTCGGTCTTGGCCTCGTGCACGGTCAGCCGCAGGTGCGGGAAGCGCCGGGCGAACATCGGCAGCAGCGCGGGCAGCACGTACGGCGCGACGGTCGGGATGACGCCCAGGTGCGCGGGACCGCTGAACGGCTCCCGCGACTGCGCCACCTCGCCCATCAGCCCGTCCACCGCCGCCAGGACCCGGGTGGCGTGCTCGGCGACCCGCTCGCCCGCGGGCGTGAGCAGCACCTTGCGGGTGGTGCGCTCCAGCAGTTGGGTGTCCAGGATCTCCTCCAGGGCGGAGACCGCGCCGGACAGCGCGGGCTGGCTCATCCGGATCGAGGTGGCCGCCTCCCGGAAGTGCAGGTGCTCGGCCACCGCGAGGAAGGCCCGCAGCTGGGCGAGGGTGGGGGTGGGCTCACTGATAGGAATCACCTCTCAGATTGGTACGACTACTCGATTTCTCGGATCAATACTAGATAAGGCAAGGTGAGAGGCAGACAACGACGTCCTTCAGAAGGAGACACGGACTTGCTCACCGTCGGTGACAGCTTCCCCGAATACGAACTGACCGCCTGTGTCGCGCTCGACGCGGACAAGGCGTTCGAAGAGATCAACCACAAGACGTATGAGGGCAAGTGGCGGGTGGTGTTCTTCTGGCCGAAGGACTTCACTTTCGTCTGCCCGACCGAGATCGCCGAGTTCGGCCGCCTCAACGAGGACTTCGCCGACCGTGACGCCCAGGTGCTCGGCGTCTCCATCGACTCCGAGTTCGTCCACCACGCGTGGCGCAAGGACCACCCGGACCTGCGCGACCTGCCGTTCCCGATGCTGAGCGACATCAAGCGCGAGCTGTCCTCGGCGCTCGGCGTCCTCGGCTCCGACGGCGTCGCCCAGCGCGCCACCTTCATCGTGGACCCGAACAACGAGATCCAGTTCTCGATGGTGACCGCCGGTTCGGTCGGCCGCAACGTCAAGGAGGTCCTGCGAGTCCTCGACGCGCTGCAGTCCGACGAGCTGTGCCCGTGCAACTGGAACAAGGGCGAGGCCACCCTGGATGCCCAGAAGCTGCTCGCGCAGTGAGCGTCGCCAACCTGAAGGCCGCTCTGCCCGACTACGCCAAGGACACCAAGCTCAACCTGGGCTCGGTCACGACCACCTCGTCGCTGACCGAGCAGCAGCTCTGGGGCACGGTGCTGGCGTGCGCGCTGGCCACCCGGTCGGCGCGGGTCATCGCGGAGCTGTCGGAGGACGCGGGCGACAACCTGTCGGCCGAGGCGTTCACCGCAGCCAAGGCGGCCGCGTCGATCATGGCGATGAACAACGTCTACTACCGCGCGACGCACCTCATCGGCGACGAGACCTACGCCACGATGCCGGCCAAGCTGCGCATGCAGGTGATCGGCAACCCCGGCGTGGACAAGGTCGACTTCGAGCTGTGGTGCCTGGCGGTGTCGGCGGTCAACGGCTGCGGGCGCTGCCTGGAGTCGCACGAGCAGGTGCTGCGCGCGTCGGGCATGCCCCGCGAGCAGATCCAGGAGGCGATCAGGATCGCCGCGGTGGTCAACGCCACCGCCGCGACCCTGGAGGCCGAGGCCGCGCTCGTCACGGTCTGACCTGCCGTACCGAACGAAGAAGAGGCCCGGAGGAATCCGGGCCTCTTTGCTGTGCGCTACTTGGCGCTGCGCAGGGGGAGTTCCTTCAGGGCCAGTGCGGCGAGGGCGGCGAGCACCGCGATGGGCACGCCGACCAGGAACACGGTGTGGATCGCCCGGGTGAACGCCTCCAGGATCACGTCCATGACCGGGGCGGGCAGGTGCCGGATCGCGTCGGGGGAGCCGAGCGTCATGCCCGCGCCGCCGCCGGACAGCGGCAGGTGCGCGGCCTTGGCCAGCGCGGCCAGCTCGGTGGAGAGGCGGCCGGTGAGGATCGCGCCGAAGGCGGCCACGCCGACGGCGCCGCCCAGCGAGCGGAAGAACGACACGCCGGAGGTGCCGGCGGCCAGGTCGCCGCGGGTGACGGCGTTCTGCGCGGCCAGGATGAGGATCTGCATGCTGGCGCCGAGCCCGATGCCGAGCACCGCGACGTCCACGCCCACGATCACCAGCGAGGAGTCCACCTCCAGGCGCGACAGCATGAACAGCCCGACCGCGACCAGCACCATGCCGGCGACGGGGAAGGCCTTCCAGCGGCCGGTCCTGGTGACCAGGCCGCCGACCAGGATCGAGGAGAGGAGCATGCCGACGACCATGGGCAGCGTCATCAGGCCCGAGCCGGTCGGGCTCATCCCCTTGACGATCTGCAGGTACTGCGGCAGGAACATCAGCGCGCCGAACATCGCCGCGCCCACCAGCAGCGAGGAGAGCGAGGTGAGGACGAAGGTGCGGTTGGCGAACAGCCTCGGCGGCAGGATCGGGTCGGCCGCCCTGCGCTCGGCCAGCGTCGCCAGGCCGGCCAGCGCCACGGTGAGCAGGCCCAGGCCGTACGTCCAGGGGGAGTTCCAGGCGAATTCGTGGCCGCCGAGCGACAGCAGCAGCATCACCGAGGTGGCCGCGCCGGTGATGAAGGTGGCCCCCCACCAGTCGACCTTGGACTCGCGCCGGGTGAACGGCAGCTTGAGCACCTTCTGGATGACGGCGAAGGCCACCAGCGCCAGCGGCACGCTCACCCAGAACGTCCAGCGCCACGACAGGTTGTCCACGATGAATCCGCCGAGCAGCGGGCCGGCCACGGTGGAGACGCCGAAGACGGCGCCGATGTAGCCGGAGTAGCGGCCGCGCTCGCGGGGTTCGACGATGTCGCCGAGGATGATCTGCGGGAGGGCGGCCAGCCCGCCCGCCCCGATGCCCTGGACGGCGCGGGCGGCGATCAACTGCCCCATGTCCTGGGAGAACCCCGCCGCGAGGGACGACAGCGCGAACAACGCCAGCGAGAGCTGGAACATCAGCTTGCGGCCGTGCAGGTCGGACAGCTTGCCCCAGAGCGGCGTCGAGGCGGTCATGGTGAGCAGCGAGGCGCTGGCCACCCAGGCGAGCTGTTCCTGACCTCCGAGCGTGCCCACGATGGTCGGCAGCGCCGTCCCGACGACCGACATCGCGATCATCGAGGTCAGCATTCCGAGCATCAGCCCCGCGAGGACCTCCAGGACCTGCTTGTGAGTGAAGCGTTGTGCCTGGAGCACAAATCCCCCTAATTTGCATGTACGGTACAGGTAAAGTTAGTAGACGCTTGTTTACCGGTCAAATCTGGAAGGATGCGAGAGGTGGACGAGGGACGGCACCGCGACAGGGAAGGCACCTGCCTGCGCATACTCGAGGCCGCGCGCCGCCTGTTCGCCGAACTCGGCTACGACCAGGTGACGATGCGGCTGCTCGCGGCGGAGGCGGGCGTCAACGTCGCGCTCATCAACCGCTACTTCGGGTCCAAGCACGAGCTGTTCGCCAAGGTCCTCGCCCAGCAGGGCAGCTTCCCCGGCGTGCTCGGCGGCGGCGAGGAGGAGGGGCTGCCCAGGCTGCTGGCCGAATACGTGGCCGACCGGCTCAGATCGGCCGCCGGCAGCCCGGTCGTGGCCACCATCGCCCGCTCCTCCTCCAGCCCCGAGGTCCACGAGATCATGCGCGAACGGATCCGCGGCGCGATCATGGGACCGCTGCAGGCCAGGCTCACCGGCTCCGACGACACCGACACCCGCCTGCGGGCCGCCGTCGCCACCGCCCTCATCGTCGGCGTCGCCCAGCTCCGCAACGTCTTCGGCCCCATGGACGACCTCCCGCGCGAGGCCGTCGTCGAACGCCTCACCGAGGTCTTCACCGCCTGCCTGCGCTGAGACCGCCAGAGGTCTTTTCCGCCTGCCTGTGCTGTGACCCCCAACCGCAAATGGGCAGCAACCGCCCCATATGCGGCCGTTCGTCGGCAGACATTGCCCATGAAGCGCCGATATCGGCTGGGTAGCGTCGCGACCGTGGGTGAACGGGTACTGATCGCGCTCGGCGGAAACGCCATGACCGGCCCCGACGGCAGCGCCTCCGCCGAGGACCAGCGGACCGCCGTCGAGGAGGCGATGCGGCACGTCCGCGCCATCCTGGACGCCGGGCACCAGGTGATCCTCACCCACGGCAACGGCCCGCAGGTGGGCAACCTGCTGCTGAAGAACCAACTGGCCGCCGGGGTGGTGCCGCCGGTGCCGCTCGACTGGTGCGGCGCGCAGACCCAGGCCACCATCGGCACGCTCATCCTCAACGCGCTCGGCGGCAGGACCGCCACCGTGGTCACCCGCACCCTCGTCGACGCCGGCGACCAGGGCTTCCAGGACCCGGTCAAGCCCATCGGCCGCTACTTCGGCGAGGCCGAGGCGCGCACCTTCGAGAAGCTCGGCCAGCACTGGCGGCGCTTCGACCAGGGCTGGCGCCGGGTCGTCGCCTCGCCGGAGCCGCTGGAGATCCTCGACGCGGACGCGGTGAACACGCTGATGGCGGACGGCTTCACGGTCGTCGCCGCGGGCGGCGGCGGAGTCCCCGTCGTACGGCGGGCCGACGGCGGGCTGTCCGGGGTCGAGGCGGTCATCGACAAGGACCTGGCGGCGGCGGTGCTCGCGCGGGCCGTACACGCCTCCGTGCTGATCATCGCGACGAACGTGCCGAACGCCGTGATCGGGTTCGGCGGTCCCGACCCCAGGCCGATCGGCAGGATCTCCTCGGGAGAACTGCGTGTCCTGCACGCCGCCGGGCACTTCGCAGGGGGCAGCATGGGGCCCAAGGTGGAGGCGGCGCTGCGGTTCGTCGCGGACGGCGGCTCCCGGGCGGCGATCACCTCGCTGGCCGGGATCACCCAGGCCATGGCAGGAAATGCCGGTACGAGAGTGGAGAGATAGATGCCGGAACCGATCGAAGTGCGCAAGGTCGCCATCGAGAGCGTCACCGACGCCTCAGGGCTGGAGCAGCTCATCGACGACGGGGTGATCGAGGCGCACCGGGTGCTCGCGGTGATCGGCAAGACCGAGGGCAACGGAGGGGTCAACGACTACACCCGCATCCTGGCCGACCGCGCCTTCCGCGAGGTGCTGGCCGCCAAGGGCCACCCCGCGCCGGACAGCGTGCCGCTGGTCTGGTCGGGGGGCACCGACGGCGTGCTCAGCCCGCACGCCACCGTCTTCGCGACCACCGCGAACGCCGAGCCGTCGGACGAGCCGAGGGTCAGCGTGGGCGTGGCGATGAGCGAGGTCATCCTGCCCGAGGACATCGGCAGGCCCGCCATGGTGCGGAAGGTCGCCGCGGGCGTGCGCGAGGCGATGAAGATCGCGGGCATCGAGGACCCCGCCGACGTCCACTACGTGCAGACCAAGACGCCGCTGCTCACCCTGGCCACCATCACCGACGCCAAGAGCAGGGGCCAGGACACAGCCATCGAGGAGACCGGCCCCTCGATGGACCTGTCGAACTCCACCACCGCGCTCGGCGTCGCCGTCGCCCTCGGCGAGATCGAGATGCCGTCCGCCGAGCAGATCCACAAGGACCTGTCGCTGTACTCCTCCGTCGCCTCCTGCTCCAGCGGCGTCGAACTGGACCGCGCGCAGATCGTCGTGGTCGGCAACGTCCGGGGGATCGGCGGGCGCTACCGGGTCGGCCACTCGGTGATGAAGGACGCCCTGGACGCCGACGGCATCTGGGCGGCCATCCGCTCGGCGGGCCTCGACCTGCCCGAGCGCCCGCACCCGAGCGACCTGGGCGGGCGGCTGGTGAACGTCTTCATGAAGTGCGAAGCCGACCCGTCCGGGCGGGTACGCGGCCGGCGCAACATCATGCTCGACGACTCCGACGTGCAGTGGCACCGCCAGATCAAGGCCGCGGTCGGCGGTGTCGCCGCCTCGGTCACCGGCGATCCCGCGGTCTTCGTCTCGGTGGCGGCCGTGCACCAGGGCCCCTCGGGAGGCGGCCCGGTCGCCGCGATCGCCGACCTGGGCTGACGGCGGCGCCGGACGGGAGACCCGAGGGCCGCGGCCGGTAGGCTCGGAGGCTGTGCCGAGCATTCCGCAACCTCTGGTCCCCGACGACGACGGCGGCGCCGACGCGAACGTCGCCGCCGCCCTGTCCGCCTACGCCGCCGGTACGGCCGACGCCACCGCCGTGATGTCGGCGCTGAGCGGCGCCAGGCTGCTGGTGCCCGTCGTCGCCCTGCTCACCGAGTCCGAGATCGGCGAGCACGGGGTCAAGCAGGAGAAGGAGAGCGAGATGGCGCTCCCCAAGCTCGTCGGCAAGGACGGCCGCGAGGCGGTGCTCGCCTTCACCGGCACCGACGCGCTCACCCGCTGGCGCCCCGACGCCCGCCCTATCCAGGCGACCATGCCGCAGGTGTGCCAGGCGGCGGTCGGCGAGAAGACCGCCGCCGTGGTGGTGGACGTGGCCGGGCCGGTGCCGTTCGTCATCGAGGGCCCGCTGCTCGAGGTCATGGCCGCCGTCGAGTCCGGCACGCTGGACCAGGTGAAGGGCGCGACCGTCGCCCGCCTGGCGCCCGCCGCCGCCAAGCGCCGCTGGTTCTCCCGCCGCGCCCGCTAGGGGATGAACAGCGGCACGATCACCTCGTCCACGATCTCGACGATCACACTGTCGGGGATGGGCACCCCGTTGAACAGGAAGTGCTGGCGCAGCAGCGCCTGACCGGCCTCCAGGCGGCGCGCGGTGACGGCGCCCGCGTCCATCTCGCCGCGCTCGATCGCGCGGCGGGCGATCTCCCGCATCACCTTCATGCTGTGGCCCTGGGAGTGGCGGCGCAGATCGGCCGTGCGGGTCTGGTCGCTGAGCGCGTCGCTGAGCAGCCCGCGCATCGCCTCGCCCGCCGGGCCCGCCAGGAGTTCGGCGTTGTTCCGGAGCAGGGCGAGCAGGTCACCGCGCAGGCTGCCGGTGTCGGGCGGCGCGCTGGGGTCGGGCATCACGTGGTAGACGGCGTCCATCGCCAGCTCCATCCGGCTGGGCCAGCGGCGGTACAGCGACGCCTTGCTGGCGCCGGCCCGCTCGGCGACGCGCTCCATGGTCAGTTTGGCGTAGCCGACCTCGGCCAGTTCGTCGAGGGCGGCCTGGAAGATGGCGGCGTTGAGCGCCTCGCCTCGGCGCCGGGGGAGCTTGCGGTGGTCGGTGACCATGACCAGATCCTACGAATCGCCGGAGGTCACCAGGCCGGCGTCGCCGTCCACGGTCACCGTCTGGCCGTGGGCGAGCACGGACGTGCCGTCGGCCGTCCCCATGACGGCGGGGATGCCGTACTCCCTGGCCACGATCGCGGCGTGCGAGGCGATGCCGCCCGAGTCGACCACGACGGCCGCCGCGCGCTGGAACAGCGGCGTCCACGACGGGTTGGTGTACGGGCAGACGAGCACGTCGCCGGCGGCGAGCTTGCCGAAGTCGGCCGGTTCGCGGATGATCGCGACCGGTCCGGTGGCGGTGCCGCCTCCGGCCGGGGCGCCCGAGACCAGCGCGTCGCCGGTCGCACGCGACGGGAAGACCAGCTTGGGGTCGATGAGCCTGACTCCGGCCAGCTCCGCGCGCCTGGCCGACCGGTCGCGCACGATCTGGCGCAGCCGTTCGCCGGGCAGCCGGTCGACGTCCTCGACGCCCTCCAGCTCTTCGAGCCGCAGATGGAACACCTCCTCGGGCTCGGCCAGCACCCCCGCGTCGTGCAGGCGGCGGCCGATCTCCAGCAGCGACCGGCGCAGCAGCGGTAGCGGCTTGGTGAAGTAGAAGTGGCTGTCCTCGCGGAAGGCGAGCCCCGCGCGGGCCGCCCGTACCAGGGGGTCGAACCGGGGGCCGAGGGACGGCTCGGCCGGATGGCCGCCGCGCGGCTCGCTGACCAGCAGCCTGACCAGGTCGAGGACGGTGCCGGGGGACTCGCCCCAGGTGGGTGAGGTGACCAGGATCGGGCTGGCGGTCTCACGGTGGCCGTACTCGCGCAGGAAGTCCTGGAAGGCGGTGTGGAACTCGGGGAACTCGGCCACCCGCTCGGCGGCGAGGGCGTCCTTGAGCTCGGGGTTCTCGCGCACCAGGGCGGCCAGCGACTCCAGAGCGCGGTTGGTGTCCTGGGTGCGGGTGGGCGCGCCCATGAGCAGGTCGCCGAGCAGCGCGCCGCGCCCGCGCAGCTTCAGCGCCACCAGCAGCCGCAGCATCGCCAGGCCCGTGCGCGGCAGATAGGAGATGCGCAGGTCGGCGATGGGCCGCACCAGGTGGAGCGCCCGGCGTGGGACGCGGACCAGCTCCGCCCACGGCAGCGCCGCCAGGTCCACCTCCTCCAGCTCGCGCACGGCGGCCAGGAAGGCGGTGAAGCGCGGGTCCTCGGTCCACCGTGCGGGGTCGTGCCGGCGGGCCATCCGCGCCAGCCGGAACGGCGTCCGCAATATGCCGGGCGTGGGGTGCGGGGAGGGCGGGACGAGCCGGTCGACCACGCCGTCCACCTCCGGCAGGAAACCGTCGAAGGCGCTGCCGATGCCGTAGTACTCGGTCACCTTGGCCATCAGGCCCGCCGGGCCGTACGGCACCCACGTCGACATGTCCATCGGGTAGGGGCGGTAGGGGATGTACTCCAGGAGGATGGAGCCCAGTTTGCGCTGGGCGGGGCCGAGGCGGATCGGCGGTGGCGGGAGGGCGGTCATCGGGCGGGCCTGGACCAGCCAGGTACGGCCGTGCGCGCGGGCCCACTCGATGTCCTGCGGGCGGCCGAAGTGGCGGGCCACCTCGGTACCCAGCCGGGCCAGCTCGGTCAGCGCGTCGTCGGGCAGCAGGAGGCCGGCCCCGGTGTCGCCCGCCTGGCGGGTGAGGCCGCCGCCGGCCGTACCCCTGATGACGACCTCGCGGCGGCCGCGGGTGCGCTCGCGGACCCGGCCGGAGGTGTCGAGCACGTAGTGGTCGGGGGTGACCAGGCCGGAGACGACCGCCTCGCCCAGCCCGGCGCCCGCGTCGACGACGATCCGGTCGCGGGCGCCGGAGACCGGGTCGGCGGTGAACATGACCCCGGCGGTCTCGGCCTCGACCATGCGCTGCACGACCACGGCGATGCGCACCTCGTCCTCGCCGATGCCGAGCCTGTGGCGGTAGGCGACGGCCCGCTCCGTGCGCAGCGAGGCCCAGCAGCGGCGTACCGCGTCGATCAGGTCCGGCTCGCCGACGATGTTGAGGTAGGTGTCCTGCTGGCCGGCGAACGCCGCCCCCGGCAGGTCCTCGGCGGTCGCGCTCGACCGCACCGCGACGGGCCCGCCGCCGAGCTCGCGGTAGGCGCCGGCGATCCGCTCGCGCAACTCCTCGGGTACGGTCTCCGCCGCCGGATCGTAGGCCGCGGTGGTGACGACGAAGCCGTCCGGCACCGGGAACCCGGCCCTGACGAGCTCTCCCAGATTGGCCCCCTTGCCGCCCGCGAGGGCGAGGTCGGTCCTGCCGAAGGCGCGCAGGGGTTCGACGAGCGTCATGTCCTGTCCTCCACGTGTGAAGTGGTACGAAGGGGGCGGGCGGGCAGCGCGACCGCCAGGCCGAACGCGACGGCCAGCAGCGGTGCCATGATCCCGAACACCAGGGGGATCGCCTCGGCGAAGGCCGTCGCGGGCGTGTCCGCGCCGGCCAGCCGCCAGGTGATCAGGGCGCCGGCGACGGCCACCCCGGTCGAGGCGCCGATCTGGCGCAGGAACGTCACCGCCGAGGTGGCGGCGCCGAGGTCCGGGTAGGCGACCGCGTTCTGCGCGGCCAGCACCATGACCTGCATGACGAGCCCGACACCGAGCCCGACCAGCAGCACCAGGCCGCCGAGCGCGGGCGCCCCGCCGCTCGCGCCGACGAGCGCCAGGAGCGTCAGACCGGCGGCGGCGAGCGCCGTGCCGGCCACCGGGTACGGCTTGTAGACGCCGGTCCTGGTGATGAGCCGCCCGGAGATCACCGTGGTCAGCAGCACGCCCGCCATCAGCGCGGTCAGCACCAGGCCCGCGCGGGTGGCCGAGGCGCCCATGGCGACCTGCAGGAACGCCGGAAGGTAGGTCACCGTGCCGAACAGCGAGAAGCCGATGAGGAAGCTGATCGCCACCGGGATGGCGAAGGCCGGGTCGCGGAACAGGCGCAGCGGCAGCACCGGGTCGGCCGCCCGCCCGGCGCTCACCAGCCACGCCACGGCCGCCGCGAAGGCGAGCGCGAGGTAGGCCGGGTGCCGCGTCTGGCCGAGCAGCACCACGCCGACGACCGCGACGGCCAGGCTGATCGCGCCCGCGTAGTCGATCGGCGGGCGGGCGCCGCCCGGCCTGGGCAGGCGCAGGGTGAGCGTGAGCAGGACGAAGGCGAGCAGGCCGAGCGGCGGGTAGATCGCGAAGATCCACCGCCAGCTTCCCCGGTCGATGAGGAATCCGCCGAGCAGCGGGCCGCCGACGGCGGCGACGACGTACGCGGAGCCGATCAGGCCCAGGTATCGGCCGCGTTCGCGGGGGCTGACGATCTCGCCGATGATCGCCTGGGCGCCGATCATCAGGCCGCCGCCGCCCATGCCCTGCAGGGCCCGGAAGGTGATGAGCTGCGGCAGGGAGGTGGCCAGGGCGCAGAGGACGGCGCCGGTGACGAAGACGGCGATCGCCGCCTGCATGACCGGTTTGCGGCCGAACCTGTCGCCGAGCTTGCCGTACACGGGCATGACCACCGTCGCGGCGGCCAGGTAGGCGGTGACGACGGCGGGCATCGCGTCCAGCCCGCCGAGGTCCCCGGCCACCGCGGGGAGGGCCGGAGCCATGATCGTCTGGTCCAGTGCGCCGAGCAGCATGGCCAGCACCAGCCCCGGCAGGACGAGGGCGATCGGGGGTCGCTCCACACCGCCTCCTTAGAGAACGATTCGTTCTCTAAGGAGGCTACTCTTCACCCTTTAGAAACGCAACGTTCACTGAGGGCGGCTTCCGTATGGCGGCAAAATGCCAGGTCGGAGGACATGAGGGCAGGTCGCGGGCTATGGTCGAGACGTGATGTTGATCGCTGCGGTCATGGTCGTGGCGTTCGTCATTGGGATTTACGTGCGGACGTTCGCCACCGCCTTCGAGGAGTACCCGCCCGACGCCTGGGCCGAAGCGCGAGCCGCCGTCCGGCGGACGCTGCGCACGCCGCCAGTGCCCGCCCTGCCGCCCGTCGTCGAAGTGACCACGGCGCTGGCCTGCGGCCTGGTCGCCTGGCGGGTCGGCCCGGTCTACCTGCCCGCCCTCCTCTACGCCGCCGTGGCCGGGGTCGCCCTGGCCGTCATCGACTGGCGGACTTCCAGACTGCCCGACGTGATCACCCTCCCCTCCTATCCCGTCCTCGCCCTCCTGCTGATCCCCACCGGCGAACTGCCCCGGGGACTGCTCGGCGGGCTGGCGCTGGCCGGGCTCTACGGGCTGCTCTGGTTCGCCAGGCCGAGCGCGATGGGCCTCGGCGACGTGAAGCTGGCCGGGCTCATCGGCATGGTCACCGGCGCGCTGGGCTGGGACACCTGGGTCTTCGCCGCCATCGCCGGGCAGCTCTGCGGCGCCGTCTACGCCATCAACCTGCTGGTGGTGAAGAAGGCGGACAAGAAGACGGAATTCCCGCTGGGGCCGTTCATGCTGATCGGCGCGCTGGCCGCCGTCTGTCTCGCTTGATGAACACCGCGGCCATCGCACCCGGCCGCACATGGAAGACTTGTCAGCATGTTGCGCTGGTTGACCGCCGGAGAGTCCCACGGCCCCGAACTCGTCGCCATCATGGAGGGCCTGCCCGCAGGCGTGGAGGTGACCACGGCCGCGATCGACGAGGCGCTGCGCCGTCGCCGCCTCGGCTACGGCCGCGGCGCCCGGATGAAGTTCGAGCAGGACCAGGTGGCCATCGTCGGCGGCGTCCGCCACGGCCGCACGATGGGCAGCCCGATCGCCATCCGCGTCGGCAACACCGAGTGGCCCAAGTGGGAGCACGTCATGTCGGCCGACCCGGTCGATCCAGCGCTGCTCGAAGGCGTGGCGCGCAACGCGCCCAGGTCCCGCCCCCGCCCCGGCCACGCCGACCTGGCCGGCATGCAGAAGTACGGCTTCGACGACGCCCGCCCCGTGCTCGACCGGGCCAGCGCCCGCGAGACCGCCGCCCGCGTCGCCCTCGGCGAGGTCGCCAGGCGCTTCCTCAAGCAGGCGCTCGGCGTCGACATCGTCAGCCACGTGGTCTCCATCGGCGGGGCCGCCACCGCGAGCGACGTACTGCCCGGCCCCGGCGACCTGGCCAGGGTCGACGACGACCCGGTCCGCTGCGCCGACGCCGAGGGCAGCGCCGCGATGGTCGCCGTGATCGACAAGGCGCACAAGGACGGCGACACCCTCGGCGGCGTCGTCGAGGTCCTCGCCTACGGCCTGCCGCCCGGCCTGGGCAGCTACACCCACTGGGACCGCCGCCTCGACTCCCGCCTCGCGGGCGCGCTGATGGGCATCCAGGCGATCAAGGGCGTCGCCGTCGGCGACGGCTTCGAGACCGCCAGGCGCCCCGGCTCCCGAGCCCACGACGAGATCGAGTACACCACCGAGGACGGCGTCAAGCGCGTCACCAACCGCGCGGGCGGCGTCGAGGGCGGCATGACCAACGGCGAGATCCTGCGGGTCAGCGCCGCCATGAAGCCGATCTCCACGGTCCCCAGGGCACTGGCCACGATCGACGTCAAAACCGGCGAGGCGGCCAAGGCGCACCACGAGCGCTCCGACGTCTGCGCGGTCCCCGCGGCCGGCATCGTCGCCGAGGCGATGGTCGCGCTGGTGCTGGCCGACGCGGCGCTCGAGAAGTTCGGCGGCGACTCCGTGGAGGAGGTCGCCCGCAACCTGTCCGGCTACCTGTCATCGATGGTGATCAAGTGATGAAGGCCGTGCTGATCGGCCCGCCCGGCTCCGGTAAGACCACGCTCGGCCGCCTGCTGGCCCAGCGGCTCGGGGTCGCCTTCCGCGACACCGACGCCGACGTCGAGGCCGTCGCGGGCAAGCCGGTGAGCGACATCTTCGTCGAGGACGGCGAGGAGCGCTTCCGCGAGCTCGAGTCCGAGGCGGTGCGCCGCGCGCTGGCCGAACACGACGGCGTGCTGTCGCTCGGCGGCGGCGCGATCCTCGCCGAGGCCAACCAGGCCCTGCTCGGCGGCCACCCCGTCGTCTACCTCCAGGTCGGCCTCCCCGACGCGGTCCAGCGGGTCGGGCTCGGCTCGGCCAGGCCGCTGCTGGTGCTCAACCCGCGCAGCCAGCTCAAGAAGCTGATGGAGGAGCGCCGCCCCATCTACGAGCGCCTCGCGACGATCACCGTGGTGACCGACGGCCGCGAGCCCGCCGAGCTCGCCGACGAGATCCTGAAGGGACTCGGCCATGAGTGACGGGCGGGCCGCCACCAGGATCACCGTGCGCGGCGACAGCCCCTACGACGTGGTCATCGGGACCGGCGTGCTGGGCGAGCTGCCCGGCCTGCTCGGCCCCGGCGTGCGGACGGTCGCGGTGATCCACCCGGCCGGGCTGCCGGAGATCTCCCGCCCGGTGTGCGGCGCGCTGTCCGACGCCGGGTTCGACGTGGTGGCGCTGCCCGTCCCCGACGGTGAGCGGGCCAAGAGCGTCGAGGTCGCGGCCGGCCTCTGGTCCGCCCTCGGCCGGTACGGCGTGACCCGCTCCGACGCCGTCGTCGGCGTCGGCGGCGGCGCGACCACCGACCTGGCCGGCTTCGTCGCCGCCACCTGGCTGCGCGGCGTCAAGGTCGTGCTCGTCCCCACCACGCTGCTGGCCATGGTCGACGCGGCCGTCGGCGGCAAGAACGGCATCGACACCCCCGAGGGCAAGAACCTGGTCGGCACGTTCCTGCCGCCCGCAGGCGTGCTGTGCGACCTGGCCACCCTGCCGTCCATGCCCCGCCAGGACTACATCGCCGGGCTCGCCGAGGTGATCAAGGGCGGTTTCATCGCCGATCCGGCCATCCTGCTGCTGATCGAGGACGACCCGGAGGGCGCCACCAGGCCCGAGGGCGACCACACCCGCGAGCTGATCGAGCGCAAGATCCAGGTGAAGGCCGACGTCGTCGGCGCCGACCTGCGCGAGGCCGGGCTGCGCGAGGTCCTCAACTACGGCCACACCCTGGCGCACGCCATCGAGCGCGCCGAGCAGTACCACATCCGGCACGGCGAGGCGGTGGCCATCGGCATGGTCTACGCCGCCGAGCTGTCCCGGCTCGACGGGCGGATCGGCGCCGACCTGGTCGAGCGCACCCGCGCCGTCCTCACCTCGGTCGGCCTGCCCACCGCCTACCGCAAGGACGCCTGGCCGCGGCTGCGCGACCACATGCGACTGGACAAGAAGAACCGCGGCGCCAGGCAGCGCTTCGTCGTCCTCGACGGGCTGGCCAGACCCGGCCGCCTCGAGGACCCGTCGGAGGAGCTGCTGGAGGCCGCCTACGCCGAGGTGGCACGATGATCTACGTACTCAGCGGCCCCAACCTGCGGCGCCTCGGCATCCGTGAGCCGGACGTCTACGGCTCCGACACCTTCGAGGACCTGGCCGACCTGTGCCGGGCGACCGGCCGCGAGCTTGGTCTGCACGTCGAGGTGCGGCAGACCGACGACGAGGCCGAACTGGTCGGCTGGCTGCACGAGGCGGCCGACGGGAAGATCCCCGTGGTGCTCAACCCGGCCGCCTTCACCCACTACTCCTACGCGCTGCGCGACGCCATCGCCCAGCGCACCGCGCCGCTGGTGGAGGTGCACATCTCCAACCCGGCGGCCCGCGAGGAGTTCCGGCACACCTCGGTGGTCGCCGCCGTGGCCACCGGGACGATCGCCGGCTTCGGGCTCCGGTCGTACGTGCTGGCGCTCCGGGCGATCGCGGAGATGATCGAGAAATAGCATGGCGCACTACCGTTCCTTCGTCGCGCTCGGCGACAGCTTCACCGAAGGCCTCAACGACCCCGGAAAGGACGGCCACTTCCGCGGCTGGGCCGACCGGGTCGCCGAACGGCTCGCCGAGCTCGACCCCGCCTTCCGCTACGCGAACCTGGCCGTGCGCGGCAAGCTCATCGACCAGATCGTCGAGGAGCAGGTGCCGCAGGCCGTCGAGATGGCGCCCGGGCTGGTCAGCTTCTGCGCCGGCGGGAACGACCTGCTGCGGCCCGGGAGCGACCCGGACCGGATGGCCAAGAAGCTCGCCGGGGCCGTACGGCGGCTGCGCGGGAGCGGCGCCGAGGTGCTGCTGTTCACCGGCGTCGACCCGCGCGACACCCCGCTGATGCGCCGCATGCGCGGCAAGTTCGCCGTCTTCTACCTGCACGTGCGCTCCATCGCCGACCTGTACGGCTGCCGCGTGGTCGACCAGTGGTCGATGCAGGCCATCCGCGACTGGCGGGCGTGGAGCGAGGACCGCCTGCACATGAACGCCGAAGGCCACCGCCTGGTCGCCGCCCGGGTGCTGGACGTGCTGGACGTGCCGTTCGACGACTCCTGGCAGTACGAGTGGCCCGCCCGCACGGTGGATCCGCGGGTGCGCCGCCGGGAGGACGCGCAGTGGGTGCGCGAGTTCCTGGTGCCGTGGGTCGCCCGCCGCCTGCGCGGCACCTCCTCGGGCGACGGCCTCAGCGCCAAGCGCCCTGACCTGGAGCGGTGGAGCTGAAGCCCGTCCCCTATATGCGGTGAATACCGGATCCATATCGGCCCTTCGTAGTGTGCTGATCAACAGCAACGAAGGGAGGTGCGACATGCACGATCGCGACTGGGACGCTCCGGAACACGACTGGAACTGACGATAACTCGCACCTTCCCGCCGCGCCGTTCAAGGCGGCCACGGGGAGAGGCACACGGGGAGATCTGACGGCCAGTGCGGGGGGACGCGTGGGGCAGGCGACGGGGTTCCGGCAGGTTTTCGCCAACGCCGAGTTCCGGGGGCTGTGGGCGGGGGCGTTGCTGTCAAGGGGCGGTGACCAACTCGCACGCGTCGCACTGGCCGTCATCGCCTACCAGCGCACCGGTTCGCCCGCGCTGACCGCCGTCGTCTACGCCCTGACGCTGGTGCCCGCCCTGCTCGGCGGGCCGCTGCTGGGCTGGCTCGCCGACCGGCACCCCCGACGCGAACTGATCATCACGTGCGACGTGATCAGGACGGTCCTGATGGGACTGGTCGCGATCCCGGGCCTGCCGCTGCCGGCGCTCTGCGCGCTGGTCTTCGCCTCGCAACTGCTCGAGTCGCCGACCAGGGCCGCGCGCATCGCGCTGCTGCCGGACATCCTGCCCGCCGACGCCTACCCGACGGGGGTGGCGGCCAACCACCTGACCAGCCAGCTGCTCACGCTCATCGGCTTCGCGGGCGGCGGCCTCATCGTGGCGGCCGCGGGGCCGGGCGTCTCACTGGTGATCAACGCGGCCACCTTCGCCGCCTGCGCGCTGATCACCGCGCTGACGGTACGGCACCGCCCGGCGGCCGGACGGGACCGGGAGCAGTCCTGGCTCTCCGCCACCGGGGGCGGGTTCCGGCTGATCACGATCAGCCCGTCGCTGCGGGGGCTGCTCGGGCTGGCCCTGCTGGCCGGGTTCCACGTGATCCCGGAGGCGGTCGCCGTGCCGTACGCGGCCTCGCTGGGCAAGGGCGCCGTCGAGGCCGGGCTGCTGATGGCGGCGATCCCGGTGGGCAACGTGCTCGGGGTGTACGTGCTGACCAGGTTCGTGCCGCTGGAGCGGCGGCTGGGGGCGATGGGGCCGATGGCCGTCGCGGCGGCCGTGCCGCTGGTGGCCTCCCTGCTGCGGCCGGACTTCGTGGTGCTGCTGGTGCTGTGGACGGTGAGCGGGGCGTTCAGCGGCTACCAGGTGTCGGCCAACGCGGAGTTCGTCCGTCTCGTGCCGCAGGACCGGCGCGGCCAGGCGGTGGGGCTGGCCTCCTCGGCGCTGGTCGCCGTGCAGGGTCTGGGGGTCCTGCTCGGCGGCCTGCTGGTGGAGTGGGCCGGGCCGGCGGACGGGCTGGCGGTCGCCGGGATCGCGGGGGTGGCGGCGGGCATCCCGGCGGCCCTCGCCTGGCACCGGGCCAGGACCACCCAGGCGGCTAAACCGGTCGGCTAGCCGGAACCGATCGGAGGGTGGAACGCCTGGTCAGTAGGGGAACTGGTTGGCCAGGCGGGGCCGATGTGGGGGCGGGGCGGATGGCTAGGTTTCCCGTCTGATCGGGTCGGGGGTCGACGGGACGGGCTCGGCGAGAATGGCGTGTGCTTCGGTGGCCGTGATCAGGCCGATGTCGCGCAGAATCGACACGGAGTCCGTCCAGAGGGGGCGCGCCAGGTCCAGTCGGCCCTCCTCCTGCTCGATGCGGCCCAGCCCCCACAGGCACTCGGCCTCGCCGTACCGGTAGCCGCACTGCCTGATCAGTTCGAGCGCGGACCCGAAGCACTCGCGCGCCCCGGTGGTGTCGCCCTGGCGCCGGTAGGTCTCGGCCAGGTTGCCCAGCGCGGACCCGGCGCCGCGGGTGGCACCCAGCTCGCGACAGAGGGCCAGGGCGCGCAGCGAAGACTTGACGGAGTCGTCGAGGCGGCCGAGAGCGCGGTAGACGAGACCCAGGTTGTCGTGGATCTTCGCCTCCAGGCGGCGGTTGCCGAGCGCGGTGGCGATCTCCAGCGCCTCCTGGGCCCGGCCGAGCGCCTCTTTCAGGTGGCCGAGCCCGCGGTTGGGGGTGATCAGGTTGAACAGTGTGGAAGCCTCACGGTTCCGGTCGCCCAGCTCCCGCCACAGCGCCAGCGCCTGTTCGTACGACCGGCGCGAGGCGTCGTGGTCACCGAGCATCTGCGCGGCCACGCCGAGACCGCCGTGCGCGTGCGCCTGCCCCTCCCGGTCCCCGGAGGCCGAGGTGGCCCGCAGGCACACGGCCTGCAGGCCGCGCAGGTCCCGCCCCCAGCCGCGGTTGATGAACGGCAGCGTCATCACCCGGCTGATCTTGACCGTCGCGGCGTGCGCGGCCGGGACCGAGGCGAGCTGCCCGACCGAGGCGACCAGGTTCTCCCGCTCCCCGTCGAGCCAGGCGATGGCCGCGTCCCGGTCGGGCAGGTCCACGCCCGGACATTCCAGGGGGAAGTGGTCGAGTACCCCCTTGGCACCCACGTCGAGCAGGTCGGCGGCGCTGACCATGGTGGCCAGGTAGTGGTGGGCGGTCCTGCGCAGGGCCCCGGCGCGGGCCTCCTCGCACAGCTCCTCGAAGGCCAGCTCGCGGGCGTACAGGCGGACCAGGTCGTGCATCCGGTAGCGGCCCCGCCCCGCGTGCTCCATGAGCCCCGCCTCGACCAGGGTGTCCAGCGCGGACCTCGCCCGCTCCTGCGGCACGCGGGCCAGCGCGGCGGCGAGCGGCGGGGTGAGCGTGGTCGCGTCGAGCAGGCCGGCGTGCGCGAACACCAGCGCGCCCGGCGGGTCGCCGGGAAGCTGCTCGATGCTCACCGCGAAACTCGCCCGCACCGCCAGGTCGGCGTACGCGAGGGAGTCCAGGCGGGAACAGGCGGCGGAGAGCGGGACGGCCAGCTCGGCCAGCGACTGGCTCGGATGCGCGGCCATCCGGGCCGCGGTGATCCGTACGGCCAGCGGCAGGCGCTCGCACAGCCGGACGATCTCCCGCGCCGTCTCCGGCTCGGCCGCGACCCGGGCGGCGCCCGCCAGCCGGGCGAGCAGGCCGAGCGCCTGCTCGTCGTCCATGGGCCCCAGCCGCAGCGCGGTCGCGCCGTCGACGGTGGTGAGCGCGGGCCTGGCGGTGACGATGACCGCGCAGCCGGGCCCCGACGGCAGCAGCGGGCCGATCTGGGCCGCGCTCTCCGCGTTGTCCAGCAGGACCAGCAGCCGCCGCTCGGCCGTCAGCGTACGGAAGCGGCCCGCGGCCTCCGCCGTGTCCCCGGGAACCCGCGAGGCGTCCACCCCGAGCGACCGCAGGAACCTGCCCAGCACATCGAGCGGCTCCAGCGGCACCGCCCCAGGCGTGGACCCGCGCAGATCCACGTACAACTGCCCGTCGGGAAACGCCTTGGCGACCTGGTGAGCCGCGTGTACGGCGAGCGCCGACTTGCCCGTCCCACCACTCCCGGTGATCGCGACGATCGCCACCGGCCCGCCGGGACCACAGGTCAGCAGCTCCCCGAGGTGTTCGACCTCGGCGTCCCGCCCGGTGAAGGCCGGAGTCGCGGGCGGCAGCTCGGCGGGCACGGCCCAGACCTGCACAGGCACGCCCCCACCCTGGGACTCAGCGGAGTCACTGTCGGCCGGGATCCGAGCGGAGCCGGACGCGTCCGTGCCTTGGGCGGGATCGGGCGCGGTCGGACTTCGAGTGAGGTGAAGCGTCACTGGGCTGTGTGGGGAGCTCAGCGTGGCCGGGGTCCGGGTGGAGCTGTGGGGGGCCGAGCCGGGCATGCTCGAGGTTCGGGTGGAGCGGGGAGTGGCTGGGTTTCGGGTGGAACCGGGGGCGGCCAGGGTTCGGGTGGAACCCGGCGTGGGGTGGGCTCGGGTCGAGGCGGCGATAATGGTCGCGGGCGGGGCCGGGGGCAGCGCGAGGGCCGGGTCGTCGGCGAGCACCGCGCGTTCCATGCGGATCAGTTCGGGGCCCGGATCTATGCCCAGCTCCACGCTCAGCAGCTGGCGGCCGTCCCGGAAGGCCGCCAGCGCGTCGGCCCGGCGCCCCGACCGGTAGAGGGCGAGCATGAGCTGGGCCCGCGCCCGCTCGCGCAGCGGGTTCCCGGTGACGAACGCGGCCAGCTCGGCGGCGAGCTCTTGGTGCCGTCCCAGCGCCAGTTCCAGGTCGGCGCACTCCTCCATCAGGGTCAGGCGCAGCTCTTCCAGCCGCATGATCCCGGCGGCGAGCCCTGGGCAGTCCAGCCCCGCGAGCACCGGTCCGCGCCACAGCGCGAGTGCCTCGCGAAGCCCCACCGCGGCCTCGGCTGCCCGCCCGTCACGGGCCGCCGCCCGCGCGACCCTGATCCGCTCCTCCGCCGTCCGCGCATCCAGATACACCTCCCGCGCCGCGAACCCGCCGTCCCGCGCCGCGAGAGACCCGTCCTGTGTCTCGGATTCCCGGTCTCGAGCCCCGATCCCTCCGCGTTGTGCCGTGATCCCTCCGCGCCGTGTTCCAGCGCCCCCGCACTGCGCCCCAACCTCTTCGCGCTGCGCCGCAGCCTCTCCGTGCCGTGTCTCAGTCGCTCCGCGAGGCGTCGGGAGTCTCCTGTCGGGGCCGACCCGCAGCCGGTAGCCGTGGCCCACGGTTTCGATGATGTCAGGGTCGGCTCCGCCCGAACGCAGGGCTTTGCGCAGGACCGACACGGTGATCGCCACCTGGCCGCGTACCGAGGCGGGTGGGTCTTCGCCCCACACCGCGTCGACGAGCTGGCCCGGCGGCAACCCCCGCCCGCCGTCGAGGAGCAGGACCGCGAGCATGGTCGCGGGCCGCCGCCCGCCGATGCGGACCGGCCGGCCGCTGACTCTGACCTCCAACGGACCCAGAATTCCGAAGTCCACCCGAGCAGACGTCATGGCTCGTGAATGTAGCCCGGCACCCATGGCGAGGTCACGGGACTTCGGCCCGACCCGAAAGAGCCTGCTCAGCGCCACGCAGCTGACAACGAGCACGTCAACCCGGCCATAACCGCTCGTGGTGGTCCAGGGAGAGCTGGGCTCAGCTTTCGGTGGCGGTCAGGCGTTTGAGGGCGGTGCGGACCACGGCCGGGTCCGTGGTGCGCCAGAACGGTGGCAGGGAGCCCAGCAGGAAGCCGCTGTAGCGGGCGGTGGCGAGGCGGGGGTCGAGGACCGCCACCACGCCCTTGTCGTCCTGGGAACGCAGGAGCCTGCCCGCGCCCTGGGCCAGCAGCAGCGCCGCGTGGTTGGCCGCGACCGCCATGAAGCCGTTGCCGCCCTTGGCCACGACGTGCCGCTGCCGCGCGGAGGTGAGAGGGTCGTCGGGGCGGGGGAACGGCACCCGGTCGATGATGACCAGCCGCAGCGACGGCCCGGGTACGTCCACGCCCTGCCAGAGCGACAGCGTGCCGAACAGGCAGGTCGACTCGTCCTCGGCGAACTGCTTGACCAGCAGCATGGTCGAGTCGTCGCCCTGGCACAGCAGCGGCACGTCCAGCCGCTCGCGCAGCGCCTCGGTGGCGGCCTTTGCGGCGCGCATGGAGGAGAACAGCCCGAGCGTGCGCCCACCGGCCGCCTCGATCAGCTCGGCGATCTCGTCGAGGTACTGCTGGGGCAGCCCGTCGCGGCCCGGCTGGGGCAGGTGCTTGGCGACGTACAGGATGCCGGCGCGCGGGTGGTCGAACGGGGAGCCGACGTCGATGCCGGTCCAGCCGCGTCCGCGCCTGCTCTTCCCGTCCGCGCCCGAGCCCTCGCGCCCGCCCGTTTCGGCCTCTGAGCTCTCGCCGAGGCCCCACTGCCGGGCGAGGCCGTCGAAGGTGCCGCCGAGGGCGAGGGTGGCGGAGGTGAGCACCACGGTGCGTTCGCCGAAGAGCCGGTCGCGGAGCATGCCGCCGACGTTCAGCGGGGCCACCCGCAGGGCCGGGGGCCGCCGGTCGGTGCCGCCGTCGAGCCAGACCACCTCGGCCCGGTCGATCTCCGAGGCGTGGCCGTACGCCTCCAGCATGCGCACCGCCGTGTCGTGCACCTCGTCCAGCGCGGTGAAGGCCGCCTTGCGCTGCCCGGCCCGCTCGGGGTCGTCCTTGTCGGCGCCGCGCGGCCCCAGGGCGGTGACGCACCGCGCGGAGGTGTCGCGCAGCAGCGCCAGCGTCAGCCCGAGCACCTCGGGCAGCTCGTCGAGGCGTCCGGGCGGCGCGGCGGCCAGCAGCGCCTTGAGGTCCTCGCCCGCCTCCTGCAACTGGTCGGCGATGGGCTGCTCGATCAGCCTGCCCACCCGGCGTACGGCCATCGACACGCCGCTCTCGGACAGCTCGTCGGTCACCACCGACGTCACCCGGTCGACCAGTTCGTGCGCCTCGTCGACGACCACCACCTCGTGCTCGGGCAGCAGCGCGAACTCCTCCATCGCGTCGATGGCCAGCAGCGCGTGGTTGGTGACGACGACGTCGACCTCGCCGGCGCGGGCCCTGGCCAGCTCGGCGAAGCACTCCATGCCGCTCGGGCAGCGGGTGGCGCCCAGGCACTCCTTGGCGCTGACCGAGAACTGCCGCCAGGCCTGTTCGTTGACGCCGGGGACGAGCTCGTCCCGGTCGCCGGTCTGGGTCTCCTCGGCCCACTCCTGGATGCGCTGGACCATCCGGCCGGTGGCGCCGACCTCGCGCGGGTCGAAGAGCTGGTCGCCCTCGTCCTCTGGCCAGCCGGCGGTCGCCTTGTAGCGGCACAGGTAGTTGCGCCGGCCTTTGAGTATGGCGAACGTGGGCTCGTGCGGCAGCTCCTTGGCGAGCGTCTCGGCGAGCCTGGGCAGGTCGCGGTCGACGAGCTGGCGCTGCAGCGCGATGGTGGCGGTGGAGATCACGACGGGGCTGTCGGAGTCCATCGCGTGCCTGATCGACGGGACGAGGTAGGCCAGGGACTTGCCCGTGCCCGTGCCCGCCTGGACCGCCAGGTGCTCCTCCTCGTCGATGGCTCGCTGGACGGCTTTGACCATGGTGATCTGGCCTGGCCGCTCGCTCCCTCCGAGAGCGTTCACGGCCGCGCTCAGCAGGTCTTCGACTGGTGGGAGATGGGAGTCGGGCACAGCAGAAACCGTACCCGCTCCTGGAGGTGCCGATGGAGCCATCACTCAGACGCATACCGGTGTTCCGGCGCCTTTGCCGCATCTCGCGTGGCACACTGTCTGACGGAACCCGCCCAGGTCAAAGAAGATCTTCCCCTGGTGGCGCACGAGGCCCGAGGTGAGAATGAGAGTGCAGGTTCGGTAGGGTTTTCCGGGGTTGAGTGGACGAATAAAGGCTGGTTAAAGCAGTATGTCTGCCATGTCGGAAGTTGTCCCGTTGCCGTCGTTCGGCGAAGTGTTCTTCGATGCACGAGGTCAGGAGCGGTGTCTCCGGGTCACGTGGCACGAGGGCACCCTGGTCCTCAGCCTGTGGCGAGGGGAGATGTGCACCGGCAGTTTCCGCATGCCGATGGACGATGTCGGGCGCCTGCTCGACACCCTCGAAGACGGGTTCTCGGAGGCGTCGGGAGAGATCCCCGCGCCGGAGCCGGAACCGGTCGCCGCGGAGTATCCGGGCACCGGCCAGTACCACCGCCCGCCGCCCATCGAGCCCGAACCTCCCGCCCGGCCGCAGCACGACGACCGCCCCACGGCTGCGCTGTCGCCCAACGACGTCCTGGTGGCCAGGGGCGCGCCCGCCCAGCCCGACAAGCTCGTGGCCTCGTTCGGCGAGCAGCCGCGCGAGACGCTGATCGGCCCCGACGGCGTGCCGTACGGCCGGACGCAGCCGGTGGAGCCGCAGGGCCAGGGCGGCGCCGGGCCGGTCTACCAGATGCCGCCGCAGTCGACCGACCCGCTCGGCTTCCCCATGCAGCCCGCCGACCCGTACGCGTCGGTCCACCCCGACCCGTTCGCCACCCAGCAGCACCAGTCCTACCAGCCGCCGCCGCAGCACCAGGACCCGTTCGCGCAGCCGCACCAGTCCGACCCGTACTCCACCTCCCCGCAGCAGCCCAACCCGTTCGCCGCGCGGTCGGACGTGTTCACGCCGTCGTCGCAGCAGCAGCCGTACCAGTCCGATCCGTTCGCCGCGCAGCCGCAGCAGCCCGACCCGTTCGCGCCGCCGCCCCGCAGCGCGGTCAGCCCCGCGCCGGGCCTCGGCACGCCCATGCACGGCATTCCCGGCGCCGGGCGGCGTTCGGCGGCGCCCGTCCAGGAGCAGCACACCCAGCCCCAGGACCCCTACCAGCAGTCCTACCCGCAGGGCCAGGTCAACCCGGCCGACCCGCTGGGCCTCGGCGGCCCGTCCGAGCCCAGCATCTCCCGCCCGTACGTCGGCGACCAGCTCTTCGCCACCGGTGAGCGGTTGCGTCCCGAGCAGCACTACGAGGAGAGGAACGACCGCCGGGAGTGGTGAGCGGGTAGCGCGCAGAAGCGGCGAAGATCGCTTTCGTCCGGATCGGCGCATTATCTGCGGGCGTGCGTAGGGCTCTTGCGCCACGCACGAGGGCGCCATCGGCTGGTTCCGCTTCCGGCGAAGCGGGGAAGGCTGGCGGGTGTCGGCGGCGTTCGTACCGACCAGGATCACCGCGGGGCCGCCGATCCGGTTGCGGAACGCCGCCACCGACCCCCGCCTGCGCGGCACGCTGCGGACGATCACCAGGATTGTGCGCTCTCTGGGAGAGCATGTCCCTGTGGAGGGCGAGTGAACGCGACGACGGGGCTGCACTGGCTGCTCATCGCCGGTGGGGCCATCGCGGTCGCCGCCGTGGCCAGGCGCAGGGGGTGGCCTGCCCCGCTGATGCTGGTCCTGGCGGGCCTGGCGGTCTCGCCGCTGCTGCCGCCGTACGCGCTCGACCCCGAGCTCATCCTGTTCGTGTTCCTGCCGCCGCTGCTCTACTCGGCCGCACTGGACAGCTCCTACCTGCGGCTGCGCGACGTCAAGCGCGCGGTCGCGCTGCTGTCGATCGGCCTGGTGCTGTTCACCACGGCCGTGGTGGGTCTGGTCGTGCACCTGATGCTGCCCGACCTGAGCCTGGCCGCCGCGTTCGCGCTCGGCGCGATCATCGCGCCGCCGGACGCGGTGGCGGCCGTCGCGGTCGGCCGCCGCCTGGGCCTGCCGCGCCGGACGCTCACCATCCTGGTCGGCGAGAGCCTGTTCAACGACGCCACCGCGCTGACCGCCTACCGGGTGGCGATCGGCGCGGCCGTCGGCGGCACCGTGGAGACGCTGCCCGCGCTGGGCGAGTTCGTCTACGCGGCGCTGGGCGGCGTGCTCATCGGGGTGGCGCTGGCGCTGGTGTTCGGCTGGCTGCTGGAGCGGGTGCGCGACCCGCTGGTGGAGAACACGGTGATGCTGCTCATCCCGTTCGCCGCCTACCTGGCGGCCGAGTCGGTGCACGCCTCCGGCGTCATCGCGGTGGTGATCGTCGGGTTGTACCTGGGCAACCGCATGCACCGCACGGGGTTCGGCACCAGGCTGGTCTCCGACGCGGTCTGGCGGGTCACCGACTTCTTCCTGGAGACGATCGTCTTCGCACTGATCGGGCTGCAGCTCTACCCGATCGTGACCGGTCTGCACGGCTACGGGGCGGGGGAGATCGTCTTCTATGTCCTGGTGGTCTTCGGGGTGACGGTCCTGGCCAGGTTCGTGTGGGTCTTCGCCGCGACCTACCTGCCGTGGCTGCTGGTACGCGGCGACCCGCCGCCGTGGCGGGACACCGTGGTGATCGGCTGGGCGGGCATGCGCGGCGTGGTGTCGCTGGCCGCCGCCTTCGCCATACCGCCCGGTATGGCGGACCGCGACCTGCTGCTCTTCCTCACCTTCACCACGGTGATCGGCACCCTGCTGGTGCAGGGCCTGTCGTTCCCCATGCTGATCAGGCGGCTGAAGGTGTCCGCCGAGCGGGAGCAGTACGAGGACGACCTGGCGGAGGCCGCGGCGCAGCAGGCCGCGGCCCAGGCCGGCCTGGAGCGGCTGGAGGAGGTGCTGGCCCGCGACGGCGTCGACGAAACGCACGTCGAGGTGATCGAGCAACTGCGCGCCAAGTCGGCCCGGCGCGCCCTGACCGCGTGGGAGCGCCTGGGCGGCGGCACGGGCCAGGGCGGCGCCGAGACGCCGAGCGCGATCTACCGGCGGCTGCGCCGCGAGATGCTGGAGGCCGAGCGGGAGGTCTTCGTCCGGCTGCGCGACGAGCGCAGGCTGGAGGACGAGGTGCTCCGCCGGGTGATGGCCGACCTCGACTTCGAGGAGGCCATCCTGGAGCGCTGAGTCAGCCCATCACGTTGTCGAGGTAGCACCAGCGCCAGGTCTCACCCGGTTGGTAGGACTGGATCACCGGATGCTTCTCGTGGACGGAATGGGCCGTCGCGTGCTTGTTCGGCGAGGAGTCGCAGCAGCCGATGTGGCCGCAGTCCAGGCAGCGCCGCAGGTGGACCCAGCGTCCGCCGATGGCCAGGCACTCCTCGCACCCTTCAGGAGTACGGGGCGGCGGATCGCCCGCGCCGAGAATATGCTCACAGATTGCCATACAGGCAACTCTACGATTAGAGCAACATTCCAATTCGGGTGCGCCTATTGATCGAGCGCTTGGTTTCAGTGGACTCTGTCGTCATCGGGGGTGACGTAGGCCACAGTCACCAGGAGTCCGCGTGCTTGAGGTCCGCAACCTCGAGGTCGTCTACGACGACGTGATGCTGGTGCTGCGCGGGGTCAGCCTCACGGTGCCGCCCGGCGCGATCGTGGCCCTCCTCGGCGCCAACGGCGCGGGCAAGACCACCCTGCTGCGCGCCCTGTCCGGCCTGCTCGGCGTACACGACGGCGAGATCACCAAGGGGTCGGTCACGCTGGCGGGCCGCCCGATCCACCACCTGCGGCCCGCGCAGATCGTCCGCGGCGGCGTCAGCCAGGTGATGGAGGGGCGGCGCATCCTGGCCGAACTCACCGTCGAGGAGAACCTCAGGGTCGGCGCGCACACCGCGCCCGGCGAGGCCGCCGCCAACCTCGACCGCGTCTACGGCCTGTTCCCGCTGCTGAAGGAGCGGCGCAGGGCGGTGTCCGGCTACCTGTCGGGCGGCGAGCAGCAGATGCTCGCCGTCGGCCGCGCGCTCATGGCCGGACCCTCCTACCTGCTGCTCGACGAGCCCAGCCTCGGCCTGGCGCCCGCCCTGGTGGCGCAGATCCGCGACCTCATCGTGGAGATCAACCGCCAGGGCACCACGGTCCTGCTGGTCGAGCAGAACGCCACCATGGCGCTGTCCATCGCCGGCCACGGCTACGTGATGGAGACCGGCAAGATCGTCATGGACAAGCCCGCCGCCGAATTCCTCGCCGACGAGGACATCAGGGAGTTCTACCTCGGGCTCGGCGCCGAGGGGGCGGCCAAGTCCTTCCGTGAGGTCAAGCACTACAAGCGGAGGAAACGGTGGCTGTCCTAGAGGTGGCGGACGTCCGGCTGTCGTTCGCCGGGGTCCAGGCGATCGACGGCGTCTCCTTCGACGTACGGCCCGCCGAACTGTTCGCGCTGATCGGCCCGAACGGCGCGGGCAAGACCTCGATCTTCAACGTGCTGTCCGGCGTCTACCGCCCCCAGCAGGGCAGCGTCCGCTTCCTCGGGGCGGACCTGCTGGCCAAGCCCCCGCACCGGATCGCCGCGATGGGCCTGGCCCGCACCTTCCAGAACGTGGAGCTGTTCCACAACCTGACCGTCCTGGACAACCTCATGCTCGGCCGCCACCACCACTTCCGCTACGGCGCCCTGGCCGCCTTCCTCTGTTACGGCCGAGCCAGACGCGAGGAGCTCGCCGCCCGCGCCAGGGTCGAGGACGTCATCGACTTCCTGGAACTGGAGGCCTGGCGCCGACACCCCGTGCGGCTGCTGCCGTACGGGATCCAGAAGCGGGTCGAGCTCGGCCGGGCGCTGGCGATGGAGCCCAAGCTGCTGCTGCTCGACGAGCCGGTCGCCGGGATGAACCTGGAGGAGACCGAGGACATGGCCAGGTTCGTGCTGGACATCCGCGACGAGCTCGACATCCCCGTGGTGCTGGTCGACCACGACATGGGACTGGTGATGGACCTGGCCGACCGGGTGCTGGTGCTCGACTTCGGCCGCCCGGTCGCGCTGGGCACACCCGCGCAGGTGCAGCGCGACCCCAAGGTCATCGAGGCGTACCTGGGAGGTGCGGCATGAGCGTCGTACGGGAGCACACCGCCACCGAGACCATCGCGACCAGGGTGCGGCGCAGGGCCGGGAGCACGCCGGGCGCGGTCGCCCTGCGGCACAAGGACTTCGGCATCTGGCAGGAGGTGACCTGGTCGCGGTACTGGACGAACGTCGAACTGGTCGCGCACGCGCTGCTCGCGCTGGGCGTCGAGCCGGGCGACCGGGTCGCGGTGCACTCCGAGAACCGCCCCGAATGGCTGTACGCCGACCTCGGCGTCACCGCCGTCCGGGCCGTCACCGTCGGCCTCTACCCGACCAACCCGCCCGCCGAGGTCGCCTACCTGCTGGCCCACTCCGGGGCCAGGATCCTCATCGCCGAGGACCAGGAGCAGGTCGACAAGGCGCTGGCGGTCATCGGCGAGTGCCCGGCACTGGAACGCGTGGTCTACCTCGAACCGCGTGGCCTGCGCGGCAGGTACGCCGACCCCCGGCTGATGTCCTGGCCCGACCTGCTGGCCCTGGGCAGGGCCCACCGCGCCGAGCATCCCGAGGCCGTCGAGCGGCGACTGGGCGAGACGCTGCCCGGCGACGTGATGACGCTCATCTACACCTCCGGCACCACCGGACCGCCCAAGGGCGTCATGCTCACCGTCGCCAACGTCGAGTTCGCGGTGCGGACCCTGGTCGAGGGCGGCGGCTTCACCTCGCCGCCGCCGTGCGAGAAGGACCTCATCGTCTCCTACCTGCCGCTCTGCCACGTGGCCGAACGGGCCTTCACCGTCTGGTTCAACGCCGCGGCCGGCGTGCAGGTGAACTTCGCCGAGTCCATCGAGACCGTCCAGGCCAACCTGCGCGAGGTGCAGCCCACCATCCTGTTCGGCGTCCCGCGCATCTGGGAGAAGGTCCTCGCCGAAGTCGACATCAAGCTCGGCTCCGCCTCCCCGCTCAAACGCACGGTCACCCGCTTCTGGCTGCGGCTCGCCGACCGGATCGGCGACACGCTCGCCCGCACCGGCGGCGCCCACACCCCCGCCACCCGGCTGCTCTACGCGCTCGGCTGGGTGTTCTGCTACCGCTCGCTGCGCGAGCGCCTCGGCATGCGCCGCGTCCGCTACGCGGCCTCCGGCGCCGCCCCCATCGCCCCCGGCGTGCTCAAGTTCTACATGGGCATCGGCATCGCCATGCACGAGGTGTACGGCATGAGCGAGAACACCGCCGTCGCGACCGCCAACCGTCCGGGCCGGGTACGCCTCGGCACGGTCGGCGAGCCGCATCCCGGGGTCGAGGTGGTCGTCGACGAGACCACCGGCGAGATCCTGACCAGGCATCCCGGCACCTTCGCCGGATACTGGCGCGACCCGCGCGCCACCGCCGACGTGCTCGGCCCCGACGGCTGGCTGCACACCGGCGACGTCGGCGAGTGGCAGGGCGAGCACCTGCGGATCACCGACCGGATGAAGGACATCATCATCACCGCGGGCGGCAAGAACGTGGCGCCCAGCGAGATCGAGAACGCGCTGAAGGCGTCGCCGTACATCAAGGAGGCGGTGGTGATCGGCGACCGGCGGCCCTACCTGGTGGCGCTGGTCGGCATCGAGCTCGACACCGTGGGGGAGTGGGCGCGCCGGGGCGGGCTCAGCTACACCACCTACCGCGACCTGTCGGACAAGCCGGAGACCCGGGCGCTGGTGCAGGGCGTCGTCGACGCCGTGAACGAGCGTTTCGCCCGGGTCGAGCAGGTCCGGCGGTTCGCCTTCCTGCCCAAGGAGCTCGACCACGAGGACGGCGAGCTCACCGCCACCCAGAAGGTCAAGAGATCGGCCGTCGCCGCCCTGTTCGAGGAGCTCGTCGAAGGGATGTACCGCCGTTGAAGGGCCTGCTCGAGTCGGTCATCCGCGGGCTGGGCAACGGGTCGATCTACGCCCTGCTGGCCCTCGGCTTCGTGATCATCTACAAGGCCACCCGGGTGATCAGCTTCGCCCAGCCCGCGCTGATGCTGGCGGGCGCGGTCGCGGTCAGCTACCTCGCCGAGGTGACCGGCTTCCTCCCGGCCGTCCTGCTGGCCGCGCTGCTGATCGCTGCGGTGGCGCTCGGCATCGAACGGGTCGCGATCAGGCCCATGGTCGGCCGCCCGGTGTTCGTGGTGGCCATCATCACGCTCGGCATCGACGTGGTGGTCCGGGTCGTGGTCAACGCCCTCATCGGCAGGGACGTGCGGCAGATGCACGACCCGTGGGGCTTCTCGCTGGTGGAGTTCGGCGGCCTGGTGGTGCAGCAGCGCTGGCTGGCCATGCTCGCCACCACGGCCGTGCTGGTCGGCCTGCTGTACGCCTTCTTCCGCCACACCCGGTACGGCCTGGCCATCCGGGCCGCCGCCTTCGACCAGGAGACCGCCCTGGCCCAGGGCGTCTCGGTGGGCATGGTGTTCGCGCTGTCCTGGGGGCTGGCCGGGTTCCTGGCCGCGATCGCCGGGATGTTCGTCGGCACCGGGCAGGGCATCGAGCAGCTCACCTGGATCGTCGCGCTGAAGGCGCTGCCCGCGATCATCGTCGGCGGGCTGGACTCGCTCGGCGGCGCGGTCGTCGGCGGGCTGACCATCGGCGTGGTCGAGTCGCTGTTCCAGAGCTACCAGGGCGAGGTCGCGCCGTGGCTGGGGCAGAACTTCGCGGTGGTCACGCCGTACGTGGTGATGCTGGTGGTGCTGCTGGTCAGACCGTACGGGCTGTTCGGGACGCGGGAGGTGGAGCGGGTATGAGCGAGTCCGGCGTACCGACCGGCCGGTCTCGGCGGCCGCGCGGACGGCCGCTGCTCTACACCTCCTACGCCCAGGACATGGCGCTGCTCGACACCCGGGCCAAGCGCGGCTGGACGCTGGCGCTGGTCGTGCTCGCCTTCGCGCTGTCGGCGGTGCTGGTCGACCGTTCCCTGGAGGTGCTGGCCGGGGCGTACGTCCTGGCCATCGGGGCGATCGGCCTCAACATCGTCACCGGCTACGCGGGCCAGGTCTCCCTCGGCCACGCCTTCTTCGTGGCCATCGGCGCCTACACCGGCGCCGCCCTGTCCGGCCCGGCGGACGGCAGGACGCTCGGGTACGGCCTGACCGAGATCTGGATCTGGCTCCCCGCCGCGGGCCTGGTCGCCGCGCTGGCCGGGGTGCTGGTCGCCCCGCTGGCCACCCGGCTGCGCGGGCTGTACCTGGCGATCGTCACGCTCGGCCTGGTCTTCCTCGGCGAGCACGTCTTCAAGGAGTGGGACCACCTCACCGGCGGCCCCGGGGTCGGCCGCCCGGCGGCGGTGCCGGTGCTGTTCGGCGTGCCGCTGCACGAGGACGGGCCGCTCGGCACTCGGGAGCAGGCGCTCTACCTGCTGATGCTGGTCCTGCTCATCGTCTTCGCGGTCGCCGCGCGCAACCTGGCCCGCTCGCGGGTCGGCCGGGCGTTCATGGCCATCCGCGACCGGGACATCGCGGCCGAGGTCATGGGCGTGCCGCTGACCCGCTACAAGGTCCTCGCCTTCGGCATCTCCTCCTTCTACGCCGGGTGCGCGGGCGCGCTGCTCTACAGCATCACCGGTTTCGTGGAGCCCGGCTCGTTCAGCCTGCTGATGTCGGTGCAGTTCATCGCCATGGTGCTGATCGGCGGGGTGGCGACCGTCTCGGGGGCGATCGCGGGCGCGCTGTTCATCTCGCTGCTGCAGCCGCTCACCCGGGCGCTGCCGTCGCTGCTGCCGTTCATCAGCGCCGACACCACCCAGACGCCCAACGTCTTCCAGGTGGAGACGGTGCTCTACGGACTGCTGATCATCCTGTTCCTCGTCTTCGAGCCGCGCGGCCTGTTCGGGATCTGGATCCGCGTGCGCACCTACTGGAAGAGCTGGCCTTTCTCCTACTAGAGAGGATTTCTCATGAAGAGTCGCTATCTGGTGACCGGCGTCGCGGTAGTGGCACTTCTGTCCGCGTGCGGTGTCTTCCGGGGGGACGACCAGGACAGCAAGGCCGCCGTGTCGACGGGTGTGACCAGCGAACCCTGCCCCAAGGCCCTCGACAAGACCAAGGGCTGCGTCTACCTCGGCACGATCTCCGACCTGACCGCGGGGCCGTTCGCGGCCCTGGCCGTACCGATCACCGACGCCCAGAAGGCGTTCTGGAAGCGCGTCAACACCGCGGGCGGCATCGGTGGCAAGTACGAGGTCGACGTCGAGACCTATGTGCGCGACAACAAGTACAACCCCGAGGTGCACCGCCAGGTCTACAACGAGATGAAGGACAAGGTGCTCGGCCTGGCCCAGACGCTCGGCTCGCCCACCACCGCCGCGATCATCGGTGACCTCAAGGCGAACAGCGTCGTCTCCGCGCCCGCCTCGTGGACCTCGGCCTGGGAGTTCGAGGACGTCATCGTCGAGACCGGCTCCAACTACTGCGTCGAGGCGATGAACTCCGTCGACTACGCGATGGAGGTCTACAAGCCGAAGAGCGTCATGGCCGTGCACCTGGCCGGGGACTACGGCGCCGACGCCGCCGCGGGCGCGAAGGTCGCCGCGGAGCGGAACAAGCTCTCCTTCACCGCGGTCGAGACCCCGCCGGGCGCCACCGAGCAGGGCCGGGCCATCACCGAGATCACCAAGAACAAGCCCGACCTGGTGATCCTCACCACCGGACCGGCCGACGCGGCCGCCATCGTCGGCCAGGCCGCCGCCGCGGGCTTCAAGGGCCGCTTCATCGGCACCGGGCCCACCTGGAACCCGGCGCTGCTGAAGTCCCCGGCCGCCCCGGCGCTGAAGGCGCTGTACGAGCAGTCGGCGACGGGCAAGCCATGGGGCTCCGACACCCCGGGCCACCAGGCCATGCGCGCCGCGCTGCCCGGCGTGACCCCCAACGACGGCTACACCTCGGGCTGGGCCTGGGCGTACCCGATGAAGGCCGCGCTGGAGAAGATGGCGGCCGGTGGCGACATCAGCCGCAAGGGCCTGCTCGCGGCCGTGAAGACGCTCTCCACGGTCGACTACGAGGGCATGCTGCCGCCCGAGGCGGGCAACTTCGCCGGGGACCCCGACGCCGCCACCTTCCGGCAGACGCTGGTCAACAAGGTGGACGAGACGGCGCCGACCGGAGTGACGATCGTCAAGGACTTCTTCACCGGCTCGACCGCCCAGTCGTACAAGATGGACGGCCCCTGTTTCGGCAAACTCTGAGCCCGCGAGGGGCGCGGCTGTTGGGTAGGGTCACCCGTATGCGACTCACTACGAGCCGGTTCATGCCCCTCGCTGCCTTTTCCGTGATCGTCTTCGCCACTGGCTGCGGCGAGATCAACGCCACGGTGGACAAGGCGCAGGCCTGCCTGGAGGCACCCAAGATCATCACTGAGACCGTCGCCTCGATCGGCGCCCTGGTCGACGACCCGGCGGCGATGGAGAAGGAGCTCAACGCCGCCGGCAAGAAGCTGGGCGAGGTGGCCGACAAGGCGGCCGACACCACGCTCAAGGAGGCCACCGACGACCTGGCCAACAGCCTGAGCAAGCTGAACGTCAACACCGCCAACGAGGCCGTCGACGCGGTCCAGAAGGTCGGCACCGACACCGCCGCCTACCTGACCAAGCTCAAGAACGCCTGCAGCTGACCCCTCAGCACGGAGGCTCGGCGGTGATCCTGCCCTTCAGCGCCTCCCGCAGCATCTCGGCCGAGGCGAAGAAGGCCTCCTCGGAGACCGTTCCCGCCATCGCGCCACGCGCGCACCGCCGGAACGCCTCGCTGAAGCGCGCGTAGAACTCCGACTTGGGGCGGATGCGCGCGTCGTCGCCCGTCTCCGAGCCGCTCGCGCCCTCGATCGCCCTGCGGATCTCGGCGGCCAGGCCGCTCAGCTCAGCCGCCGAGATCGCCACCGGCTCGGAGTCGGGCTTGGGCTTGGCGTCGCTCAACAGCGCGGCGCAGTCCCTGGCACCCGCGCCCGCGTACGCGTCGTACACCGACGTGAGCACGGGCGCGTAGCCGCCGCAGGCGAACAGCTCGGCCTGCGCCCGATGGCCGGTCAGTTCCCTGATGAGCTGCATCGCCTCAGGCAGCCTGGCGGTGTGCCGCGAGACCGCGAGCACCGACCCGCCCAGCACGCCGCCCGGCAGCGCCCGCACCCGGAACCTGAGCGCGTCCTTCCGGGCCGGGTCGCGCATCGTCAGCGGGTCGGCGGCCAGCCGGTGGAAGGCGATCGGCCAGTTGCGCATGTAGGCGACCGGCTCCTTCGCGGCCGTCTGACCGTTCCTGAACGCCAGCAGGCTCTCGTCCTCGTCGTCGTCCAGCGACTGCTCGATCACGCCGACCCGCTGGTCGCCGGTCGTGCGCACCTTCCAGCCGCTGAGCGCCCGCCACGTCCGCTCGCGCTCCTCGCCCAGGGTGACGTCGGTGCTCTCGTCGCCGCCGACGATGTGCCCGCCGGCCGTCCCGATCATCTCCAGCAGGTTGATGGTGCCGCTCTCCGTGTCGCCGAGCTGGAGGGCGTACAGGCCGTCGGTCACGTCCGTCCGCTGGAACTCCAGCGGGGCGTCGGCCGCGAACGGCACGCCGTACAGCTCGCCGTCCACCATCGCCGTCTTCCGCAGGGCGGGCAGGAAGCCCCTGGGGTCGAAGGGGATCGGCTGGATGTAGCCGAGCCTGGCGAACTCCGCCACCCAGGCCACGTCGAGGATCAGCACGTCGTACTCGCAACTGCCCGCCTGGGCCGGCGCGGCCATCTGCGCCCGCCGCTCGTCGGTGCCGCCCGACACCTCGATCAGCGTCGCGTCCGGGTGGGCCTCGTTCCACTGCCTGAACACCTCACGCCTGAAACTGCCCGCGCTGATGTCGTCGCCCGTGGCCACCGACAGGTTCTTGCGCCTGACGCAATCCGGGTGCGGCGCGGTGGCGACCGGCGCGGGGGTGACGGGGACGTGGACGGGCGTGCCGGTCCGCTCCGGGCCGCCCAGCGGGCCGGGCAGCAGGTACCAGGCCACTACGGCGGCGGCCACGAAGGCGACGGCGGGCCATGGCGGGACCTTCATCAGCGCCCCCTGCTCGAAATGATCATTTTGGCCAGGTCCTCGCCCAGATCGTCTCCAGCCGTCAGGCAGGAGTACGGCTTGGCGGTGCCCTTCAGGCCCGTCACCGCGCAGGGACGCTGCCCGAGCACCAGCACCTGCAGCCCCGAGACGAGAGGCTCCCGCTCCAGCGCCGCGCCGAGGGCCGCGGCCGGATCGTCGCCCTCGTCGTCGAACAGGCGGCCGTCGGTCAGCACGATCACCCCCTGCGCCAGATTGCCGGGGATCGCGCCCAGCGCGGCGGAGACCGGCGCGTCCCAGCCGCTGAACCCCGCGGCCTCGATCTTCCTGGCCAGGACGTCGAGCTTGTCGCGGCCCCTCCTGTCCGCGATCGGGCGCAGCTCGGCGGAGCCGTGCTCGCGCCTGCTGGCCAGCCCGGAGACCCGGACGCCGTCCCTGGGGCCGAGCACGCCGGACAGGCCGCGCAGGCCCTCGGCCACCCGCGTGCCGACCGGGCCGAGGGCCGAGCCCGACTGGTCCAGCACCAGATGCAGGTCGCGGGCGGGGCGGAGGGTGTCCTGGAGGTCGCCGAGCGTCCTGGCCAACTGCTCGGCGTGCACCGGCGCGACCCCGTCCCGGGTGGTGTCGCCGTAGAGGGGCCTACCGGCGAGCCACTTCTCGAAGTCAGCGACGATCGCCTGGCGCTCGGCGGTCGTCTGGCCCGGCCAGTTCACCTTGACGAACGGGTAGTCGAGCACGCTCGCCCCCGCGGGACGGAATCCGGCGAGCTTGGCCCTGCCGTGCTGCCCGCCCGTGGGGCAACCGACGGCGTCGTCCTCCTCGGTGACCCGGCCGTCGTTGTAGTCGTCCACGCTGTGACCCGGAACGAGCAGGGCGACCCGCTCCTTGGCACGCGAGCCGTGGAAGGCGCACAACAACGAGGGGACCGTGTCGGTGCGCAGCGGCCCCGAGATCATCGCCTGCTCCACCTCCTTCCGCTCGGCGGCCGAGGTGAAGGCGGCGAAGAGGTCGGAGGTGCCGATCAGCGCCGCGCTGGAGGTCTCGGGGAACGGGCGGGCGATGGACATGCCCAGCTCGCCGACGGTCTGCCACACCTGGCGCAGCGGGTGCTCCTCCGGATCCGACAGCCGCAGGGTCAGGGCCTCGGCACTGGGCTGGAGCAGGGCGAGCACCAGTTGCTCCCGGCCCACCGACGCGCCGCCCGGCGCCAGCAGGTCCTTCCGCAGCGCCTGCGAGCGCACGTAGTCCGCCTCACCGGTGCTGGTGGCGACCCACGCGTCCGGCTGGAGCCCGTGCAGGCGGACGTACGGCTCGTACTCCTCGCGGTTGTCGTTGCGCTCCCACCCGGTGTCCAGGCCGTAGATCAGGTCGGTCACCGACGGCGCCGGCGCCACGGTCAGCCGTACGGCGGCGCAGCCGTCGCCGACATTCAGCCTCGTGTACTCCTCGGCCCGTTCCCTGAGCTTCAGCACGTTCTCCGGCGCGGTGACCAGGCGCAGCTCGGTGGCCGCCCGGCACGGCTTGTCGACGACCACCTGGCGCACACTCCACACCAGGCCGACCAATCCGGCGCCCGCCGCCCCCCAGGCGACGATCACGAGAAAGGACGATATTCGCGTCCAGATCCTGGGCCACGGCGGAACCAGGGAGATGCGCTTCCTCAACTCGTGGACCACCACAGCGATGACCGTGCCGATCACCAAAGGCAGAATTTGCCGGAACGGCGACGGAAACGGCTGGAACAGCTCAGTGAACGTGCTGAAAGCGTAGGTGCCGAGCACGCTGATCGTCGTGGAAGCCCACGGACCCCCCTCCTTGGCGGCAGGCTCGGCGGAGTTCTCGCCTTCGGGCGAGTTCCGTGCCGGCATGGGAAACGCCACCTCTGGTCTGACCGCGGGTCCGTTCGATCATAGGACTGTATCCCGGCATCTCTAGGGGAAATAGGGCTGAACTAGCGTCGAAAACATGAACGGCACCGAGCCAGATCCCCGGTTCACGCTCGCCAACGAGCGGACCTTCCTCACCTGGCTGAGCACCTCCCTGGCGCTCAGCGCCGGTGGGGTGGCCATAGCGGCCGTCTCCGGCGACGTCTTCGTCCCCTGGGTGCGCACCGCCCTGGCGGTCATGCTCGTCACCCTGGCCGCGCTGGCCGCGGGCATGGCCTACCCGCGCTGGCGCAACATCCAGCGCGCCCTGCGCAACCAGTCCCCGCTGCCGCCCCCGGCCCTCGCCGCCGTCTTCGGGTACGGCGTCGCCGCCGTCGCCGTGGTCGCGCTCGTCCTCATCCTGCTCGCGATCTGACATGTCCAGCGAGATCTGGGACCCCGGCCTGCAGAGCGAACGCACCCGCCTGGCCTGGGTGCGCACCGCGGTGGCGCTGTCCACGGGAGGGCTCGGCGCGGCGGGCCTGGCCGTCCGGGCCGGGCTGGCGGCTCCGATCACGGCCGCGTTCGCGCTCGCCGCGCTGTGCGGCGGGATCCTGCTGGTCAGGACCGGTGTGCGGTTCCGCAGGGTGCAGCGGGCGCTGCACGCCGGCGACCCGCTCGACGATCGGTTCGACGCCCAGCTCGCCTGGGTCGGCACCCTGTGCGTGGTGGCCGGGGCGGTGGTCTTCGTGGCCACCTCCAGCGGCCGGTGACGGGGCGGTTGCGCACGGCGGTGGACGGGCGGACACTCGAAAGTGAGAGTGGGGGTGATCCCGTGAACGAAGAGGTGAAGGTCTGGCCCTTCGAGTGCCGCAACTGCTGGCACGTGTGGGAGGAGGAGTACATCGTCAGGCGCGTGACCGATCGGCACGGCAACGAGGTCGACGTGTGGATGCGCTCCGGCGTGAGCGTCCAGCCGCCGTCCTCGGGCACCACCTGCCCGCACTGCGGGTCCGACGTGGTCACCACGTTCCCCGCGGGCTACCTGGCCACGCACCCGGAGCTCATTCCCCCGGCCACGCCCCCCGAGCCGGACGCCACACCACTGCTGAGCCCGGTACGGCGGCACATCACCTACTGAGGCTCCGGCCCGGTCGCGGCTTCGCCGTACCCGGGGAGGGACGGCGAAGCCGCGGGCGGAGGGTCAGCTCAGGCTGTCCAGCCAGGCCTGGTGGAGGTTGGCGAAGCGGCCCGAGGCCTTGATGAGGCGCTGTGGGGCGCCGTCCTCGACGATCTCGCCGCGCTCCATGACCAGGACGCGGTCGGCGATCTCCACCGTGGACAGGCGGTGCGCGATGATCAGGGCCGTGCGGTCGGCCAGGATCGTCCGCAGGGCCCGCTGGACCAGCCGCTCGCTGGGCACGTCGAGGCTGGAGGTGGCCTCGTCCAGGATGAGCACCGCCGGGTCGGCCAGGAACGCCCGCGCGAACGCCACCAACTGCCGCTGGCCCGCCGACATCCGCCCGCCGCGCTTGCCGACCTCGGTCTCGTACCCGTCGGGCAGCGCGGCGATGAACTCGTGCGCGCCGATCGCCTTGGCGGCGGCCTCCACCTCGGCCTGCGAGGCGCCGGGCCGGCCGAACCTGATGTTCTCGGTGATCGTGCCGGAGAACAGGAAGTTCTCCTGGGTGACCATCACCACGGCTCTGCGCAGCGTGGGCTCGTCCAGGTCGCGCAGGTCCACGCCGTCCAGCTCCACCCGGCCCTCGGTCGGGTCGTAGAAGCGGGCGATCAGCTTGGCCAGCGTGGTCTTGCCCGCGCCGGTCGCGCCTACCAGCGCCACGCTCTGCCCGGCGGGCACGGTCAGGTCCAGGCCAGGCAGGATCGGCATGGAGTCGACGTAGGAGAAGCGCACGCCCTCGAAGCGCACCTTGCCGCGCGAGCGGTCCAGCTCGGCCGGCCGCTTCGGCTCGGCCACCTCGGGCTCCTCCTCCAGCACGCCCGACAGCTTCTCCAGCGCCGCGCCCGCCGACTGCAGCGTGTTGTAGAACTGGCTGATCTCCTGCATCGGCTCGTAGAACTGGCGCAGGTACAGCAGGAACGCGGCCAGCACGCCGACCGTCACCTCGCCGGAGAAGGCCAGGTAGCCGCCGTACAGCAGCACGCCCGCCACGGTGACGTTGCCGATCAGCTTGACGCCCGGCATGAACAGCGCGACCAGGCGCATGCTGCTCTCGTTCGCGCCGCGGTAGTCGTCGTTGAGCTCCTTGAAGATCTCCTGGTTGCGCGGCTCCCTGCGGAAGGCCTGGACCGCGCGGATGCCGGTCATCGACTCCACGAAGTGCACGATGACCAGCGCCACCGTCTCCCTGGTACGCCGGTAGACGATCGACGACTGGCGCCGGAACCAGCGGGTGAACAGCAGCAGGATCGGCAGCGGCACCAGCGCGACCAGGCCGAGGTGCACGTCGAGGACGAGCAGCAGGCCCGCCGTGCCGAACATGGTCAGCACCGCCGTCACCAGGCCGTCGAAGCCCGACTGCAGCAGCTCGGCGATCGCCTCGATGTCGGAGGTGAGCCGGGAGATGACCCGGCCCGAGGTGTACTTCTCGTGGAAGGACAGCGACAGCCGCTGGAAGTGGTCGAACACCCTGCGCCGCAGCTCCAGCAGGATGTTCTGCCCGATCTTGCCGGACAGCTGCAGGAACACCTGCCGGGTCAGCGCCTGGGTCACCGCCGCCGCCAGGATCACCGCGACCACGGTGAGCAGCGTGCCCGGCCCCGTGCCCTTCAGCATGGGCGGGATGCCGGAGTCGATGCCGACCTTCACCAGATACGGGATGGCCAGACCGGCCGCGTTCGAGACCACGATGATCGCGGTCAGCAGCGCGATCGACTTGCGGTGCGGGCGCAGCAGGTCGCCCAGCAGCCTGCGGGAGCGCTCCCGCAGCAGCACCGACACATCCTCCGACAGCGAGTCCTGGTCCTCGGAGGCCACGCCGCGCCAGGCGTTGCCCTTCTCCGCCACCTGCGTCATCGGACCAGCCCTTCCGAGTCGAGGTCGGGGTCGAGATCGGCGTCCTGGGCGAGCAGCTCGCGGTATTCGGGCACCTCGGCCAGCAGGTCGTGGTGGCGGCCCACATGGGTGATCGTGCCGTTCCTCAGCAACGCCACCTTGTCGGCCAGCAGTACCGTGGAGGCGCGGTGCGCGACCACGATGCCGGTCGCCTCGCGCAGCACGTGCCGCAGCGCCTCCTCCACCAGGGCCTCGGTCTCCACGTCGAGCGCGGACAGCGTGTCGTCCAGCACCAGGATCTTCGGCTTGCTGAGCACGGCCCGCGCCAGCGCCAGTCGCTGCCGCTGCCCGCCGGACAGCGACATGCCCTGCTCGCCGATGCGGGTGTCCAGCCCCCACGGCAGGTCGTACACGAACGTGGCCTGGGCGACCTCCAGCGCCTCGCGCAGGTCGTCGTCGGTGGCCTCGCGGTGGCCGAGGGTGAGGTTCTCCCGCACGCTCATCGAGAACAGCGTCGGCTCCTCGAAGGCGGTGGCCACCACCGAGCGCAGCGCGGGCAGCGACAGCTCGCGCACGTCGTGGCCGTCGATGGTGATCCGGCCGCCGGTGACGTCGATCAGCCGGGGGACCAGCGAGGTGAGCGTGGTCTTGCCCGAGCCGGTGGCGCCGACGATCGCGACCGTCTCGCCGGGGCGCACGTCCAGCTTGACGTCGTGCAGGACGGGCTGGTCGGCGCCGGGGAAGCGGAACTCCACGTTCTCCAGGCGCAGGTGGCCGCGCGGCTGCTCGATCGTCTCGGTGCCGCCCTCGATCTCGGGCACCGTGTCCATGACCTCCATGACGCGGTCGGCCGAGGTCATCGCCTCCTGCGCCATCGCCAGGATGTAGCCGAGCGAGGCGATCGGCCAGACGAGCTGCAGCATCAGCGTGGTGAAGGCGACCAGCATGCCCAGCGTCAGCGCGCCCGACCCGACGGCGAGCGCGCCGAGCAGCAGCACCAGCGCGAGCGTGAAGTTCGGAATCACCTCCAGGAAGGTGAAGAACCGGGCCGACAGCCTGACCTTGTCCATCGACGTGGCGTGCACCTTGAGCGCCGCGTCGTCGAAACGGTCGTAGACATGGTGCCGGCGGCCGAACGCCTTGATCGTGCGGATGCCGATCGCCGACTCCTCGACCAGCGTGGCCAGGTCGCCCTGCTCGTCCTGGACCTGCCGGGAGATCCGGATGTACTTCTTCTCGAAACCCAGCGAGACCAGCACGATCGGCACCGCCGACGCGGCCACCAGCAGGCCGAGCGGCCAGTACATGTTCAGCAGCACCACCGTCACCGTGGTGAGCTGGATGACGTTCATGACCAGGAAGAGCATGCCGAAGCCGAGGAAGCGGCGGATGGTCGACAGGTCCGTGGTGGCGCGCGACAGTAACTGGCCGGACTGCCACTCGCCGTGGAAGCTCATCGGCAGGCGCTGCAGGTGCTCGTACAGGTCGTCGCGGATACTGGTCTCCAGCCCGAGCACCGGGCCGGTCTGGGTCCAGCGCCGAAGGAAGATCAGGAACGCCTCGACCACGCCGAGGGCGAGCGCGAGCAGGCCCAGCGGGAGCAGGCCGCCGGGGTCGCCGCCGAGCACGGGGCCGTCGATGACTTGCATGCCGACGAGAGGCAGGGCGATGCCGGTGCCGATGCCGGCGATCGCGGCCAGCCAGATGAGCACCAGCTTGGCGACGTAGGGGCGGACATAGGACTTCATCCGCCACAGGGAGTTGGAGGCGAGCATGGGACGACGGGGAGTGTTCGTATCGGGAGGCATCCCTTCCAGGCTAATACGTGGGATCAACCCATTTTCGGGCTGTCCATCCTTCCGAAAACGGTCGGAACGTGCTGTGCTGCGGTCATGAGTGATCCTTTGAACGAGCGGGACCAGGCTCCCGCGGCGCTGGAGTTGGTGGCCAAGGCGGCGGGGCCGTACCTCGGCTCGCTGGATGAGCGGCTCGTGCACGACAGCGGCGCCGACGGCCTGCTCGACCTGCTCGACGGGCCGCTGCCCGAGGACGGCGAGGGCACGCTGGCCAGCGTCGAGCGACTGCTCGCCGTCGGCACGGCCGCGGGCACGCAGACGTCCGGGCCGCGTTTCTACCATTTCATCGTCGGCGGCTCGACGCCCGCCGCGCAGGCCGCCGACTGGGTGACCGGGCTGCTCGACCAGGCGTGCGGGCTCTGGCTGACCTCGCCGTTCGCCACCAGGGCGGAGAGCGTCGCGCTGGACTGGCTGAAGGACCTGTTCGGGCTGCCCGAGGCGTACGGCGGCGTGCTGACCCCCAGCGCCACCTTCGCCAACCTCACCGGGCTGGCCTGCGCGCGGCAGTGGTGGGGCGAGCGGCTCGGCGTGGACATGGCCGCCGACGGCCTGTACGGCCTGCCCCGGATGCCGGTGCTGTCCAGCGGATACGTCCATCCGAGCAGCCGCAAGTCGCTGCAGATGCTGGGCTGCGGGCGGGACGGCGTGCAGGTGTTCGCCAGGGATGCGGCCGGGCGGGCGGACGTGGCGGCCATGGACCGGGCGCTGACCGAGCTCGGCGCCCCCGCTGTGATCATCGGGAACGCCGGGGAGGTGAACACCGGCGACTTCGACCCGATCGACGAGCTGGCCGACCTGGCCGAGCGGCACGGCGCCTGGCTGCACGTGGACGGCGCGTTCGGGCTGTTCGCCGCCGCCTCGCCGCGACTGGCGCATCTGGTCAAGGGGGTGGAGCGGGCGCACTCGGTGACCTCCGACGGGCACAAGTGGCTGAACGTGCCGTACGAGAGCGGGTTCGCGTTCGTGCGCGATCCCGCCTTGATGTACCGCACGTTCGGGGCGTGGGGGGCGCACTACCTGCCGCCCGCCGACGATCCGCACGTCAACTACAACAACCTCGGGCCCGAGTCGTCGCGGCGGGCACGGGCGCTGCCGATCTGGGCGACCCTGAAGGCGTACGGCAGGCAGGGCTACCGGGAGATGGTGGAGCGCCACCACGACCTGGCGCTCCGGCTGGGGGCGGCGGTGGAGGCGGCCCCCGACCTGGAGCTCCTGGCTCCGGTGAAACTGTGCGTCGTCTGCTTCCGCTACCGTCCGGCAGGAGTGCCGGAAGAGGAACTGAACGCCTTGAACCGCCGCCTCGGCGAAGCCCTGATCGCGGACGGCCGCTTCTTCGCCGGAACCACGACCTACCAGGGAATGACCGCCCTACGCCCGGCCATCCTCAACTGGCGCACCACCGAACCCGACATCGACCTCCTCCTCCAGGTCCTCAGAGAACTCATCGCCACCATCTCCAGCCCTTCGACCTCGGGGGCCTGAAAGCAAGGACAATGACCTCCTCCCCGTGGGGGAATCGCCCGCGGGTTGAGGAGATCAAGATGTGGTGGAGCCCAGGGCGATGGTGTCGGCTACCTCGGCGTGGCGTTCGGCTTCCTCGGTGGTGAAGCGTTCGGCGTCGAGTTTCTCGGCGATGTCCTCGTCCTGCTTCATCAGCGCTTCGAGGTTCTGTCCGGCCATCTCCAGGACGCCCATGTCCGCGTACGCCTGCTGCAGCCGGGGCGACCAGAGGCCGATGTCCTTCACACACGGCACGATGCGGCTGAACAGCAGGGAGCGGAAGATCTGCAGGTACTGCGAGCGGTCGGTCGCCTCCATCGCCTCGGCGACCTCGGAGGCGGACAGGCCGAGCGTCTCCCAGGTCTCCACCCCGCGCAGCCGGTCGCGCATCAGGTAGCAGCCCTCGATCACGAAGTCCTCGCGTTCGCGCCGTTCGGCCTCGCTGAGGTTCTTGTAGTAGTCGCGCAGCGCCATCCGCCCGAACGCGACATGCCGGGCCTCGTCCTGCATGACGTAGGCGAGGATCTGCTTGGGCAGCGGCTTGGTCGTCATGTCGCGCATCACGCCGAACGCGGCCAGGGCCAGCCCTTCGATCAGCACCTGCATGCCGAGGTACGGCATGTCCCACCGCGAGTCCGACAGCGTGCTGTCCAGCAGCGCCTTGAGGTGCCGGTTGATCGGGTAGGCGACCCCGACCTTCTCCTGCAGGAAGCGGGCGTAGGTTTCGGCGTGCCGGGCCTCGTCCATGGTCTGGGTGGCGGCGTAGAACTTGGAGTCGAGGTCGGGCACGGACTCCACGATCCTGGCCGAGCAGATCATCGCGCCCTGCTCACCGTGCAGGAACTGGGAGAACTGCCAGGCGGCGCCGTGCAGCCGTACCTCCTTGCGGGTCTTCTCGTCCATCCGCTCCCACAGCGGGGTGCCGTAGATCGCGATGGACTGGTCGGGGATGCCGAGGATGTTGTACGGGTCCACCTCGAGGTCCCAGTCGATCCGCTTGGTGGAGTCCCACTGCTTGTCCTTGCCCTTCTGGTAGAGGGCCAGCATGCGATCCCTGCCGTCGTCGTACTCCCAGGTGAACCGGCTGGCGCCGGCCATCTCCACGTTCCAGGTGGAGAGCTCGGTGGGGATGGTGTAGAGATCGTGCGTCGACATGCCGCCTCCCAGAGGGACGTACACCGTACGTATCACCTTGAGGCTGGCACGTACGGCGTACGTACGTCAATAGAATGAGGCATGACCTCCGAGCCGCTGTCCCGGGCGCGCATCGTCGCCACGGCCATCGACCTCATCGAGCGCGAGGGCGCGGAGGGGGTCTCGATGCGCAGGATCGCCGCCGAGCTCGGCGTCGGCGTGATGTCGCTCTACAACCACGTGCCCAACAAGTCCGCCCTGCTCGACGGCGTCGCCGAGGCGGTGCTGTCGCAGATCGAGTTCACCGACGACCCGGACGCGCACTGGACCGAGCGGGTCCGCATGCAGGCGCACGCCTTCCGGGCGATCACCCACCACTACCCGCGCTCGACGATGCTGGTCTTCGGCCGGCAACTGCACTCCAACGCGGGGCTGCTGCCGGTGGAGCGGGCGCTGGCCACCCTGCGCGGGGCCGGGTTCGACGGGCAGCAGGCGGTGCGGATGCTGCGCATGTTCATCGCCTACATCGTCGGCTCGCTGCTGCGCGAGGTGGGGGTGACGCCCACCTTCGCACCCGTGCACGGGTCGATGGTCAAGGCGGGGGAGGTCGATCCGGCGCTGTTCCCCGAGGTGAGCGAGCTGGCCCCGCTGCTGACGGCCTGCGACCACGAGGCCGAGTTCGCCTTCGGGCTGGAGCTGCTCATCGAGGCGATCGCCGTACACGCGAAAAACGGCGGCACCCGGGGCTGAAACGCCCCGGGTGCCACGGTAGCCGTCCCTTCCCCAGGCGGCTCCCTAATACCAGTTGTGCGATCTGAAATGGCCCCAGGCGCCGCACGGCTTGCCGTAGCGGCCCTTGATGTACTTCAGGCCCCAGCGGATCTGGGTGGTCGGATTGGACCGCCAGTCGCTGCCGACCCCTGACATCTTGCCCGCCGGCAGCGCCTGTGGGATGCCGTAGGCGCCGGACGACGGGTTCTGCGCCCGGTGGTTCCAGTTGCTCTCCCTGGTCCAGAGGCTGTCCAGGCAGTGGAACTGCTGAATCGACCACGACCGGCGGACGACCAGGTCGAGTGCGATTCCCTTGTTCCTGCCCTTGGGCCGCTCGACCCTGGCCTTCGGCTTGGCGTGGGTCTTCCAGGTGCCCTGATGGATCACCCGGGAGTCTCCCTCGACCGTCCATGTCCGCAGGTGGTGGACCTGCGCTCCTGCCTCGTCCTCGGCATGAGCGGGGGCCTCCGTCCCGCCGGTGAGCGCCACGGAGGCGATCATCGCGACGAGAGTGCTGCGCATCACGCGTTCGCTGTCCAACTCGATCCTTGCTGTCAGGTCGCGTGCGAGCGAGCACGTCGGCGGTCCGCCTCCGGTGCCTCTACCACCCGCGTCCGTGGCTCGGACGAGGAGGGCCCGCGTGGCCTGGCCAGGACCTTTCAACCGCCCGATCACGCTGGACGGCCCGGCCAGGCTCCACGACGAGTTCTCTAGCCGGTTTCTAATACGCGGGGGCGGCCCGGACGGAGAATCTCGACACGCGGCGGACAGGTGTTTGCCGGACCGTCGTGAACTCCTGGCCCTCTCGCAGGGCCGCCTTGAACGGCCCCGGCGCCCGCTCGCCCCGCGCTTGGCGGGCGCCCGTCCCGGGCTTGGGACGACCGCCCTCACGGCCCCGCGAGAGCCGGACCGCACGGCGAGCCGCACCGGCGCGGGTCGGTAGGCTCAGATCATGAGCCTTCGCGACATTCCGGTCCGCACCCTCGCGGACGCCCCCACCACCCTCGCCGAACTCACCGGCGACAGGGCCGTCCTGGTCGTGAACGTGGCCTCCAAGTGCGGCCTCACCCCGCAGTACACCGGCCTGGTCCAGCTCCAGCAGACGTACGGCCCGCGCGGCTTCACCGTCGTCGGCGTGCCCTGCAACCAGTTCATGGGCCAGGAGCCCGGCTCGGCCGAGGAGATCCAGGAGTTCTGCTCGACCACCTACGGCGTCGACTTCCCGCTACTGGAGAAGGCCGACGTCAACGGCGACGACCGCCACCCCCTGTACGGCACGCTCACCCAGACCCCGGACGCCGACGGCGAGGCCGGCGACATCCAGTGGAACTTCGAGAAGTTCCTGCTCGGCCGGGACGGCGAGGTCCTGGCCCGCTTCCGCCCGGGTGTCGAGCCGCAGGACCCGGCCGTGGTCGCCGCGATCGAGAAGGCGATCTCCTAGCGCGGCGACCAGTACGGCCACAGGTTCCAGTCCGCCGGGACCTCCTCGTTGGTGATCAGCGTCCGGCCCGGCGTGCCGTCGACGCCCACCAGCCGGACCTGGCCGGGCGTGCCGGAGGTGGCCGAGGTGTAGCCGATGACGTGGGCGGAGCCGTACCACGACATGAACCACAGGTTGGCCGGGAGTTCGCGCACGAACGTGCCGGTGCGGACGTCGAACAGCGTGGTGCGGTCCTCGCCGCCCTCTCCTTCGGCGCCCGCTATCCGGCTCTGCGTGGCGATCAGCTTGCCGTCGGGGGAGAAGGGGCAGCCGACGTTCGCGCCGGTGGACGGGTAGGTCCTGGTCAGGGCGCCGTCGAGGGTGTAGACGTGCAGCGTCTTGTCGGGCCAGTCGCCCTCGAACGAGGCGGCGGCCAGGGCGGTGCCGTCCTGGTTCCAGGCGAAGGCGCCGGGGTGCATCGGCCAGCCGTACATGCCGACGTGCGCCAGCGCCGGGCGCACCACCTTGGGGGTGAAGCCCTCGCCGGAGGCGATGGCGTAGCCGACCGCCTTGAGCGGGTTCGCCGGGTCTAGCAGGGTGACGAGCAGCCGGTCGGCGACCGGTGACCAGACGGGCGCCAGCACCGGCTCGTCGAACTCCAGCCGGTGCGTACGCCCGGTGTCCCGGTCCTCGACGGTGACCACCTTGGTGCCGCCGGGCTCGCCCATGACCCCGGCGACGTGGCGCAGGGACGGGGAGACGACCGCGTTGCGGTACCGGGTCGCCTCGAACGTGCCGCTCTTGCGGTCGAGGACGAACGCGTTGGAGTGCCTGCCGCGCACGACCGGCAGGTAGGAGGTCAGCAGCAGCGGGCCCGCGGGGTCGGGGTTCAGGCTGCCCCGCACGCCGGGCAGCGGGCCTTGCGGGAGCAGCTCCCGGGTGCCGCCCACCGTGGTGGTGCGCGGCTGCGGGAGCACCTCGTCCCGGGTGCCGCGCAGCACCGCGACGGTGCCCGCGGCGACGGCGGCCGTGCCCACCAGGGCGGCCAGCACCCGGCGACGCCGCCACAGGGGTGGCGGCGCGCCGGGCGGAGTGGCGGGCGGAGGCGCGGGCGGGGCGGTCAGGCTGGCTCTGGCCGAGCGCATCTCCGACCCGCTCTCCTGCGGAGGGGCGTGGTCGAGCAAGTCGAGCAGCACCTCGCGCGAACTCGGCCGCTCCCGCGGGTCCTTGGCCAGGCAGGCGGCCAGCAGGTCGCGCAGCGCGCCGTCGACGCTCCCGAGCGAGGGCGGCAGGTTCAGCACGCGGTTCAGGACCACGGCGTTCGACTCGTTGCCGAACGGCGGGCGGCCGGTGGCGGCGTAGACGATCGTGCACGCCCACGCGAACACGTCGATCTTCGCGGTCAGTTCCTCGCCGTTGAGCTGCTCGGGCGCCATATAGGCGGGAGTGCCGATCACGTCGGTGGACATCGCGGTGGCCAGGTCCAGGACCTTGGCGATGCCGAAGTCGATCACTCTGGGGCCGTCCGGGCCGAGCAGCACGTTGCCCGGCTTGAAGTCGCGGTGCACGACCCCCGCCTGGTGGATCGCGCTCAACGCGGTCGCGGTGCCGACGGCGAGCCGTACCAGGGCCGAGCCGCCTCTCGGCCCCTCCTCGGAGACGACCTCGTGCAGCGAGGGGCCCTCGACGTACTCGCTGACGATGTACGGCCGGTCGCCCTCGAGGTCGGCGAACAGCACCCGCGCGGTGCAGAACGCCGCCACCCGCCGCATCGCCGCCAGCTCGGTCACCAGGTGCTTCCTGGCCTTGGGGTCAGCGCCGAGATGGGTGTGCAGCAGCTTGACCGCGATCCGCTCGCCGCCGCCCGACTGCCCGAGGTAGACCACGCCCTGGCCGCCCATGCCCAGGCGGCCGAGCAACCGCCAGCCGCCGATGCTCTGGGGGTCGCCGTTCCGCAAAGGTGTCAAGTCCGCCATGCCTCGCCTCCGCGACCAGTGTCGCGAATCCACGCGCCCCGCGTAGGGGAGTCGGCGGCCGACTTTACCTGCGGGGCCCGCAACTGCCGCGGACGATCAGCTCGGTCGGCAGCAGCACGCTGCGCGGGCGGCGGCTCTCGGCGCGCAGCACCAGTTCGGCCGCCCGGTAGCCGATGTCCTGGCCCGGCTGGGCGATCACGGTGAGCGGCGGCGAGCACAGCTCGGCCCACGGCACGTCGTCGTACATGATCAGCGAGACGTCCCGGGGGATCCGCAGGTCCAGCTCTCTGGCCGCCAGTACGGCCGCCTCGCCCAGCATGTTGCCGCCGGCCAGCACGGCGGTCAGGTCCGGGCGGCTCTGGAACAGGCCCGAGGCCGCCGCGTAGGCGGAGTCGCGGCTGCCCCGGGCGAAGACGATCAGATCCTCGTCGACGTGCGGTTCCAGCGCCTCGCGGAAGGCCGCGACGCGGCGCGCGTGGCCGGGGCCGCCGAGGTAGGCGATGCGGCGGTGGCCGAGGCCCCTGAGGTACTGCACCGCCGTACGGACGCCGGACCTGTCGTCGGCGAGCACCGCGGGCAGGTCCAGGCGGCGTCCGGCGGCGCGGGCGGGGCGCAGGCCGTCGAGGGCCTCCAGGTCGCTCTGGGAGGTGCTCGTGGCCGAGGGGGCGGCGGGGGGCAGCCGGTCGGCGAACACCACCGTCATGCCCGCGCGGATCGCCGGATCCCAGGTGTCGGCGTCGCCCACCGGCACCGCGATCACCCGGTCGACGCTCTGCTCCAGCAGCATGCCGACCAGCTCCGCCTCCTGCTCCGGATCGTCGCCGGTGGAGCCGAGCACCACCGGCTCGCCCGCCGAGCGGGCGCAGGCGAGCACGCCCTCGGCGAGCCGGCCGTAGAAGGAGTCGGTCAGGTCGGGGAGGAGCAGCCCCATCCCGCCGGTACGGCGCTGGCGCAGGTTGCGGCCCAGGGCGCTGGGCCGGTAGTCGAGCTGGGCGGCGACGGCGAGCACCCGCTCGCGGGTCTGCGGGCTGGCCGATCCGCCGGACAGCACCCGGGACACGGTCGCGACTCCCACGCCCGCCGCCTCGGCCACGTCCTTGATGGTGGTCCTTTTCATGGAAACGATTCCATCATGGTTTCCAGCCGGTTTCCACTTCAAGCTTCCGCAAAGGCTGGTCACGCAAGGGCTCTTGACACGCATGTCCGTTTCGGGTGAGATGCATGAAAACGTATCCAAGGTAAACGACCGGGTGCTGCCCGGTGACGCGAAGGACTGTCATGGCATCCATCGTTCTGACCAATGTCGACAAGATCTACGCCGGCGGCGTGAAAGCTGTGAACGGGCTCAACCTGGAGATCAGGGACGGCGAGTTCATGGTGCTGGTCGGCCCCTCGGGGTGCGGCAAGTCCACCGCGCTGCGGATGATCGCCGGGCTTGAGGACATCAGCGGCGGTGAGATCGCCATCGGCGACAAGGTGGTCAACCACCTGCCGCCCAAGGACCGCGACATCGCGATGGTCTTCCAGAACTACGCGCTGTACCCGCACATGACCGTGGAGGAGAACCTCGCCTTCGGTCTGAAGCTTCGCAAGATGCCCAAGGCGGAGATCGCCAAGCGCGTCGGCGAGGCCGCCAAGATGCTCGGCCTCGACACCTACCTCAAGCGCAAGCCCGCCGCCCTGTCCGGCGGCCAGCGCCAGCGTGTCGCCATGGGCCGCGCGATCGTCCGCGAGCCGCAGGCCTTCCTCATGGACGAGCCGCTGTCCAACCTGGACGCCAAGCTCCGCGTCTCCATGCGCGCCTCGCTGAACACGCTGCACGAGCGCCTCGGCGTCACCACCGTGTACGTCACGCACGACCAGGTCGAGGCCATGACCCTCGGCGACCGCGTCTGCGTCCTGCGCGACGGTCTGCTGCAGCAGGTCGACACCCCGCAGAACCTGTTCGACAAGCCGGTCAACCTGTTCGTCGCCGGCTTCATGGGCTCGCCCTCGATGAACTTCGTCACCGCCGAGCTGGTCCGCGACGGCGGCGCGGCCGTGAGCTTCGCCGGCTACAAGCTGTCCATCCCGGACTCCACCTTCAGCGACAAGCCGGGCCTCGACCAGTACATCGGCAAGAAGATCATCCTCGGTATCCGCCCGTCCGACTTCGAGGACGCCTCGGCGGCCGGCAACCACGCCAACGGCTGGGCCACCGTACCGGTGAAGGCGCAGGTCACCGAGGAGCTGGGCTCCGAGATCAACGTGCTGTTCCTCATCGACGCCCCGCCGGTCGAGCACAAGGACACCGTCGCCGCGCAGGACACCGGTGACGAGGACGAGGCCGCGCTGCCGCTGGTGGGCGACAAGTCGCTGTGGACCGCCCGCGTCAACGCCCGCAGCCACGTGCGCCCCGGCCAGGAGATCACCCTGGTCCTCGACACGCACAACCTGCACTTCTTCGACCCGACCTCCGGCCTGGCCATCGGCCACGAGGCCAACATCGGCCGCTGACCCCAGCCGCCGACCACCGGCCCACGGGCCGCCGACCACCGGGAGTGAGCCCACCTCACGCCCGGCCCGGGCCCCTCGCCGCGACCCCCTCCCGCGGCGGGGGGCCGCTTTTCGTCCGTACGGCCGCTCCTGGTGATCCCGGATAGCCCGCGGGCCGGTCAGGCCTGGCGGAGGCTGGCCGAGATCTTGGCGGCCAGGCGGCGCGGGATGAGGCGGCCGACCGAGACGATCGCCTTGTAGCGCGGGTCGGGGATGGACGTCCACTTGCCCAGGGCCAGGTCGCGCATGGCCTCCCTGGCCACCGCGTCGGCGTCCAGCCAGAGGAAGCCGGGGACGCCGGAGATGTCCATGGAGGCGCGGTCGTGGAACTCCGTGCGCACGAATCCGGGGCACAGGGCCATCACCCGGACGCGCGGCTCGGTGATCTCGGCGGCCGTCGACTCGCTGAAGTTCACCACCCACGCCTTGGAGGCGCTGTAGGTGCCCCGGGTGAAGAACGCCGCCACCGAGGCCACGTTGATCACGCCGCCCCGGCCCCGGACGCGCATGCCGGGCAGGGCCGCCAGGGTGAGCCGCAGCACCGCCTCGCAGTGGACCTTCAGCATGCGCACCTCGTCCTCCACCGGGACGCTGAGGAAGGCGTCCGGGTGGCCGAAGCCGGCGTTGTTCACCAGGAGGTCCACGCCCTCGCGCAGGCGCGCCTCGACGCGGGCGAGGCCCTCGTCGGTGGCCAGGTCGGCAGGCAGGACGTCGGCGGTCACGCCGTACCTGAGCTTGAGCGCGTCGGCTGACTCGGCGAGCCTGGCCTCGTCGCGGGCCACGAGGACCAGGGAGAAGCCGTCTGCGGCCAGGCGCCGCGCGAAGGCGGCGCCGATGCCGGCGGTCGCGCCGGTGATCAGTGCTGTAGGCATGAGCGCAGACTAACGCGCCCGGAGCCGCACGCCGGAACGCGGCATGATGAGAGGATGACGCGGCTGCTCATCGTCCACCACACCACCTCGCCCGCCACCCGCGAGCTGTTCGAGGAGGTACGCCGCGGCGCCACCACCGACGAGATCGAGGGCGTCGAGGTGGTGTCCAGTGCCGCGCTGAGCACGACCGCCTGCGACGTGTTCGGGGCCGCCGCGATCGTGCTGGGCACCCCGGCCAACATCGGCTACATGAGCGGCGCGCTCAAGCACTTCTTCGACACCGTCTACTACCCGTGCCTGGAGGAGACCAGGCGCCTGCCGTACGGGCTGTACGTGCACGGGAACAACGACGTGTCGGGGGCGGTGCGGGCCGTGGAGTCGATCGCGGGCGGGATCGGCTGGGAGAGGGTGGTCGCCCCGGTCACGGTGACGGGGGCGGTGACGAAGCAGGACCTGGCGGCCTGCTGGGAGCTGGGCGCCACGGTCGCCGCGACGATCAGTCGCGGATGAGGCGGTCGATCAGGTCTTCCACCTGGGTGTTGAGCTTGGCGCCGCGCGGCCACCCGGCGTAGTGGGTGAGGAACACGGCGATCTCCCGGAGTTCCTCGGCGGTCAGGTCGCCGGTGCGCAGGGCGGCGTCGAGCTGGAGATTGATCTGCTCGTCCATGCCCTGCCCGACGAGCAGGCCGAGCAGCAGCAGGCGGCGGTCGCGGTCGCTGATGCCCTCCCGCGACCACACCTCGGCGAACAGGTGCTCGACCGTCATCGCGTAGAAGTCGCCTGTGCCCGCGCCGAGTTGGTCCCAGCCGTAGACCCTCTTCATGATCTCCAATCCTCTGGCCCTGCGCTCCGGAGTGTCGTCCGCGTGGTCGTTGTCGTTCATAGGCACTCCGTGTCCGTCGGCCAGCCGGTCGTGGGCGGGCGCGCCGCGCCTTCCCCTCCTCGGCCGGTCGCCCGACCAGGAACAGGGGCCTGCCCTGAGCCGGACATGTAATCGTATGTCTTGTCTGGGTCGTCCGGCGATACCGCATCCTGACCCAATCTCACCGAGCACCTACAGCATGGACTCCCCGTCCTTCAGGTCGGGGAGGAGTCGCGGGGCTTCGGGGCACTGTGTTCTCCTGATTCTGTCGGTGACGTTCGGTAGTTTGTTCGGCGTGTCCCGTTACCGGCTTCAGCCCTCGCCTGCTCAGGAGGCGGTGTTGGCCGAGCATTGCGGGCATGCGAGGTTTGTATGGAATCTGGCGGTCGAGCAGCACGCGCATTGGCGTCCCGGCTTCAAGTCCGGGCCGGGTTTCGCCGAGCAGTGCCGTCAGCTCACCGAGGCGCGGGCGGAGTTCGGGTGGCTGCGTGGCGGGTCGGTCATCGTGCAGCAGCAGGCGTTGAAGGATTTCGCGCAGGCGATGGCGGCGCCGGGTTGCCGGAGCCTGTGAACCGTGAACCTCAACACGATCTCCTCCCCGTGGGGTAGTCGCCGTTGGAATCCCCCCCTTCGGCGGGGGAGGATGTCAATCGATCCTGTCGGAGGTTGCGGAAAGGTTGCAGCGCCTCGCGCCGACCTAGAAAGTCCTGACGGATGGTCACGGATAAAGTCAAAAGTCGGCCAAGATTTGGTCAAGAGTTATGAGATCGAAAAGGAGGATTGGCCGCTAAAAACGGGCAGAACTATCTCGTTGGTCCGTAATGCGGAGGTAAGCCCTGGTGAAGACAGCACGGGCTTGGACGAGGCTGGCCGCGATCTCGATGGCGGCCATCGTGACCGCGGGGGTCGCCGGGTGCGGCGAGGCGGAGTTCACCTACGTACGCGACAGGGACGGGACCACCTACTTCAAGGTGCCCGCCTCCTTCGCGAAGATCGATTCCTCCAGGATCGATTCCCTGCTCAGCGGTGACCACCCGGATTCGGCGATCGCCGCACTGCGCAGGCAGCGCGTCTGGTCCACGGCCTTCGACCAGGCCGCCCAGCCCGACGTCAACCACCTGATCAGCTCCGGCGACCCGTTCGTCTACTCGACGGTCCACCAGCTCACCCCCGTCCAGCGGGACTCCGTCTCGCTGGACGCCATGCGCGACTTCATCCTGCCGGTGACCAAGCAACGCCGCGACGCCTACGTCATGCAGGTGGCGCAGGCCGGTCAGCGGCCCCTGCTCGGCGGCTTCGTGATGGTCAGCGACCAGCCGATCCAGCTCGGCGACGGCGCCAGGGGCGTGCGGATCAGGTTCGAGTACCAGGTGGGGCGGGACGTCCAGACGTTCGACCAGACCGCCTATCTGAACAAGACGGGCGAGACGGTCTCCGTCCTGCTCATCCGGTGCCCCTCGGCGTGCTTCGCCAAGCGCGGCGCCGAGTTCGACCGGATCGCCGAGTCCTTCAAGCTGCTCCGGACGCCCGGATGAGGGAGCACCCGTGACCACGACCCACCACGCGGGCCTGCGCGCCCCGGACAGCGGGCCCAACGACCCCGGCCTCGTGACCCGCAAGAAGATGCGGTTCTGGGATCGCGGCAAGTTCCTGATCGGCCTGACCGCCGCCTTCCTGGTGCTGACCTGGAAGACGATGGCCGACTTCGAGGGGGTCATGCCCTTCGGCGACGCGCTGCGGATCATCGCGCTGGATCACACGTGGATCTTCTGGCTGCTGGGGGCGGAAGCCGTACGGCAGGCGCACTTCCTGGTCAGTGAGCGTTCGGCGGGCTACCACCGGTTCTGGAGCCGGCGGGTCTTCGGCGGGTTCGAGCGGTGGACGCACCGCAGGTTCGACGACTGGGCCAGGTTCCGCCTGGCCAGGGCGATCAAGGTGCTGTTCTGGGTCGCGCTGATCGCCCTGCTGCTGGGGGCGGTGCTCGACGTCAGCCCGTTCCTCGCGCTGTTCCAGGCGCCGGCGCTGCTGGTGCAGGCCGCGCCGATGATCCTGCAGTTCGTCTTCCTGTTCTTCGTGATCATCATCCAGTTCGCCGGCCTGTTCTGGTTCCTGTCGCGCGGCGGCATCGAGACCTACTTCCCCGACGACATCAAGACCCGTTTCAGCGACGTGTGGGGACAGGACCACGTGGTCGCGCGGGTCAGGGAGAACATCGTCTTCCTGGAACGGCCCGACGAGATCGAGGTGCGCGGCGGCTACGTGCCCAGCGGGCTGCTGCTGTGGGGGCCGCCCGGCACCGGCAAGACGCTCATGGCCGAAGCGGTGGCCGGGGAGACCGGCAAGCCTTACGTGTTCGTCGACCCCGGCGCGTTCACCGCGATGTTCATGGGCATCGGCATCCTCAAAGTGAAGTCGCTTTTCAGGAAGTTGCGCAAGCTCGCCCTCCGGTACGGCGGCGTCATCGTCTTCTTCGACGAGGCCGACTCCCTCGGCCGCCGCGGCCGCCTCGCCCAGCAGGGCCCGCCCGGCCAGGGCTTCACCGGCTGCCACGGCCTGAACTACCTGTCGGAGTACTCCCGCTCCCTGGTCACCTTCAAGGACCGGGAACGCTTCTTCATGGGCGGCATGGGCGGCGGCCAGGGCGACACCGGCACCCTGCAGGCGCTGCTCACCGAGCTGTCCGGGTTGAAGAAGCCGCGCGGCTTCTTCAACCGCCTGGTCAGGCGGCTGCTCGGGATGCGGCCCAAGCCGCCGCCGAAGTACCGCATCCTCGTCATGATGGCCACCAACATGCCCGACGTGCTCGACGAGGCGCTGCTGCGGCCCGGCCGCATCGACCGCATCTACAAGGTCGGCTACCCGTCCAAGTCCGGCCGGGTGCGCACCTACCAGGGCTACTTCGACAAGGTCGACCACCAGCTCACCCCCGAGCAGATCGACAAGCTGGCCACCATCACCCCGTACGCCACCGGCGCCACCATCAAGGACCTGGTCAACGAGTCGCTGATCACCGCGATCCGCGACGACCGCGACGTCATCACCTGGTCCGACGTGCTGCGCGCCAAACGGCTCAAGCAGCTCGGCCCGCCCGAGGACGTGGAGTACATCGAGCGGGAACGGCACGCGGTCGCCGTACACGAGGCCTGTCACGCGGTCGTCGCCTACCGGACCAGGTTCCACCTGGAGATCGACATCGCGACCATCGAGAAGGGCGCCGACTACCTCGGCATGGTCGCCTCCATCAAGCCCGAGGACCAGTTCACCCGCTGGAAGTCCGAGCACGAGGCCGACATCATGGTCTCGCTGGCCTCGCTGGCGGGCGAGCGGATGTTCTTCGGCGACGACAACTCCTCCGGCGTGTCCGGTGACCTGATGTCGGCGACCTACCTGGTGGGGCTCATGGAGTCGCACTGGGGGATGGGCACCGGCATCGCCTCGCTGCCCGCGCTGCAGGAGTTGGGCATCCAGGCGGGCAAGGCGATGCGCAGCCCGGTCGGGCCGGGCTTTCTGCAGGAGGCGGGCGCGCAGCGGGAGAGCGCGCCCGACCACCTCAGCGAGCGGGTGGAGTTCAACCTGTCCAGGCTGCTCGACCAGACCGAGGAGCTGCTGCGGCGGCACCGGCGCGAGGTGCTGTGCCTGGCGCACGCGCTGGAGACGCACAAGACGCTCAACGGCGACGACGTGGTGGCGATCCTGGAGGGGCGGCCGGGGCCGCTCGTCGACGGGACCGTCTACCAGTCCGAAGAGCTGTTCCAGGACCTGGAGGAGTACCACCGCGACGCGGTGCGCGCGCACCGCGAGCACAATCGGGTCGAGAGGAACCTGCCGGGACCCGTGCCGGAGGCGGCGCCGGTCGAGGCGACCGCGGTCGCTCCGGCGATCACCGAGGCGGGGGACGGGCGGCCGGAGTTCGTGCCGTGGTCGCCCGGGACGCAGGCGGCGCCCGGCCACGCCGAGACACCGCCGGTGCGCAGGAGCGCGTCGGGGACGGTCTGGATCATCGTGGGCAGCGTGCTCGCGCTGGTGGCGGTGGTGCTGTTCGGGGCGATGGCCGCGACCGGCGTCGGCGTGGGCGGCCTGACGCCCGGCCTGCTGCTGGTGCTGTTCATCCTGGTGGTGGCGCTGATCGTGGGCGTCGCGGTGGCGGTCCTCGCGGTCAAGGGCGTGCGCGGCGCGCAGGCGCGGGCGGCGCGGGAGAGGGACCAGGCCAACGCCAGGGCCCAGCTCCTGGCGGCGGCCCTCGACCCCGAGACGGCGATGCGCCTGCTCGGCTACGACGGAAGGACACCGGAGGACGGCCACGGCCGGACCTGACCGGCCCCCGGCGAGGCGGGCCCCTTCCGGAGGCGCCCGCCTTGCGCATTCCTGTTGTGCCGCGCTGCGACAAGGGCCGTAGTGAAGGCTACTCCGGGTCGTGCGCCAGGACCGTGCGCCCGCCGTCGACGGGGACGGTCGCGCCGGTGATGAATGACGCCTCCTCCGACAGCAGGTACGCCACCGCCGCGGCGACCTCCTGGGCCCGCGCGACCCGGCCGAGCGGATGCACCCGCGCGATCAGCCGTTCGGAGGCCGCCGCCGCGGACGGCTCCTGGTCGGCCAGGAAGCGGATGTAGCGTTCGGTCTCCACCGAGCCGGGTGCCACGGCGTTGACCCGGATGCCGTTCGGGCCGTACTCGACCGCGAGCGCCCGCGTCATCCCCTCCACCGCCGCCTTGGCCGTGGCGTACGGGAACGCCCCCGGCACCGCCTGCTTGGCCTGGTGCGAGGAGAGGTTGACGATCGCGCCGGGGGTGCCCGCCGCGAGGAAGCGGCGGATCGCGGTGGCGCAGCCGGCGATGGCGGGCGCCAGGTTGCCCGCGATCAGGTTCATCACCTCGGTGGACGGCGTGGAGTGCAGCGCCGCGTCACGGAACAGCGCCGCGTTGTTCACCCACCCGGCCAGCGGGGCGAGAGCCTCGGCCGCGTCGGCCGCCCGGCCCAGCACCTCCTCCGAGCCCGCGTCACCCGCGACGCCCGCGGTCCGGGGGACCCCTTCGAGCCAGTCGAGCGCGCCGGGATCCAGCTCCACCACGACCACGGCCCCGCCGTCGTCGAGCAGCCGCTCCACGATCGCCCTGCCGATGCCTCGTCCGCCGCCCGTCACCACATAGGAGCCCTTCATGTCCCAATGAGAGGGGACTCGGTGACCCTATGTCAAAGATCGAGGCCGACAGGGGTGGCGGCGGACCTGTGCTGATGAACGAGAGGTGGAAGTTTGTGACGCAGTCGTGAACCCGTTGTCACCCGGGCGGACCGAGGTGGGCTCGCGGTCCGCGACAATGAGGAGTCGGATCAGTCGAGGAAAGGCGTTGTGATGGGCATCGAGGCCGACTGGGTCTCTCGCTTCGCTGACGAGGTCATCGCCGAGGCGGAGCGCCGCGCGCCCGGCGAGCCGATCGTCTGCGCGTCCGGCCTCAGCCCGTCCGGGCCGATCCACCTGGGCAACCTGCGCGAGGTCATGACACCGCACCTGGTGGCCGACGAGATCAGGCGGCGCGGCCACGCCTGCGTGCACCTGATCTCGTGGGACGACTACGACCGCTTCCGCAAGGTCCCCTCGGGCATCGACCCGGCCTGGAGCGAGCACATCGGCAAGCCGCTGACCTCGGTGCCCGCCCCGGAGGGCAGCGCGTACCCGAACTGGGCCGAGCACTTCAAGGCGCCCATGGCCGAGGCGCTGACCGAGCTGGGCGTCGACTACGTGCCGATCAGCCAGACCGAGCGCTACACCTCGGGCGGCTACCGCGAGCAGATCCTGCTGGCGATGCGCGAGCGGGCCCGGATCGACGAGATCCTGGGCCGCTACCGCACCAAGAAGGCGAAGGCCGCGCCGGTGGACGCCGACGAGGCCGCCGCCGCCGAGGGGTCGGGCGCGGCGAGCGAGGACGACGGCAGCGCGGCCGGGGGCTACTACCCGTACAAGCCCTACTGCGCGCTGTGCGAGCGGGACCTGACCACGGTCACCGGCTACGACGACGAGAGCACCGAGCTGGCCTACACCTGCGCGTGCGGGTTCGGCGAGACTGTGCGGCTGGCCGAGCACGACCGGGGCAAGCTGGTGTGGAAGGTCGACTGGCCGATGCGCTGGGCGCACGAGGGCGTCGTGTTCGAGCCGTCCGGCGTCGACCACAGCTCGCCGGGCTCGTCGTTCGTGGTCGGCGGCCAGATCGTCGGCGAGGTGTTCGGCGGCAAGCAGCCGATCGGGCCGATGTACGCCTTCGTCGGCATCAGCGGCATGGCCAAGATGAGCAGCTCCAAGGGCGGTGTGCCGACCGCGGCCGACGCGCTGGAGATCATGGAGGCGCCGCTGCTGCGCTGGCTGTACGCGCGGCGCAAGCCCAACCAGTCCTTCAAGATCGCCTTCGACCAGGAGATCCAGCGGCTGTACGACGAGTGGGACTCCCTGGGCCGCAAGGTGGCCGACGGCACCGCCCAGCCCGCCGACCTGGCCGCCCACGCGAGGGCCGTCGGCACGGCCGAGGGCGCGCTGCCGGTGACGCCGCGGCCGGTGCCGTACCGCACGCTCGCCTCGATCGCCGACATCACCACCGGCGACGAGGAGCAGACGCTGCGGATCCTGCGCGACCTCGACCCCGCCGACCCGGTGACGTCGCTGGAGCAGGTCAGGCCGCGCCTGGACCGGGCGCAGCACTGGGTCGCCACCCAGTTGCCCGCCGACCAGCGCACCCGCGTGCTGGACGAGCCGGACGCCGAGCTGCTGGCCGGGCTCGGCGAGGAGGCGCGCGAGTCGCTGGCCCTGCTGGTGGCCGGCCTCGACGAGCACTGGTCGCTCGACGGCCTGACGGCGCTGGTGTACGGCGTGCCGAAGCTGCGCGCGGGCCTGCCCGCCGACGCCAAGCCCACCCCCGAGCTCAAGGTGGCGCAGCGCGAGTTCTTCGCCCTGCTCTACCGGCTGCTGGTCGGCCGCGACACCGGCCCGCGCCTGCCCACGCTCCTGCTCGCCGTGGGCGAGGCCCGCGTCAGGAAGCTGCTGGCCGGCTGAACCCGGGCGGGGTGCGATACGTCTGTGTGGGTGTGCGCAGACTTGTGATGATCGTGCCCCTGCTCGCCACCCTGACAGCGTGCGATCCGCTGACTCCGCGCGCCTGCACGGAGATCGGTACCGCGGTCGGGGTCACCGTGACGGTGGAGGCGCCGCTGGCGGCCCGGGTGGAGCGCGCCGAGATGCGGGTCTGCTGGGACGGGGCCTGCCGGCAGCCGCAGGTGGTGATCTTCCCGTCCTCGGGCGCCGGGCGGGAGACGTGCGAGGGTGACTCCTGCGCGGCGTGGGCGACGCCCACCGGTGAGCGGTCCGGGATGGGGGAGGTGCCGGACCTGCCCGACAAGCCGGTCACCGTGACCTTGGCGCTGCGTGACCGGAAGGGCGACGAGCTCGCCGTGGGCCGGATCGAGGTGACGCCCGAGCGGCAGTATCCCAACGGGCGCGACTGCGGCGGGGACGGCCTGCAGGCCGGAGTGATCGTCGGAGGGGGCGGTGAGCTGCGCGAACGCCCGTGAACACCCCCATAGGGTTGTTCCCATGTCGCGTCACCGCCTGTTGCGTTGGACCGTTCTCGTTCCCCCTGTCGCCATCGTGGTGCTGGCCATGACCTGGGGTCGTCCTCTGCACAGCGGTCCGCTGGTGGTCGTCGTCGCCGCCGCGCTGATCGCCGCGGTGATCGCGGCCGTGCACCACGCGGAGGTGGTCGCGCACCGGGTCGGCGAACCGTACGGCACGCTCATCCTGGCGATCGCGGTGACGGTCATCGAGGTCGGCCTCATCCTCATGCTCATGGCCTCCGGCGGCGCGGGCTCGGACTCGCTGGCCAGGGACACCGTCTTCGCCGCCTTCATGATCGTCTGTAATGGCGTGATCGGGCTCTGCCTGCTGGTCGGCGCGATCAAGCACCGGGTGGTGGCGTTCCGGGTGGAGGGGGTCAGCGCGGCGCTGGCCACGCTGAGCGCGGTCGCCACGCTGGCGCTGATCGTCCCGTCGTTCACGACCACCACCAGCGGTCCGACGTTCTCGGCCGGGCAGCTCGCCTTCGCGGGGGTCGCGTCGCTGATCCTCTACGGCGTCTTCGTCTTCATGCAGACGGTACGGCACCGCGACTACTTCCTGCCGGTCGGCACCGGCGGCGACGACGACCACGCCGTCCCGCCGAGCGCGCGCACCGCGTTGTGGAGCCTCGGCCTGCTGCTGGTCTGCCTGGTCGGCGTGGTCGGCCTGGCGAAGACCGCCTCGCCCGCGATCGAGCAGGCGGTCAGTGCGGCCGGTGCGCCGAGGGCCACGGTCGGCGTGGCGATCGCGCTGCTGGTGCTGCTGCCGGAGACGGTCGCGGCGGTCCGGGCGGCGGCCCGCAACCGGGTGCAGACCAGCTTCAACCTCGCCCTCGGCTCGGCGCTGGCCAGCATCGGCCTGACCATCCCGTCGATCGCGGTCGCCTCGATCTGGCTCGGCGGGCAGCTCACCCTCGGCCTGGGCCCGAAGGAGATCGTGCTGCTCGCGCTGACCGTGGTGGTGACCACGCTGACCGTGGCCCCAGGGCGGGCGACGCTGATGCAGGGAACGGTCCATCTCGTGATCTTCGGAGCGTTCCTCTTCCTCGCCGTCAGCCCGTAGTGAAGCGAAGATTTCCCCGCAGTTATGGCCCTCAATACCGCGCCCACCTCGACCTGGGGGTGGACGCCTTCGTCACCGACTACCCCGACGCCGCCGCGCTGGCCAGGAGCGACCACAGCCGCCCGGGGCCGGGCCGATCGCGCCGAGCGAGAACGGGATTCCCGAGGAAGGTCGCGAGTAACCCATTGTCAAAGGGCGTGATCTCGGCCTTTAATCGGTAACCTCCGAAGATCGGATGGAGATCATTGACCCGGCTTCCCGGTGCGCAAGCGGTCATCCAGATCGTCCTGCGCCGTACCAACCTGCTGATGGCGGGTAAGCGCGTGGCGATTCTCGGGGAGGTCCCGGGGCTCGCCGCCCGCCTGCGCGCCATGGGCGCGCACCCCGGCGCGGATCTCGCCGGGGCGGATCTGGTCATCGCCGAAACCCCGCCCGACCTGTCCACGCTCAAGCCCGGCGCCGTCGTGGCGACCTGCGGATCGCGCGGGGTGCGGGTCAGGGAGGGCGTCGGCGCCGTCGAGGTGGCGCCGGGCCACGAGGTGTTCGTGCTGGACCTGACGTGTTAGCCGACATCCGCGACCCCGCCCTCTGGCCGGAAGGCGCCGAGCGCATCGCCTGGGCCAGACGCTTCATGCCGGTCCTCAACGCCTTGGGCGACGGGCGGTTACCCGGGGGCGCGGCTCAGGGCGGTGCCGAGGGCGGGCGGGTGGATCTGCGGGGGGCCAGGGTCGGGCTGGTGCTGGTGCTGGAGCCCAAGACGGCGAACCTGGCGCTGGCGCTCAGGGACGCCGGAGCCGAAGTGATCGTGACCTGCCCCGGCCGCGAGACCGCCGACGACGTGGCCGCCGCCCTCGTCCGCGAAGGCGTCGCCGTACTCGCCCGCTCCGACGCCACCCGGTCCCAGGACGACGACCTGGCCAGGCGCATGCTGGCGGAGCACCTGGACGTCCTCGTCGACGACGGCGCCCGCGTGGTACGGCTCGCGCACGCCGAGGACCGCCTGGCCGGGCTCCGGGGCGCCGCCGAGGAGACCACCAGCGGCCTGCGCCCCCTCCGCCGGATGGCCGAACAGGGCGACCTGCGCATCCCGGTGATGGCGGTCAACGACGCCCGCTCCAAGTACCTGTTCGACAACGTGCACGGCACCGGCCAGTCCTGCGTGCTCGCCGCCCTCGACCTGACCGGCCTCGACCTCGACGGCCTGACCTGCGTAGTCGCCGGATACGGGTACGTCGGCCAGGGCGTCGCCCGCTACGCCGCCGCCCTCGGCGCCCGGGTGGTCGTCACCGAGGTCGAGCCGTTCGCCGCGCTGCGCGCCCACCACGAGGGTTACGAGGTCCGCACCCTGCGCGCCGCCTGCCCGGAGGCGGACCTGGTCTTCTCCGCGACCGGTGTGGCGCACACGATCACCGCCGGGCACCTGGCGGCGATGAAGGACGGCGCGGTCGTCGCGGTCGCCGGGGGAGTGCCCGACGAGGTCGAGGTGCCGCCGGGCGGCGCCGAGGTCCGGCCGGGCGTGACCCGGCACGGGCACGTCCTCGTGCTGGCCGGAGGCGAGTGCGTCAACTGCGCCGCCGCCGAGGGCAACCCCATCGAGATCATGGACCTGTCGCTGAGCGTCCAGTTCCTCGCCGTCGAGTACCTGCTCACCCACGACCTGCCGCCCGCCGTCCACCTGATGCCCGCGCACCTGGACGAGCGGGTGGCCAGGCTCAAGCTCGGCGCGCTCGGCGTCGAACTCGATCTCCCGTCCGCCGAGCAGCGCGCGTTCCTGGGCAGGGGCCTGTGATCATCGACGTCAGCGACGCCTCCGTGCGCTACCGCTCCACCGGCAGGCAGGTCCTGCACGAGGTCGGGCTGAGCGTCCGGGAGGGCGACTTCGCACTGGTCAGCGGCCCCTCCGGGTGCGGCAAGAGCACACTGCTGCGGCTGCTGAACGGCCTGGTCCCGCACGCCTACCGGGCCGAGGTGACCGGCCGCGTGCACGTCGGCGGCAAGCCGGTCGCCGAGCAGAGCATCCGGCAGCTCTCCACCGTCGTCGGCACCCTGCTGCAGGACCCGCACAAGCAGATCGTCGGCACCACGGTCTTCACCGAGCTGGCCTTCGGCCCGGAGAACCTGGGCCTGCCCCGGGCGGAGATCCGCGAACGGATCGACGAGGTGGTGGCCAGGATCGGCATCGGCCACCTGCTGCACCGCCCGACCGCCGAGCTGAGCGGCGGCGAGCTGCAGATCGTCGCCTTCGCCGGAGTGCTGGTGATGCGCCCCCAGGTCGTGGTGGTCGACGAGCCGCTGGCCAACCTGGACCCGGCGGCCAGCCTCCGGCTGCTGGGCGAGCTGCGCGCCTTCGTCGACGGCGGCGGCGCGGCCGTGGTCGTCGAGCACCGGGTGGAGGAGATGCTGGAGTTCGGCCCCACCCAGGTGCTCTACCTGGAGGACGGCCGCGCCCGCTACACCGGCGGCGTCGGCGGATTCCTGCGCGAGGCGCCGGTCGCCCACGTGAAGCTGCCCTTCGAGGCGCTGGTGGCCAGAGCGGCGGAACTGCCGCGACCGGCCGACCTCCCCGCCACGCCGGACGAGGGCGGCCCCGCCCGCCTGGAGTACGACCACGCCACCCTCGGGTACGGCACGCGCACCGTCCTGCGCGAGGTCGGCCTGTCACTGCGGGCGCACGAGCGGGTGGCGATCCTCGGCCCGAACGGCGCGGGCAAGTCGACCCTGCTGCGCGCCGCCGTACGGCTGCTCGACCCGTCGGCCGGGCAGGTCCGGGTGGACGGCGAGCCGATCGGCGAGCGATCCGTGCTCAGCCTGGCCACCACGTTCGGCTACGTCTTCCAGAACCCCGGCCAGGCGCTGTTCTCCGCCACCGTCGAGGCCGAACTGGCCTTCGGCCCGCGCAACCTGGGCTGGCCACCGGAGAAGATCGCCGAAGTCTCCCGCGAAGCGCTCGACACCATGCTCCTGCTCCAGGAACCCGACATCCTGCAACGCCCCCCGCACACCCTGTCGTACGGCCAGCAGCGCCGCCTGACGGTCGCGCTCGCCCTCGCCATGCGCCCCAAGACGCTGATCCTCGACGAGCCCACCGCCGGGCAGGACCTGCACACCACCACCACGTTCATGGAACGCGTGCTGGCCGCCCTCGGCAGCGTCTACTTCATCACCCACGACGTCGACCTCGCGCTCACCTCCGCCGACCGCATCGTCATCGTGGACGGCGGCCGGATCGTCGCCGACGCCTCACCGGCCGAGCTGGCCCACCAGGAGCGGGTGTGGGCCGGTTCCGGACTGCGCGAGACCAGCCTGCTGCGGGCCATCCGCGACCGGCTGCCCGAGCGCGGCCCCATACCGCACCCGTTCCACCTGGCAAGAACCCCCCTCCACCGGAAGGAAGGACTCAACCCCCCATGAGTACCGACTCAGCGTTACCCAGAACCCCGATGTGGGAGATCTCCTCCAGGGTCGTCGTGTTCGCCGCCGTCGGCGCGGCGCTCTACGCGGTCCTGGGCCTGATCAGCTTCACCATCCCGGGCACGCAGAACGTCGACGTCCGGCCCGCCTTCGCCCTGGTGCCGTTCTTCGGCATGCGGTTCGGCCCCATCGCCGGATTCTTCACCGGCCTGGTCGGCAACATCGTCATCGACCAGATCAAGGGCTACGGCGCGCTCACCTACTGGAACTGGAGCCTCGCCAACGCCCTGACCGGCCTGCTGGCGGGCATCCTGTTCGCCGTCATCGCCTCCAGGATCCAGAAGGAGGGCCTGCGGCTCGTCGCGGTCGGAGTGATCGCCTGGGTGGCGACGTTCCTCGCCTTCCTGTCCACCATCACCGACATGTGGGTCCAAGGACTGACCCTTGAGGCCTGGGCGGCGGTGGCGTTCGGGCCGCTGCTGCTCAGCAACACCCTGGTCGCGCTGATCCTGGTCCCGGCGCTCGACGCCGTCTGGGAACCGATCTCCAAGCGCATCGGCAGGTAGCCGGTGGACGTCACGCCACGTTATCTGGGCGGGGACTCCTTCCTCGGCCGCCGCGACCCGCGCGTGCTCCTGCTGGTCCCGGTGCTCTACCTCGTGGCCGTGGCGCGCATCGACGACGTGCGGATGATGCTGGGCTGCGCCCTGCTGGCCCTGACCTACTACCTGTCCGCGGGCATCCCGTGGCGGGAGGTCAGGGCCAACTGGGCGTTCGTGCTCACCCTCATGACGATCACGGTCGGGGTGAACAGCGTCTTCACCGACGCGCTGCAGATCGAGACCACCGCCGAGGCCCCGCCGCTGTTCGACATGCCGCTGACCGGCAACCCGGTGAGCGTGGCGACGCTGTCGTACTCGGGGACGCTGCTGCTCCGGTTCGTCTCCATGGCCATGATGGGGTTTCCGGTCGCCTTCTGCATCGCTCCAGGCGACCTCGGGATCACCTTCGCCCGGCTCGGCGTCTCCCAGCGGCTGGCCTACGGCGTGGACCTGACGTTCCGGTTCCTGCCGTCCACCGCGGCGAGCATGCAGGAGATCATCGACGCCCAGCGGGTGCGCGGCTACGACCATCCGCGCACCGGCAACCCGGTCCGGCGGCTGAAGTCGCTGAAACCCGTCGTGATCCCGCTGACGGTGAACTCGCTCATCGACGCCGAGGACACCTCCAACGCGATGGACCTGCGCGCCTTCGGCGCCAAGCACCGCACCTGGATGCGGGAGCTGGCCTTCGGCCGTACCGACTACCTGCTGCTCGCCGGATTCGCCGCGCTCGCCGCGGCCCTGGTCACCTACAAGATCCTGGGGGCCGACGTCGTATGGGTGCCGTGATCCACAGCGCGCCGTTGGTCCTGCCGATGTCCGGGCCGCCCGTCGCGGACGGGACGGTGACCGTCGCGGACGGGCGGATCGTGCGCGTCGGGCGGGGGAGGGGCGACGTCCACTGGGACGGAGTCCTGGTCGCCGGGCTGGTCAACGCGCACACCCACCTGCAGTACACCGGCATGGCCGAGGTGGGGCGGCGCGTCTACGACTCCTTCGAGGAGTGGTCGCACACCTTCGACCGCGCCTACTTCGGCGGCGGGCCGGGAAGCTGGGACCCGCTCACCCGCAAGGGCGTGTGGGACTGGGCGGCCGGCGCCAGGGAGGGGATCGCGCAGAGCCTCAGGTACGGCACGACCGCGGTCGCCGACATCGTCACCGACCTGGAGGCGCTGGTCGGCTCCCCCCTCGGCGGCGTCACCTACCTGGAGACCCTGGGCGACTCCGACCAGACCTGGCGGGAGGCGGGCCGCGCGCACTTCCTGCGCCTGCTGGAGGGCTTGGACGGGCGGACGGGCGTCTCCCCGCACGCCCCCTACACGCTCGACTCCGGCGTCATCGCCGACGTAGCCGCGCTCGCCCGCGACCGCGGCCGGCGCCTGCACGTCCACCTGGCCGAGTCCGCGAACGAGCGGGAGTACACCCTGCGCGGCACCGGGCCGCTGGCCGACCTGGCCAGGAGCTACGAGTTCGACTTCTCGATCCTGCGCGACGGCGGCACCGGGCTGGCCCCCGTCGCCTACCTCGACAGCCTGGGCGTGCTCGGCCCCGACTGCCACATCGCGCACGGCGTCGACCTCGGCCCCGAGGACCGCGCGCTGCTGCGCGCCAGGGGCACGGCCGTCGCCCTGTGCCCGCGCTCCAACCGCACGCTCGGCCTGCCGGGGCCCGGCGTCGCCGCGCTGCTGGCGGAGGGCAACCGGATCGCGGTGGGGACCGACTCGCTGTCCTCCTCGCCCTCGCTCGACCTGCTCGCCGACGTCGCCGCGCTGCGCGAGCTGGCGCTCGGCCAGGGCTACCAGGGGGCCGACCTGGACCGCAGGCTCGTCGAGGCGGCCACGCTCGGCGGCGCCGCCGCGCTCGGCCTGGACGGGGAGATCGGCTGCCTGCGGCCGGGGTCGCGGGCCGACTTCGCGGTGTTCGACCTCGAACCGGACGGGCGGGAGCCGTACCGGAGGCTGGTCGGGCAGGGGCCGGGGCGGTGTGTCGCGACGGTCATCGGCGGGGAGGTGGTCTGGGTGTTGGGCTCGGCGGTCGTGCAGTGCTAGCCTCCCCTTCCTTCGTCCTGATCCACCGACTAGAAGCGGGTCCGGTGTCATGGCCTCCCAGAGCTTGCGCTTCAAGCTGTACTCCCTGATCAGCCTGCCGATCGTGGCGCTGATCGCGCTGTGGACGTTCGTGACGGGCCACATCCTGGGGGACTTCTTCGATCTGCGCAGGGCCAGCACGGTCTACGAGCACATGGCCGTGCCCTCGGCCGAGCTGGTGCGGGAGATGCAGACCGAGCGCAGGGTGTCGGCGATCTACCTGAGCTCCGCGCCGCCGGAGCGGGAGCCGCTCAACACCGCCCGCCAGAACACCGACCGGGTCGCCGAGACGTTCCTGGCCACCGTCAACTCCGACATGGCCGCGACCGTGACCACCCCCGAGATACGCGAGGACATCGACGGCATCACCCTCGAACTGGGCAAGCTGGCCGGTCTGCGGGAGCGGGTGGACGGCGGCGGCATCAACCGGCTCGACGCGGTGCTCGCCTACGGCAAGATCACCGACGCCGTCTTCGGCCTGTACGACAAGCTCCCGACGGTCGCCGAGGTCGGGCTCTTCCAGCAGGCGATCGGCCTGCGGAACGTCGTCCACTCCCGGGACCTGCTGTCCAGGGTGGACGCCCTGGTGGCGGGCGCGACCATGGCGGGCAGGATGACCGGGGACGAGCACGAGACCATCGAGGAACTGGTGCCCAACCGGAAGCTGCTGATGAGCGACGGGATGACCACCCTCGACGGTGAGTTGCGCGCGCCGTACGGGCGGATGCTGTCCTCCGTCGACTACAAGAACCTGGTGGCGCTGGAGCACGAGATCGTCGAGGAGCGGGGGCTGCCCCGGGACCGGGAGAAGTGGGCGGCGGTCGCCGGGCGCATCGGCGCGACCCTGGACCAGCTGCTGGTCAGCAGGTCGGAGGTGCTCAACACGCGCGCCGAGGCGTCGGCCGGCGGCATCATCGCCACGATCGTCGTGGTCGGCGGCCTCGGGCTGGTGGCGATCCTGGTGGCCGTCATCTGGTCGGCGCGGCTCGGGCGCGGCCTGGCCGAGGAGCTGGCCGGGCTGCGGGTGGCCGCCACCGACCTCGCCGACGTACGGCTGCCGAGCGTGGTGGAGCGATTACGCCAGGGCGAGCGGGTGGACGTCGAGGTCGAGGCGCCGCCCATCGCCACCGAGGACGCCACCCAGGAGGTACGCGACCTCGGCCAGGCCTTCTCCAGCGTGCAGCGCACCGCCGTCCGGGCCGCCGTCGGGCAGGCCGAACTGCGCCAGGGCCTCAACCGGGTCTTCCGCAACCTGGCCAGGCGCAACCAGACCCTGGTCCACCGCCAGCTCGGCCACCTCAACGCCATGCAGCGCAGGACCGCCGAGCCCGAGGCGCTGGACGACCTGTTCAAGCTCGACCACCTCACCACCCGCATGCGCCGCCAGGCCGAGGGCCTGATCATCCTGTCGGGCGCCCCCGCCGGGCGGAGCTGGCCCCAGCCGGTGCCGATGCTCTCCGTGGTCCGCGGCGCGGTCGCCGAGGTGGAGTCCTACCAGCGCGTCGACATCCTGCCGATCCCCGAGGCCACCCTGTCCGGCAAGGCCGCCGCCGACGTCATCCACCTGCTGGCCGAGCTGGTGGAGAACGCCACCGGCTTCTCCCCGCCGAACACCCCGGTGACGGTCGGCGGCGAGGTGGTCGGGCGCGGGTTCGTGGTGGAGATCGAGGACCGGGGGCTGGGGCTGACCGACTCCGAACTGGCCGAGCTCAACCAGCGCCTGGCCCACCCGCCGGAGTTCGACCTCGCCGACAGCGACCGGCTCGGCCTGTTCGTGGTGGGGCGGCTGGCCGTACGGCACGGCATCAAGGTGACGCTGCGCCGCTCGCCGTACGGTGGGACGACGGCGGTGGTGCTCATCCCGCTCACGCTCATGACGAGTGACCTTGCTCACACGAGCACTGATTAACATGGCGTTCACATATGGGCAAAAACCGCGAAACGCCTACTTGGCAGTCTCGGCGTGGCTGAGAAACACCATGAAGGGATCGCAGTGAGCATCAAGGCTGAGTACATCTGGATCGACGGCACCGAGCCCACCGCACTCCTCCGCTCCAAGACGAGAATCCTTGCCGACGGCACCGAGCCGCCGCTCTGGGGTTTCGACGGCTCCAGCACGAACCAGGCCAAGGGGCACTCGTCGGACCGTGTGCTCAAGCCCGTTTTCACCTGTCCCGACCCGATTCGTGGTGGCGCTCACATCCTGGTGCTGTGCGAGGTCTTCGAGACCGACGGCGACCCGCACAAGAGCAACACCCGTGCGCCGCTCCGCGAGGTCGCCGAGCGTTTCGCCGACCAGGAGTCCTGGTTCGGCATCGAGCAGGAGTACACCTTCTTCAAGGGCAGCCGCCCGCTCGGCTTCCCCGAGGGCGGCTTCCCCGCCCCGCAGGGCCCGTACTACTGCGGTGTCGGCGCCGACGCGATATTCGGTCGTGACATCGTGGAGAAGCACCTCGACTACTGCCTCGCCGCCGGCCTGGAGATCTCCGGCATCAACGCCGAAGTGATGCCAGGACAGTGGGAGTTCCAGATCGGCCCGGCCAGCCCGCTGGACGTCTCCGACCACATGTGGATCGCCCGCTGGCTGCTCTACCGCACCGCCGAGGAGTTCGGCGTGGAGGCCACCCTCGACGCCAAGCCCGCCCGCGGCGACTGGAACGGCGCCGGCGCGCACACCAACTTCTCCACCAAGGCCATGCGCGAGGGCTACGACGCCATCATCACCGCCTGCGAGGCGCTGGGCGAGGGCGACAAGCCGATGGAGCACGTCAGCCACTACGGCGCGGGCATCGAGAGCCGGCTGACCGGCGCCCACGAGACCGCCCCGTGGAACAGGTACAGCTACGGCGTCTCCGACCGCGGCGCCTCCGTCCGCATCCCGTGGCAGGTCGAGGTGGACAAGAAGGGCTACATCGAGGACCGCCGCCCCAACGCCAACGTCGACCCGTACGTCGTCACCCGCCTGCTCGTCGACACCTGCTGCGCCGCCCTGGAGAAGGCCGGCCAGGTCTAGCCGCTCACGGCAGCCGCGAGAGGTAGACCCGGCGCGCCTCCTCGATCACCTCGAGGTAGTCGCCGAGCTGCCTCTCGCCGTCGAGCGTCGCCCCCTCCCGGACGAGCTGCTCCAGCAGGTCGATCCAGCGCAGGCAGAAGTTCACGTCGTCCTCGCGGGCGACCCGGCGATGCTCGACGTCCAGGTAGACCGGGCTGGTGTGCGCGTAGACGTGGCTGAACAGCGAGCGCGGATGCGCCCCGCCCTCGGCCACCGCCACCACGTACGTCGGCCGCCGCACGGTGAGCTCGGCGCTGACCCGCGCCCCGTCCACCGCGGCCAGCTCCCCGTCGGCGGTCAGCAACGACAGCCGCCGCACCTCGGGCCCGATCGCCCTGGCGCTGACCATCACCGTCTCGCCCGGCAGCAGGTCCAGCGTGTCACCCGGCCCGTGCCCCTCGACGGCCAGCTCCAGGAACGGTCCCGTGGTGGCGAACGTACGGCCCGCGCGCACCGCCTCGGCGTAACTCGCGGCGCTCAGCGCACCCCGCACCCGCGCGTACGTGCGCTCCCAGCCGACCGGGCTGGCCACCATCTCCATCCGGTGCCGGGTCAGCGTGAGCACCGAGTCGGTGCCCGCGACCGCCGCGATCCTGTTGCCCGCCCCGATCAGCCGCCGGTAGGCGTTCGCCGAACCGTGCGCGCAGGAGAAGTGCAGCAGCTCGAACCCGTCCACCAGGCCGAGCGCCGCGTCCACCACCGCCATCCTGGCCGTGCACCCCGGCGTGCCGACGAGCTGCTCCGGCGTCTCGGTGGCTCCCCGGAAGGCGTGCGCGTAGCCGACCAGCGCGCCCAGCTCGCGCAGCTCCCGGAGCGCCGCCGTGGTCGGCGGCCAGTCGGGCGCCCCCTGGAAACCCGTCGAGTACAGGCTCGGCGGGGCGCTCGGCGCGAACGCGTGCAGGTGCCCGAACAGGTCGTTGCGATGCTCGGCGCCCATCCTGGCCACATGCGTGGCGTCCGACCACGGCAGGTCCTGGCCCGCCCAGTGCTCCAGCGCCTCCCGGTCCAGCACCCGGCTGCCCGAGACGTTGGCCGCCAGCAGGCTCAGCACGTGCAGGTCCTCGCCGAACTGGGCGTCGGCCGCCCACTTGGGCGGGGCCACCAGGTCGCCGGTGGCGTTGAGGTGCACGTGCAGGTCGGCGCCGTACCAGCCCATCGCGGCGGCGTCGTAGATGCGCTTCGGGGCCAGCTCGACCAGGGTCTCGATGTACTCCGGCGGGGTGAGCGTGGTCTCGGCGATGCCGTACTCCATGCCCCTGGCCACCCTGATCGTCAGTGGTTCGGCCGGGACGTCCACCACCAGGTCGTCGCCGTGGAAGTACGGCAGGCCGTGGTAGTCGCGCCTGGCCGGGGCGCCCTCCGGGTACCAGCCCTGGCCGTCGGCGGTCCAGATGCTCCACCGGCAGGGAAAGCCCGCCCGCAGGCGTACCCTGGCCCGGCGCGCGTCGCGGGTGAAGCCGCGCAGGTCGATGGTGCGGCCGTCCACCTGGACCGGGGTCGCGGTGTCGAGGTCGATCAGCTTGGCGCCCCTGGCGCCGACCTCGTACGGCCTGGTGCCCGCCACCACGGTGACCGGCTGGTCGCAGGCGTTGTCGACCAGCAGCGCGCACGGCAGCGGCCGGCCCCCGAGGGTGACCTGCGTCTTGCTGCGCAGGTCGTGCCCGTCGGGGGTCAGCCGGAGCACGGCGAGACCGGCCGGCAGCTCCTTGCCGAGGGTGTTGCGCAGCACCTCGTCGTAGTCGAGCTCCCGCTCCACGATCTCCCGATCGGCGGCGTCCCCTCCAGGGGCGAGCTCCCTGGCCAGGAGCCTGGCCTCGCGCCAGAACGGCCCCACCTCCATGAACCGTGACGGGCTCATCACCCGCACGTAGGAGAGGGGCGGTTCGCCCCACGTCATGCCGTGCTCCGCCAGCAGCTCCCTGTAGTCCTCCAGCATCCGGGCGACCGGTTCCGGCAACATCGGATCGTGACTCATCGGCTTCTCCCCGTAATCGCAGGCGAGGTCATCGTGACACGACGCGCTCGCCGCACCTCCGGGGAAGGGAGCGGTTTTCCGGGAGTGGTGTGGGTTTTCTGCCACCGAGGAGAAGGGATGTCTGCATCAGGTGAACACAGGAGTCACCCTGCCCTGTCAGATTCGGAACTCCAGGTCAGGGGTAATGTCGGCTACGTCCATCTGGGCCTTCTGGAGTTTGCCGGAATGATCCCAGTTCATCGCCTGCCAGCGGGTGAACTGGTCGAGAACCCACATTCCTGACTGGCGGCTGCCGTTGCCGGACTTGCCGTTGCCGCCGAAGGGCAGGTGGGCCTCGGCGCCCGAGGTGGAGTTGTTGACGCTGACCATGCCGGCCGAGATGCCCTCGCGGAAGCGGAAGGCGGCCGACGGGTCGGTGGTGTAGATCGACGAGGACAGGCCGTAGCCGGGGAGGTTGGCCAGGTCGATCGCCTCGTCGAGGGTGCTGAACGTGGTGATCCCGACGAGCGGGCCGAACGTCTCCTCCAGGAAGACGCGGTCATCCCGCCGGACGCCGTCCACCACCACCGGGTGGTAGTAGAGACCGCCCTCGCCGGTGAACTCGTGGTGCGGAGCGTCCTTGGTGATCTTGCCGGTGCTTCCGGAGATCACCTGGTGGTGGGGCTGGATCCAGGTGAGGTACTCCTCGAAGCGGTCGGCGAACTTCTGGTCCAGCAGAGGCCCCGCCAGCACGTCCTGGGCGGGGTCGCCGATCTTGGCGTTCTGTACGGCCCTGGCGAAGCGCTCGGTGAACTCCTCGTGCACGCTCTCGTGGACGATGATCGTGCCCAGGCTCGTGCAGCGCTGGCCGGCCGTGCCGAAGCCGGAGAACAGCGCACCCTCCACCGCCAGGTCCAGGTCCGCGTCCGGCATGATCACCATCGGGTTCTTGCCGCCCAGCTCCAGGCAGGCCGACTGCAGGTGGCGGCCGGTCAGCTCGCCGATCTTCCGGCCCACCTCGCTCGACCCGGTGAACCCGACCTTCTGCACCGTGCCCTCGCCGAGCGCGGCCTCCAGGCCCGCGAACGTCTGCGCGCCGTCGGCGAACACGATGTTGAGCACGCCGTCGGGCAGGCCCGCGGCGGCGAAGAGCCGGTACAGCGCGTGCGCCGACGCGGCCGCGTACTCGGCGGGCTTCCACACCACCGCGTTGCCGCACAGCAGCGCCGGGACCAGGTACCACGAGGGGACCGCGACCGGGAAGTTCCCGGCGGTGATCACCGCGGCGACGCCGATCGGGTTCCTGAAGGTGAACAGGTTCTTGTCCGGCATCTCCGACGGCACCGTCTGGCCGTACAGCCTGCGGCCCTCGCCCAGGAAGAAGTCGCAGGTGTCGACGATCTCGCGGACCTCGCCCAGCGCCTCGGCGTACGGCTTGCCGATCTCCTCGGTCACCTGCCGCGCCAACTCCTCCGCGTTGGCCTCCACCAGCCGCCCGATCGAGGCCACCACCCGCCCCCGCACCGGCGCGGGCACCTTGGCCCACTCCCGCTGCGCCCCCTTGGCGGTACGGCACGCGTCGGCGAACACGGCCGCGTCGGCGAGCCCTACCCGGGCGACCACCTCGTGCGTTCTGGCGGGATTCGTCGAGTCGTAGGTGGCGGTGCTTGCGGCATCCTTACCGCCGACGACGGAGACAATCTTACGGATCACCGGTGACCTCCTCGTAGTTCCTCCGCACAGACAATCATCTCGCCGGAAATTCCGCGATGCCAAGTCCCCGCCACCTCGATCCCGCCGCTCGCGGATCAGGGTGTGTGCACCTTGAAGCTCGCGAACTCGTTCTCCACCGACCCGCCGGGGATGGCGGAGCCGTTCGGCCGGCCTTCGCAGTCGGGGAAGCTGTAGATGGAGACGGCCGCGTCGGAGTGGTTGACCAGATGCTGTCCCACCGCCACGTCGTACACGGTCACGCAGCCGGTCGGGGAGTGGTAGGTGCGGGCGCCCATCTCGGTGTACACCTGCACGGTGCCCTGGGCCGCCTGGGCGGGAGCGGGGATCCCGGCGGCCAGCGTCATCCCGGCAGCCGCCACCGCTGTCCGGTATATCCAGTTCTTCCAGTGTTGTGCTTGCATAGGAGGTCCTCTGCTTTCGATGGCGTCCGGTGGGCCGGTCTCGTGCGGTGAGAATTCTTACGGCCTCGCACGAATATCCGTTCGTTAATGTCGCCGGTACATATTGAATGGCATGGAAAGCGCGTGTGCCGGGCCTGGCAGGCCCGGCACGCGCGTCTTATGTCGACTTACTAGTTAGCCGGAATGATGAGCGCGAAGATGCTGCAGTTGCTCCAGCCCCAGCCATTCACGACATTGAGGTTGCCGCAGCCGCGGTTGCTGTTGTAGACGTCCTCGATGGTGTTGCCGGACCACTTGGACTTGATGTTCTTGCTCCAGTTGGCGCCCTCGAAGTCGACGGCCTCCTCGGCGTTGCCGCCGCCGATGATGCCCTCGCCACCCTCGGTGGCCTGACGCGCCTCGCCTGCCGCGACGGTCTCGCTGCCCTCGGCGGCCTCGCCCGCCGCAGCGCCTTCGCCTGCCGCGCCTTCGATGGTCCCGGTCAGCACAGAGCCCTCGCCAGCCTCAGCCTCAGCAGCCTCGCCTGCGGCAGCACCCTCAGCCGCAGCAGCCTCGCCGGCCGCAGCGCCTTCGCCGGCCTCGCTCGCGGCACCCTCGCCCGCCGCAGCGCCCTCGCCTGCCGCAGCACCCTCACTTGCGGTCGCGGTCTCGCTGGCCGGTGCAGCCTCGCTCGCGGTCGCGGTGTCGCTGACCATCGCGGTCTCGGCACCCTCGCCAGCCGTTGCGGTCTCGCCGGCCGTAGCGGTGTCGCTGGCGGTCGCGGTCTCGTTCGCCGTAGCAGTGTCGTTGGCCGTAGCAGTGTCGCTCGCGGTAGCAGTGTCGCTGGCCGTAGCGGTGTCGCTGGCGGTCGCGGTCTCGTTCGCCGTAGCAGTGTCGTTGGCCGTAGCGGTGTCGGTCGCGGTCGCGGTCTCGCCGCCCTCGCCGCCCTCGCCCGTCGCAACGGTCTCGCTGACCGCGGTCTTACCAGTGGCGGCGACCTTGCCGGTCTCGGCGGCCTCGCCCGCGGCGGCGGCCATGTCCGCCGCAGCGGCGTCGGTGGCGGCGGCGGCCTCCCCGGCGGCAGCAGCCTCGTCTGCGGCGGCGGCCTCCTCTGCGGCAGCAGCCTCGTCTGCGGCAGCAGCCTCGTCTGCAGCGGCGGCCTTGTCTGCGGCGGCGGCCTCACCGGCGGCGGCGGCCTTCTCTGCCGCAACGGCCTCGCCGACCGTGCCGGCCTCGTTGGCCTGGCCGACCGCGACGGTCTCGCTGCCCTCGCCCGCCGCAGCGGTCTCGGCGGCCTCGCCGCCCTCGCCGCCTTCGCCGGTGTTGGTCTGCTCCAGGGTGGGAATGGGGTTGTCCGCCGCGCTGTGCAGCCCGTCAGCCTGGGCGGGCGTCGCCAGCATGGTGAATCCCATTACGGCGACAACGACAGCACCGGCAGCGCTAAATTCCTTGATCACTTTGGCTCCTTCGCCAAATTGGCGTTTTTTATCTGTGGCCAAATGGGCGGCTCGCATCACTTGTCGTCCGATGCGGTAATCGACCATTTGATGACAGCGGATCTATAGCCGCGCGCACTCGGTCGATAACCGAGAGCTACCTAAAGCTTGCGCCTCCAGATTGCACATCCGGCGTGTCGCGCAACGGATTCCGCTGGAGCCGCAGAACGGGAGGATTTCGGGCATCCCTGGCCAACTCGGGCGAGGTGTGGGACTCCTTCGGGATCGTACGGTTTCGTCCGTCTTGACCTTCGGCCCGAGCCGGGGAACCGGTGCTGGCTCAGAGGTTGAGGAGGCGTCCGGCGCGCGCCGCGTCCGCCAAGGGCGGAGCACGAAAACCGGCTCTTTGAAGTTGGGTGGGATTGCGGCATCTGTGACTGTGTCGGTGTAGGCACCATGGGTCCCGTGCGGCGATAATCCGGCGCTCCAGGTTGGGCCGGCCCTGGGGCTTGGCCGCGACGCGCGGTCAGGGGCGGGAACCGTGTTCCGGGGTGGGTGGTCTGGCCTGTCGGGCCGGCATCGCAAGCGTCGGCTCCGCAGGTGGGCGCGTTGATGAGGAAGGCTGTCTTTCCGCTTGACGCTGCTTCCAACTGTTTGCTATCCGTAGTCGAGACATGACTGTGCGTAGTGTCTACTGTCTCTAGCGCCACTGGTCGCGAGCGAGCTGTGGGCCTAGCGTCGCGGGTGACGGAACGACTACACGGAGGAGTCATGGCCAAGAACGAAGACGGGCCGGAGCCCTGCGGCACCTGCCAGGGCGCCCAGGGTGAGTGGATGGCGAAGAACGGCCGGGAGGAATGGGTGTCCTGCACGGCATGCAATGGGACCGGCGCCAAGTGACCGATCCCCTCGCCTGTCCCGAATGTGACGGCAGTGGAGGGGACCGGGTCGGCCCGATGTTTCTCGCCTGCCGGTTCTGCGCGGGGCGGGGATGGGTCGGCGGTGCGTTCGAGCCGGCCGAGGGCGGTGCCGTACCTCCGGAGAGGCGGCCCGCGTGGGAGGACAAGATCTGGAACGATCCGGACATAGCCGCCGCGTTCAAGTGCCGGCTCTGCCTGGACAGCAAGCAGGTGTCCCACGTCGACGACGTCGCACGAACCCTGGTGACGCTCCCCTGCCTGTGCGTGGCGCCTCCGAGAGGCCCGGACCGAACGGCCTGACCGCAGGGGGCGGCCGGGTGAGGCCGTCCCCGCAGAGGGTGTGCGTTCCGCCGGAGAGGTGGTGCCGCTCGACGGGGCGGGTGTCAGGTCGCGGTGAAGTCGGCGAACTCGAAGCCGGGGGAGACGACGCAGCTCACCAGGACCTCCTCCGGGCCGGCGGGGCGGGCTGACTGCCAGACCCCGCCCGGGACGATCGCCTGCGGGACCTGACCCTCCTCCACCAGCGGCCCCAGGGTGACGATGGTGTCGCCGATCGTCAGGGACAGGGGGCCGCCCCGGTGCCACAGCCACACCTCGTCGGACAGGACCAGGTGCGGGACGGACTCCTCGCCCGGTCGCAGCAGGAAGTAGATGCCGGTCGCGGTGGCCCGGGGCCCGCTGTAGCCCGCCGGCTCGAAGGTGACGGCGGACTTCCAGGTCTGCCGGAACCAGCCGCCCTCGGGATGCGGGAGCAGGTCGAGGGCCTGCGCGATGGGCGGACGCTCGACGAACGCCACGGCGGCGCCGGTGACGTCGCGGCGCAGGAAGCGGGTGCCGTCGAGGACGAGCTGCCCTTCGAGGTCGCTGGCCAGGGCCTCGCGCTCGTCGGCGACCTCGTGGACCGGGCCGTCAGGATAGATCATGAGCTCCACCCGCCGATCCTACGGTCCGGAGCCCCGGATCTTCACGACCCCGGACGAGAGGACCGCACGCCCGCGCCGCGCGGCCCGTCAACCCTTCACGGCGCCGCCGAGCAGGCCCGCCACGAACTGGCGCTGGAACAGCAGGAAGATCAGCATTAGGGGGAGTGTCGCCAGGAACGCGCCCAGCATCAGGCCCGCGTAGTCGACGTGGGACAGGCCGATCAGGTGGTTCAGGGCCACGGGCACGGTGTACCGCTCGGCGGAGTTGAGCATCAGCAGCGGCCAGATGAAGGCGTTCCACTGGGACATGAAGGTGAAGATGACCAGCGCGCCGAGCTGGGGCCGTACGCACGGCAGCACGATCCGGTAGAAGATCCGCAGGTCGCCGGCGCCGTCCAGGCGGCCGCTCTCCAGCAGTTCGTCGGGGAAGCCCAGGAACGCCTGGCGCATCAGGAAGATGCCGAAGGAGTTGGCCAGGAACGGGATGATGATCGACTGGTAGGTGTCCACCCAGCCGACGCTGGCCATCATCTGGAACAGCGGCACCAGCAGCACCTGGAACGGGATCATCATGGTCGCCAGCACCACGCCGAGCAGCAGGCCCCGGCCTTTGAAGCGGTATTTCGCCAGGCCGTATCCGCACATGGCGGACACCAGGCCGGACAGCAGCGTGTACACCAGCGCGGTCCACAGGCTGGTGGCCATCACCCTGGCGAAGTGCACGCTCTCCTCCAGGGAGCGCAGGTTCGCCATGAGGTCGTCGCCGGGCAGGAACGGCGGCGGCGAGGCGAACAGCTCGCCGCCGTCGTGGGTGGCCGCGACGACCATCCAGTAGAACGGGATCACGCTGACCAGCGCGCCCGCCGCCGCCACCAGCCACACCAGGAGCCGCTTCACCTGTCCTCCTTGCCGAAGTAGCGGAACTGCAGCCATGACAGGCCGCCGATGAGCAGCACCACGACCCAGGCGATCGCCGCCGCGTAGCCGAAGTCGAACTGCTTGAAGCCCACCTGGTACAGGTAGAGGATCGGGGTGAGCGTCGCGTCGCCGGGGCCGCCGCCGGTCAGCACCATCGGCTCGTCGAACAGTTGCAGCGTGCCGATCGTCGAGGTGATCGAGCAGAACAGCACCACCGGCTTGAGCTGCGGCAGGATCACCGCCCGGAACGTGGTCAGCGGGCCCGCCCCGTCGATCGCGGCGGCTTCGTACTGCTCGCGGCCGATGGCCTGCAGCCCGGCCAGCAGGATGATCGCGTTGTAGCCCGCCCACCGCCAGGTGATCGAGGCGATCAGCGCCACCCGGGCCCAGAACGGGTCGTTGAGCCAGTCGACCTGCACGCCGAGGATCTGGTTGACCGCGCCGCCCTCGGTACGCAGCAGCACCCTGAACACCACCGCGTAGGCGACCAGCGTGGTCACGGCGGGCAGGAAGTAGGCCGCCCGCAGCGTCGCCCGGAAACGCAGCCAGGAGGTGTTGAGCACGTACGCCAGCACGGTCGCCAGGCCGATCATGAGCGGGACCTGGACGACGAGGATCAGCCCGGCGTTGGCGAGCGACCGCAGGAACGACGGGTCGCCCAGCATGCGGGAGTACTGCCCGAGCCCGGCCCAGGTGGTGACGCCGCGCTCGGTGCTCTGCAGGCTCTGCACCAGCGAGGCGGCCAGCGGGTAGGCGAAGAAGACCACCAGCAGCGCGGCGGCGGGCCCGGCGAACACCCAGGGGACGGTACGGCGCCGCCACGAGGTCACGAGACCACCTGGCGCTTGGTGGCCGCCGCGATCTGCCCGGCCGCCTCGTCGAGGGCCGCCTTGGGGTCCTCGTCGTTCAGCAGTGTCGCCGAGATCGCCTTCTTCAGGAACTCCTGCGCCTGCGTGTCGTCCCCCGTCAGCTCCACCGGCGGGATCTGCTTCACCTGGTCGGCGAAGAGCCGGTTGACCCGCTGCCCGCCGAAGTACGGCTGCGCCTCGTCGAAGAACGGGTCGGCCAGCGCGGGCAGGTAGGCGGGGAACAGCGCCTCGGTCCGCATCATCGACACCTGCCGCTCCTCGCTCGCCAGCAGCCACTCGACGAAGGCCCAGGCCGCGTCCTGGTTCCGGGTCTGCGCGGTGATCGCCAGCGCCGAACCGCCGTTCGCCGAGGTACGGCCGCCGCCCGCGTCGAAGGCCGGCAGCGGGATCACCCCGAACTTGCCCGACAGCTCGGCCATCTCCCCGGTCAGCGTGCCGCTCCACCAGGCGGCGGTCGGCTGGGTGGCCGCCTTGCCCTGCTTGGTGGCGGTGACCCGGCCGTCCCAGCCCTTCTCGTTCTGCAGCAGGTCCTTGTCCTTGAGCGTCTTGAGCAGGGTGAGCGCGCGGACGGCGGCGGGGGTGTTCACGGCGACCTTGCCGCCCTTGAAGTAGCCCTGGCCGAGCTGCTGGAGCAGCGTGGTGAAGCCGGCGGCGGTGGTCAGGTCGGAGACGAACAGCCGCTTGCCGGTGGCCTGCTTGATCTTCTCCCCGGCCTTGACCAGGTCGTCCCAGGTGGCGACGGACTCCGGGCGCACCCCGGCCCGCTCGAAGTAGTCGCGGCGGTAGTACAGGCCGACGGGCGCGGAGTCCCACGGCAGGGCGACCAGCGCGCCGCTGCCGGCGGCCGCGGCCCACTTGGCCGGGTCGAAGCCGGCCTTGTACTTGGCGGCGACGCCGGTCAGGTCCACCAGGCCGCCGGGGAAGTTCTCGGCGTAGCCGGGGATCGCGGTGTCCTCCAGGGTGATCACGTCGGGCAGGCCGGAGCCGGACTTCAGGCCGACGGTGATCTTGTCGTAGGCGTTGTCGTAGCCGATGTCCACGACCTTGACCCGGACGCCGGGGTGCGCCTTCTCGAACTCGGGCGCCAGGCGTTGCAGGGCCTTGGCGGCGACGTCCCACGACCAGATGGAGATCTCTCCGGTGAGCTGGGCGGGTGCGCTCCGCGCGAGCTTCGGGGCGGGCTGGGCGGGGGCGCCGCCGGTGGCGCAGGAGCTCACCGCCAGCGTGACGAGCAGTCCGGCGACGAGGGGGGTGGTCTTCACCTGGAGCTCCTATGTAAACGATGGTATGTCACGTGATGAATATTGAGTTTTGAATACAGTAGACGTGCGGCAACCGATGCGCCAGAGCGCTCACGAAATGTCGGTCAATGTGGCTAATGTGCGGCAGGTGATCGAACGGTGGAGCCGGGATCAGGTGCTCGGGCTGGCGCCCGACGGGCCGTCGGGAAAGGCGGCGCAGGGGGTGGCGGCGCCGGGCAGGTGGCAGGCACGAGGTGTGACGGAGGAGGTGCTCTGGGGGGAGTGCGCGGGGAGTGGGGCCAAGCCGTACCTGGCGTGTGTCGATCTGGGCGGGCCCGCGTACCGGTGCTCGTGCCCGAGCCGGAAGTTTCCCTGCAAGCACGCGCTCGGCCTGCTGCTGCTCTGGTCGGCCGACGACGTGCCCGACGAGGACGTGTTGCCCTCGTGGGCGGCCGAGTGGATCACCCGGCGCGCCGCGAGGGCGGAGGCGGCACAGGGGGAGCGTGAGGCGCTGCCCCGGGCTGAGGGGGCGCGGGATGACGCCGGTTCGTGTGGGAGCGCTCCGACCGGGGTGGCCGCCGTGGGAATCGGGGACGGACAGGCCGGGCGGCGGGCTCGGGTGGCGGCCGGGCTGGCGGAGCTGGAGCGATGGCTCGCCGACCAGGTCCGGCAGGGGCTGCCGGGGGCGGAGGAGCGGGACTGGGAGGAACTGGGCAGGCGGCTCGTCGACGCGCAGGCGCCCGGGGTGGCGGCGGCCGTGCGACGGCTCGGGCGGGTGCGGGCCGGAGGGGAGTGGGGGCGGCTGCTGGGGGAGTACGCGCTGATCAACCTGCTGGCCGTCGGGTTCAGGCGGCGGGACGAACTGCCCGCCGAGCTGGCCCGGACGGTCATGATGCGGGTGGGTTTCCCCGTCACACGGGGGGAGGTGCTGTCCGGGCCGGTGGTCCGCGACCTCTGGGACGTGCTCGGCCGGCGGGACGAGGAACAGGACAGGCTGGTGTCCAGGCGCGTATGGCTGCGAGGGCGCCGGACGGGCCGGGCAGCGCTGGTCCTGTCGTTCGCGCCCGTCGGCCAAGCACTCGACGCCTCCCTCGTCACCGGCACCGCCGTCAACGCCGACCTGGCCTTCTACCCGGGCGCCACCCCGCTGCGCGCCCTGGTCGCCACCCGCCACCCCCAACCCGGCACGGGCCACGGGACACCGCCGGGGGTGCCGGTCGAGGAGGCGCTGGCCGAGGTGGCCTCGGCGGTGGCGGGCGATCCGTGGACGGACTCGTGGCCCGTGGTGCTGGCCGGGGTGGTGCCCGCCGTCGACCGGCTGGGCGGGCTGCCCTGGCATCCGCGGGTCGCCACGCCGTGGCGGCTGCTCGCCGTCTCCGGCGGGCACCCGGTCACCGTGGCCGCCGAGTGGACGCCCCGCGGCCTGATCCCACTCACCACCTGGTACGACGACGGACAGGCGGTACTGCTGTGAACGACGCGTGGGACGAGCTGGTCTCGGCGGCGCTGATGGGCACGCACCGCAGGCCGTACCAGGGGGAGTTGCTGGAGAGCGCCGCCGTGCACGTGGTGCGGCGGCGCGCGGGGCGCCTGGTTTCCGAGGCGGAGGCGGCGGGAGGTGCCGCGGCGGGGGAGGAGGCCGAGGCGGTGTCCAGGGCCGCCGGGGAGCGGCTGGCGCGGATTCTCGGCGGCGAGCAGCCGCGGCTGCTGCCCGAGTGGCTGCAGGCCGCCGCGAAGACCGGTCGCAGGGTGCCGCCGCACCTGGTGCCCGACCTGCTCGACCAAGGCGCCCGCGACCGCTCGATCAGGGCCCACCTGGGCGTGCTGGCCGGCCACCGGGGGCGCTGGCTGGCCGGGCTCAACCCCGGCTGGGCGTACCTGCTGGCGGAGCCCACCGGGGAGACCTGGGAGCTGGGCAGCGCGGGCGACCGGCGCGCCTACCTGCGCGAGCTGCGCGCCGCCGACCCGGCGAAGGCGCGCGGACTGCTGGAGGGCGGCTGGGAGAAGGAGACGCCCGACGACCGGGCGGAGTTCCTCGCGCTGCTGGCCGAGGGCCTGTCCATGGACGACGAGCCGTTCCTGGAGGCCGCCCTCGACGACCGCAGACGCGAGGTGCGCCAGCACGCCGCCGACCTGCTCACCAGGCTCCCCGACTCCCGCCTGTCGCACCGGATGGCCGAACGCGCCGCCGCCTGCCTCACCGTGCGCGCCAGGACGATCATCGCCGAACCGCCCCGCGCGTGCGACAAGGAGATGGAGCGCGACGGCGTCAGGGCCAAGCCGCCGCGCGGCACCGGCGAGCGCGCCTGGTGGCTGCAGCAGATCGTCGCCCGTACGCCGCTGGCCTTCTGGGGCGGCCCGGCCGAGCGGCTGGTCAGGAAGCGGATCTCCGACTGGGACCGCGAGGTGAAGGCCGGATGGGTGCGCGCGGCCGTCCTGCAGGGCGATCCCGGCTGGGCCAGGGCGCTGTTCGCCTGGGACCCGCTGGCCGACCTGCTGGCCGCGCTGCCGCCCGCCGAGCAGGAGGCCGTCGCGGCCGACTTCGTGAAGCGGCACGGCGTCGACGGGCAGTTGATCATGGTGCTGGGCGGGGTGTCGGTGCCGTGGGGGGCCGACCTGGCGCTGGCCGTACTCAAGAAGATCCTCAAGGTGGCGGGCAGCCAGCCGTGGAACCTCGGCGAGCTGACCAGGATCGCCGGCGAGTGCATCGACCCGGCGCTGCACGCCATGGCCGCGGCGCTCTCGCCCGAGCCGCCGGTCCAGGAGGTCGCCGCCCTCCTCCGATTCCGTTCCGACATGCTGAAGGAGCTCGCATGACCGTGCTGCGCGCGCACGCCGAGGATCACTACGCCGAGGAGCTGGAACTCCTGGCCAAGGACGACGACCGGGTGCGCCCGCCAGGCTGGAAACTGTCGCCGTGGGCGGTGACCACCTACATCCTGGGCGACGGCGAGCGCGTCAGCCCCAAGTACGTCGGGGCGCGGCGCATCGTCGAGGTGGCGGTCGCGACCCTGGCCACCGACCGGGCGCTGCTGCTGCTCGGCGTGCCCGGCACGGCCAAGACATGGCTGTCGGAGCACCTCGCGGCGGCCATCAGCGGCGACTCCACCCTGCTCGTGCAGGGCACCGCCGGCACCGCCGAGGAGGCCGTCCGCTACGGCTGGAACTACGCCAGGCTGCTGGCCGAGGGTCCCTCGCGCGAGGCGCTCACCCCGAGCCCGGTGATGCGGGCGATGGCCGAGGGGCGGGTGGCCAGGATCGAGGAGCTGACCCGGATGCCCTCCGACGTGCAGGACGCGCTCATCACCGTGCTGTCGGAGAAGACGCTGCCGATCCCCGAACTGAACCAGGAGGTGCAGGCCCGGCGCGGGTTCAACGTGATCGCCACCGCCAACGACCGCGACCGCGGCGTGAACGAGCTGTCCTCCGCGCTGCGCCGCCGCTTCAACACCGTCGTGCTGCCGGTCCCGGCCACCGCCGAGGAGGAGGTGGACATCGTCGCACGCCGGGTCGGCCAGCTCGGCCGCTCCCTGGAACTGCCCGAGACCACCACAGGCCTGGCCGAGATCCGCCGCGTCGTCACCGTCTTCCGCGAACTGCGCGACGGCGTCACCGAGGACGGGCGGACCAAGGTGAAGTCGCCCAGCGGCACGCTGTCCACCGCCGAGGCGATCTCGGTGCTGACCAACGGCATCGCGCTGGCCGCCCACTTCGGCGACGGCGTGCTGCGGCCCGCGGACGTCGCGGCGGGCATCGTCGGCGCGGTCGTGCAGGAGCCGGTGTCGGACCGGGTGGTGTGGCGGGAGTACCTGGAGACGGTGGTCCGCGAGCGCGCCGACTGGCGGGACTTCTACCGCGCCTGCCGCGAGGTCTCCTGAGGTGGCCGACGTCCGCGTCCTGGGCGTGCGCCACCACGGGCCGGGGTCGGCGCGGGCCGTACGCGAGGAACTGGCGCGGCTCGAACCCGACGCGATCCTCGTCGAGGGCCCGCCCGAGGCGGACCCGCTGCTCTCCCTGGCCCCCGACCTGGAGCCCCCGGTAGCGCTGCTGGCGCACGTGCCGGGCGAACCGTCCCGCGCCGCCTTCTGGCCGTTCGCCCAGTTCTCCCCGGAATGGCAGGCCATCCTGTACGGCACGCGAGCGGGCGTCCCCGTCCGCTTCTGCGACCTGCCCGCCGCCCACAGCCTGGCCGAACCCGCCAGAGAGCCCGGGGAGCCCGGGGAGCCGGACCCGCTGCGCGCCGACCCGATCGCCACCCTCGCCACCACGGCCGGATACGACGACCCCGAACGCTGGTGGGAGGACGTCGTCGAGCACCGCGGCGACACGCCCTTCGAGGTGATCGCCGAGGCGATGGCGGCCGTCCGCGAAGGGTACGAGCCGGACGAGCGGGAGGCCCGCCGCGAGGCGTACATGCGCAGGACCCTGCGCGCCGCGCTCAAGGAGGGCTTCGAGCGCGTCGCGGTGGTGTGCGGCGCCTGGCACGTGCCCGCCCTCACCCCGGCCGGGGGCGCGCAGCGTGACAACGCGCTGCTGCGCGGACTGCCCAAGGTGAAGGCTGAGCTGACCTGGGTCCCGTGGACGTACGGCCGGCTGGCCTCGTGGAGCGGCTACGGCGCGGGCATCACCTCGCCCGGCTGGTACCACCACCTGTTCACCGCGCCGGACCGGCCGATCGAGCGCTGGCTGGCCGAGGCGGCGGCCGTACTGCGCGAGGAGGGGCTGCCCGTCTCCTCCGCGCACGTCATCGAGGCGGTACGGCTCGCCGAGAGCCTGGCCACCCTGCGCGGACGCCCCCTCGCCGGACTGGGCGAGGTGACCGAGGCTGCGCTCGCCGTCCTCTGCGAGGGCGACGAACTGCCGGTACGGCTCATCGAGCGGCGCATGGTGGTCGGCGACCGGCTCGGGCACGTCACCGACGGCACACCGATGGTGCCGCTGCAGCGCGACCTGCGGGCCCAGCAGCGGCGGCTGCGGCTGCGCGCCGAGGCGCTCGACCGGGAGCTCGACCTGGACCTGCGCAAGCCGCTCGACCTGGAACGCAGCCACCTGCTGCACCGGCTGCGCCTGCTCGGCGTCCAGTGGGGCGTCCAGCGGGAGGCGCGCGGCAGGGGCACCTTCCGCGAGACGTGGCTGCTGGCCTGGCGGCCCGAGTACGACCTGTCGCTCATCGAGGCCGCCGCGCTGGGCACCACGGTGTCCGCCGCCGCCACCCAGCGCGCCCGCGACCTGGCCGCCCCGGGCTCAGGGGGCGGGTCGGGTTCGCTGGCGGAGCTGACCGCGCTGGTGGAGCTGTGCCTGCTGGCCGAGCTGCCCGAGGCGCTGCCCGACGTGCTGGACGCGCTCTCGGCGCGGGCCGCGCTGGACACCGACGTCACCCACCTGATGGCCGCGCTGCCCGCGATGGTCAGGGCGCGCCGGTACGGCGACGTGCGCGGCACCCCGGCCGAGGGGCTCGCGGTGATCGTGGAGTCGATGCTCGACCGGATCTGCGTCGGGCTGCCGGTCGCGGTCACCGGCCTCGACGACGACACGGCGGCGAGCCTGCTCAGCCACGTCGACGCCGTCCACGCGGCCGTCGCCCTGCTGGGCGACCTCCCCGCCGCCAGGCAGGACGGCCACGCGCATCACCCGGCCGAGCGGTGCCGGTGGATGACCACGCTGCGGACGGTGAGCGGGCGCGAAGGGCTGCACGGGCTCGTCGAGGGCAGGCTGACCCGCATCCTGCTGGACGCCGGGCAGCTCGACGCCGACGAGGCGGGCGTCCGCATGGCGCGGGCGATGTCGGGCGGCCACACCCCGGCCAGGGCCGCCGCCTGGGTCGAGGGGTTCCTGGCGGGCGGCGGGCTGCTGCTGGTGCACGACCCGCAACTGCTGGCGCTGGTCGACACCTGGCTGTCGGGGCTGAGCGGCGAGCAGTTCACCGCCGTGCTGCCGCTGCTGCGCCGGACCTTCGGCGCCTTCGCCGCCCCCGAGCGGCGGGCGATCGGCGCGAAGGTCAGCGCGGGGGAGGCGGTGGCCCGGGAGGAGGCCGACGAGGTGGACGAGGCGCGGGCGGCGCCGGCCGTACGGACGGTGCTGACGATCCTGGGGAGGGGCGATGGATGAGCGGCTGCGCAGGTGGCGGCTGGTGCTGGGCGGCGAGGCCGACGGCACGGGGTTCGGGCTGCGGGGGGTGGACGCGCAGATGGACGGCGCGCTGAGCGCCGTCTACGACCGGGACCCCGAGCGCGGCGCGGGGCTCGGCGCGTCGGCGCCCAGGGTGGCGCGCTGGCTGGGCGACATCAGGACCTACTTCCCGTCGAGCGTCGTCCAGGTCATGCAGAAGGACGCCATCGAGCGGCTCAACCTGACCCGGCTGCTGCTGGAGCCGGAGATGCTGGAGGCCGTGGAACCGGACGTGCACCTGGTCGGCACGCTGCTCGCGCTGAACAAGGTGATGCCCGAGCGGGCCAGGGAGTCGGCCCGCGCCGTGGTCAGGGCCGTCGTGACCGAGCTGGAGCGCAGGCTGGCGCAGCGGACCAGGGCGGCGGTCACCGGCGCGCTCGACCGCTCGGCCCGCACGCACCGCCCCAGGAGGGCGGCCGACATCGACTGGGACCGGACGATCAGGGCGAACCTGAAGAACTACCTGCCGGACCGGAACACGGTGGTGCCGTCCCGGCTGGTCGGCTACGCGCGCCGGCAGCGGGCGGTGCGGCGGGAGGTGGTGCTCTGCGTCGACCAGAGCGGGTCGATGGCGGCGTCGGTGGTGTACTCGGGGGTGTTCGGCGCGGTGCTGGCCTCGATGCGCTCGCTGAAGACGTCGCTGGTGGTGTTCGACACGGCGGTGGTCGACCTCACCGACCAGCTCCACGACCCGGTCGAGGTGCTGTTCGGCACCCAGCTCGGCGGCGGCACCGACATCAACAGGGCCATCGCCTACGGGCAGGGCCTGATCACCAGACCGGCCGAGTCGATCTTCATCCTGATCAGCGACCTGTACGAGGGCGGCGTCCGGCAGGAGATGCTGCGCCGGATCGGCTCGATGGTCCAGGCGGGCGTCCAGGTGATCGTGCTGCTGGCGCTGTCGGACGAGGGCGCGCCCGCCCACGACCACGACAACGCGGCGGCGCTCACGGCGATGGGCGTGCCCGCCTTCGCGTGCACGCCCGACGCCTTCCCCGACCTGATGGCCGCCGCGATCGAGCGGCGCGACATCGCGCGGTGGGTGGAGCACCACCTGTCCTGAGCCTCAGTGCGCGGACTCCTCACGCGCGTGCCGGGGCAGCAGGAAGGCCAGGGCGAAGGTCAGCGCCAGCAGCCCCACCTCCACCCAGATCGTCACCTGCAGCGCGTCCCCGAAGCTCCACCGGCTGCGCAGCAGATCGAAGAAGAGGGTGCCGAGCAGGGCGGTGCCGAACGCGCCGCCGAGCTGCTGCGCCGCGGTCAGCGTGCCCGAGGCCGAGCCCGACTCGTGCGGCTCGACCCCGGCCAGCACGATGTCGAAGAACGGCGCCATGGTCAGGCCCATGCCGATCCCGACCAGCAGCAGGCCGGGGGCGAGCTGCCACGGGGTGACGTCGAGCGCGGCCAGGTGGACGGTCAGGCCGAGCACGCCCGCGCCGGCCGCCATCACCGCGGTGCCGATCTGCAGCAGCGTACGGCCCAGCCTGGCCTGCAGGCCGGACATCGCGATGCCGAAGCCGATCACGCCGCCGATCGCCTGAGGCAGCGCGGTGAGGCCGGCCTTGAGCGGGCTGTAGCCGAGGCCGACCTGGGTGTAGAGGGTGAAGACCAGCGACAGGCCGATCAGGCCGGAGAAGAAGGCAAGCCCGGCGACCAGGCCGCCGGTGAAGGCGCGCTTGCCGAACAGGCTGGGCACGACCAGCGGGTCCTTGCCCGTGCGCTGGCGGCGCGCTTCGTACCTGCCGAAGATCGCGAACACCGCGATCGAGCCCGCCATCGAGACGAAGGTCCACGCGGGCCAGTCCAGCTCGGGGCCCTGGATCAGCGGGAAGACGAGCAGGAAGACGGCGGCCGAGACGAGCAGCATGCCGCCCAGGTCGAGCCGGGTGGCGTTGGACAGCCGGAACTCCGGCAGGAACCTGACCGCGCACAGCGCCGCGGCGAGGCCGAGCGGCAGGTTGATGAGGAAGATCATGCGCCAGCCGGTGCCGAACAGGTCGGCGTCGACGAGCCAGCCGGCCAGCACGGGGCCGCCGACCGAGGAGACGGTCATGACGGGCCCGAACGCCGCGAACGCCTTGCCGATCTCCTGCGGCGGGAACATCTCCTTGATCAGGCCCAGGCCCTGCGGGATCATCACGGCCCCGAACAGGCCCTGCAGGACTCGGCCGCCGATGAGCATCTCCGGAGTCGTGGCCAGTCCGCAGAGTAGCGAGGTGGCAGTGAAACCGAGCGCGCCGACGACGAACATGCGCTTGCGGCCGTACAGGTCGCCCAGGCGTCCGCCGGTGATCAGGCCGACGGCCATGGCCAGCGTGTATCCGGCGCCGAGCCACTGGACGAGGCTCTCCGAGCCGCCCAGCTCCTTCCGGATGGTGGGGGCGGCGATCGTGGTGACCAGGGCGTCGAGGAGGTCCATGACCTCCGCGGCCAGGATGACGAAGAGGGCGACCCAGCGCCAGCGGTAGGGCTGGACGTCGGTCACCGCCGGTGTGGTGACGGTCATGAGGGGGGAGCCTTTCTGGCGAACGGTGTTCGTTGCGACAAACACCGTTCTAAAGGCGAACGGCGTTCGTGTCAAGTACAGTGTTCGTAGCCGAAGGGAGCGTCATGAACGAAGAGGCGTCGGCCATCCCGACCCCGCCGTGGCGAAAGGCGCGCAGGGCGGCGCCGGTCAAACGGCAGCTCAGCCAGGAGCTCATCGTGGAGACCGGGCTGCGCGTGCTCGACGCCGAAGGGCTCGACGCGCTGAGCATGCGCAGGATCGCCCAGGAGCTGGACACCGGCCCCGCCTCGCTCTACGCCCACGTGGCCGGCAAGGACGAACTGCTGGAGCTGATCTACGACCGGGTGATGGGCGAGGTCAGGCTGCCGGAGCGCGACCCGGCGAACTGGCGGCGGCAGGTGCGCGAGTACGCCCGCGAGACGCACCGGGTGCTAGCCGCGCACTCCGATATCGCCAAGGTGGCCTTGGCCAGCATCCCCACCGGCCCGAACATGCTGCGACTGGCCGAGTTCGTGTTCGGCCTCCTGATCGAGGCGGGCTTCAGCCCACGCGACGCCTCCCTCGGCATGGACCGCCTGTCCCTCTACGTCTCCAGCGACGCCTACGAGGGATCGCTGCACTACGCCAGGATGCGCGACAGCGGTATGGAGCTGAAGGAGTACTTCCGGCACTTCGTCGGCCAGATCGACGGCTTCTACCGCGCACTGCCGCCCGACCGCTTCCCGCACCTGGCCGCGAACGTCGACGCCCTGATAGCCGACGGCGGCGAGGCCCGCTTCGAGTACGGTCTCGACCTGGTCATCGCCGGCCTGGAGACACGCCCGCGCGACCCGGCCTGAATTGCCTGGGACCGCCGTCCGAGGTGCTCGTCGGTCAGTGTGCCGGTCGTCCTGGCCCCCCCGTTTTGCGCAGTCCGCCACTACGGGCACCATGGAAGAGGTCCGTTCTTAGGGGGATACATGCCGCGTGTGCGGGAGCTTGAGGTGTTCCGGCTGGTCCTGCCGTACGGCAGGCGGCCGGAGAGCCTGCTGGTCCGCCTCACCGACCATGGCGGCATGACCGGCTGGGGGGAGATCGTCGAGCCCGGACCGAAACTGTGGAGCGCGCTGGAGGAGAGGCTCGGCAGGCAGCTCATCGGCGTCGACTGGGAGCACCCGGACCAGGTGCCCGGCGGCGGGCCCGCGGTGGACATGGCGCTGTGGGACCTGTGGACCCGGATGCGCGGCGTCCCGCTGGCGCACGCGATCGGCGGCGAGCGCACTTCGCTGATGGCCACCGTGCGCATCAGCCAGGACCGCTCCCTCGACTCCCTGGTGGCCCGTGTCAACCAGCAGGTGTGCGGCGGCTACGCGCACGTGACGCTGGACGTGCGCCCCGGCTGGGACATGGAGCCGCTGCGCGCGGTCCGGCAGGCCTACCCCGCGCTCAGCCTGGCGCTGGACTGCGGCGCCGCCTACACCTCGGCCGAGCAGCTCGTCGCCCTCGACTCCTACGGCGTGGAGGTGATCGAGCGGCCCTTCGCCATCGACGACCCCTACGCCTACGCCGACCTGCAGGACCAGGTGAACGCCGCGGTCGCGGTGGAGGCCAGGTCGGCCGCCGAGCTGGCCGACTACCTCACCCTGCGCGCGGGCCGGGTGCTGCTGCTGCGCCCCGCCTCCTTCGCCTCCCTGAGCGAGGTACGGCGCGCGCACGACCGCGCGGTCGCGGCCGGCTGGGACATCCTGTGCGCCGGTGGGCACGGCGCCGGACTGGCCAGGGCCGCCGCGGTGGCGGTGGCCAGCCTGCCGGGCTGCACGGTGCCGTGCGACGTCACCCAGCCGCCGCGCAACGCCCAGATCGTCACCCCGGCGGTGGGCGCGGCGGGCGGAGTGGTCGCGGTGCCGCTCACCCAGTCCGGCCTCGGCCACACGATCGACGAGACCCGGGTACGACGGCTGGCCAAGGAGTCCTTCCGCGTCTGAGCGGTCAGAGGACGGCGTCGAGGAGGAGGGCGCCGCCGCCGAGGAGGGCGGCGTCCTGGCCGGCGCGGGCCGGGGCGATCTCCAGGTCGCGGGTGGCCAGCGGCAGGCAGCGCTCGTACACGGCCGCGCGGACGGCCGCGATCAGCGGCTCGGCGGCCGACAGGCTGCCGCCGACCGCGATCACGTCCGGGTTGAAGAAGTTGACCAGCACGGTGAGCACCTCGCCGATCAGCCGCCCGGCGTTCCTGACCAGGCTGGTCGCCTCCGGCACCGCGTCGCCGACCAGGCCGACGATGTCGGCGGGCCGCCGGACCGCGATGCCGGCCTCGGCCAGCGCGGCCATCAGCGCGGCGCCGCTGGCGTAGGCCTCCAGGCAGTCGGGGTGGCCGCAGGCGCAGGTGACGGAGGAGTCGGCGCGGATCCGGACGTGGCTGATGTCGCCCGCCGCGCCCCGGCCCCGGTGCAGCCGCCGGTTGACGATCACCCCGCACCCTATGCCGGTGCCCGCCTTGAGCACCATGAGGTTGTCCGCCTCGGGCCAGGAGAGGGCCTCGCCGACGGCCATCAGGTTGGCGTCGTTCTCCACCAGCACGGGCAGGTCGTATCGGCCGCCCAGGTGCTCGGCGACGGGGAAGTTGTTCCAGCCGGGCATCCGCGACGGGCCGACCACGCGGCCGGTCGCCGGGTCGACGGGGCCGGGGATGCCGGTGGCGACGCCGCGCAGCGGCACCCCGGCGGGCGCGTGCGCGGCGAGCAGGTCGTCGAAGGTGGCGGCGATCCAGTCGAGCACCGCCTCGGGGCCGGCCGCGATGTCGCACGGCCGCTCGTCGGCGGCCAGCGGGGCGCCGCTCAGGTCGAGCAGGGCGAACCTGGCGTGGTGGGAACCGAGGTCGGCGACGGCCAGCACGCCCGCGGTGGGCGACAGGCGCAGCCGGCGCGGGCGGCGGCCGCCGCGGGAGGTGCCGGAGCCCTCCTCGACGAGCAGCCGGGCCTCGATCAGCTCCTCCACGCGCAGCGACACGCTGGAGGCGGCCAGGCCTGACAGGCGGGCCAGCTCGGCGCGCGACTCGGCCTGACCGGTCGCGACGAGCCGCAGGAGTTCGCCCTGCGCTCCGGTCACGGGGAGCCGCTCTTTGCCTGACATGACCAGATGAATACCACGGTTGACCTTAATGCGACAACATGTTGACTTCCGGCGAAATCATCCATTACGGTCCGCTTTATCTTCGATATCGAAGGAAGTTGGCGATGATTCGGGTAAGAGGGCTGAACAAGTGGTTCGGCGAGCACCACGCGCTGCGCGACGTCGATCTGGACGTGGCGCGAGGCGAGGTCGTGGTGGTGGTCGGCCCCTCGGGGTCGGGCAAGTCCACGCTGTGCCGCTGCCTCAACCGGCTGGAAGTGGCGCAGTCGGGTGAGATCGTCATCGACGGCGTGCCCGCGCCGCTGGAAGGCAGGGAGCTGGCCAGGCTGCGCGCCGACGTCGGCATGGTCTTCCAGTCGTTCAACCTCTTCCAGCACAAGAGCGTGCTGGAGAACGTCATGCTCGCCCCGGTCAAGGTACGCGGCGCGGCGCGCGCGGAGGCGGAGGCCACGGCGCGCGAACTGCTCGGCCGGGTGGGCATCGCCGAGCAGGCGGGCAAGCTGCCCGCCCAGCTCTCGGGCGGGCAGCAGCAGCGGGCGGCCATCGCCCGCGCCCTGGCCATGCGGCCCAAGGTGATGCTCTTCGACGAGCCCACCTCGGCCCTCGATCCCGAGATGGTCGGCGAGGTGCTCGACGTCATGACGGGGCTCGCCGCCGACGGGATGACCATGGTCGTCGTCACCCACGAGATGGGCTTCGCACGGCGGGCGGCCGACCGCGTCGTGTTCATGGCCGACGGCCAGATCGTCGAGCAGGGCGCGCCGCACGCCTTCTTCGACGCACCCCAGACCGACAGGGCCAGGGACTTCCTGGCCAAGGTCCTCACCCACTGAAAACGCAAGGGATGGTGTCCATGAAGCGGATGGTCGCTGTCGTCGCCGTGTCGCTCCTGGGCCTGGCGGCCTGTTCGAGCACGGACTCCGGGAGCAGCCCGGCCGTACCCGGAGAGGGCAAGCCCGCCGCGAGCGGGCTGCTCGCCGGTGCGCCCGTCGCCGACGCCGCGGAGATCCTGCCCGGCTCGACGATGGAAAAGATCAAGAAGCGCGGCGAGCTCATCGTCGGCGGGTCGCTGGACGCGCCGCTGCTGTCGCAGCAGAACCCGGTCAGCGGCGAGGTCGAGGGCTTCGACGCCGACATGGGCAAGGCGCTGGCGAAGTACATCATCGGCGAGCCGAAGGTGAAGATCGTCAACTCGGCGTCGGAGACCCGTGAGGCACTACTCGCCAACGGCACCGTGGACGTGGTGTTCCAGACGTACACGATCACGCCGGAACGGGCCAAGCAGGTCGCGTTCGCCGGGCCGTACTACACCTCCGGTCTGTCGATCGCGGTGAAGAAGGGCACCACCGGGATCACCAAGCCGGAGGACCTGAACGGCAAGAAGGTCATCGCGGGGGCCAACACCCCGGCCATCCCGGCGATCAAGAAGATCGCGCCGGACGCCGAGATCATCACCTTCGGCAGCGACCCCGAGTCCATGCAGGCGCTCAAGCAGGACCGGGGCGTCGCCTACGTCCAGGACGAGACGCTGCTGGTGGCCAACGCGCAGAAGGACCCGGCGATCCAGGTGATCGGCAACCCGTTCACCGTCGACCCCTACGGCATCGGGCTCAAGCACGGCGACGAGCAGTTCAAGACGTTCGTCAACGGCTGGCTGAAGAAGACCCAGGACGCCGGGCTCTGGCAGCAGGTCTGGAAGAACTCCATCGGCACGGTCGTGCAGGGCGAGGCCCCCGCGCCGCCGCAGATCGGCTCGGTGCCGGGTTCCTGATGTCCGTCATCCTGGACCACCTGCCGGAGTTCTGGCAGGGGCTGATCGTGACGCTCCAGCTCACCGCCGCGTCCTTCGCGGGCGCGGCGGTGGTGGGCGTGCTGATCACCGCCATGCGGGTCAGCCCGGTGGGCGTGCTGCGCGGCCTCGGCACCGCCTACGTGGAGACGTTCCAGAACCTGCCGCTGCTCGTGCTGCTGGTGCTGGCGGTCTTCGGCCTGCCCGAGATCGGGATCCAGGCCGACCTGCTGGTGACCGCGGTCGTGGTCATCGCGCTGTACGAGGCGGCCTACGTCGCCGAGGCGCTGCGCTCGGGCGTGAACGCGGTCGGTCAGGGACAGGGTGAGGCGGCCAGGGCGCTCGGCCTGACCTTCCGCCAGTCGCTGCGGCACGTCATCCTGCCGCAGGCGCTGCGCACGGTGGTCCAGCCGCTCGGCAACGTCTTCATCGCGCTGACCATGAACACCTCGCTCGCCGCGGCCGTCGGCGTCGTCGACCTGACGGCCGCCGCCAACCGGGTGAACCTCCTGGAGGCCCAGCCCATCCCCATCTTCGTGGGCGCCGGACTGGCCTACGCCCTGATCGCCGCCTGCGCCGGATTCGTCACCGGGCGGCTCGAACGACGGCTGGTGATGATCCGATGAGCAGCCTGCTCTTCGACGAGCCCGGCCCGCGCGCCAGGCGGCGGATCAGGATCGCCACCGTCGTCGGCACACTGGCGGCGGTCGCGCTGGCCGCCCTGGCGGTGCGGCAGTTCGCGGCCAACGGGCAGCTCGGCTACGAGCGCTGGCAGCCGTACACGACCTGGCCGATGTGGCGCTACCTGCTGAACGGGCTGGGCGCGACCGCGCTCGCCGCGGTCGTCGCGGCGGCGCTGTCCATGGGGCTCGGGCTGCTGCTCGCGCTCGGGCGGCTGTCGGAGCGGCGCTGGGTGCGCGGGCCCGCGGCCGCCTACGTCGAGGTCGTGCGCACGATCCCCGCGCTGCTGCTGGTCTACGTGGTGCTGTTCGCCCTGCCCCGGTACGGTCTCGACCTGCCGCTGTTCTGGAAGCTCGTGGTGCCGCTGACGGTGTCGAACGCGGCCGCCTTCGCCGAGATCTTCCGCGCCGGCATCCTGTCCGTCGAACGCGGGCAGCGCGAGGCGGGCCTGGCGGTCGGGCTCACCGTCGGCCAGACCATGCGCATGATCCTGCTGCCGCAGGCGGCCCGCCGGGTGCTGCCGTCGATCGTCAGCCAGTCGGTCGGGCTGCTCAAGGACACCTCGCTCGGCTTCGTGGTCAGCTACGCCGAGCTGCTGTACTCGGGCAAGGTACTGGCCACCTACAACGGCCTGCTCATCCAGACCTACATCGTGGTCGCGCTCGTCTACCTGGTCGTCAACGCGTCGCTGTCCAAGCTCGCCCGCGTCCTCGACGCCCGCACAACCTAAGGAGATCCGCTCGTGCCTGAACTCGCCGCCCTCGCCGAGGTCGTGCGCTCGGGGTTCACCGAGAGCGTCCACTACGGCGCCGCCGTGGGCCTGGCGCCCGGCGGCCGGGTGGAGGTCGCGTTCGGCCCCGCCGAGCGGCCGGTCCTGCCGCGCTCGTCGGCCAAGCCGTTCCAGGCGCTGGCCTGCCTGACCTCCGGCGCGCCCCTGACGGGCGCGAGCCTGGCCATCGCCGCGGGCAGCCACACCGGCGAGGACTTCCACGTACGGCTGGTCGCCGCCATGCTCGGCGAGCACGGCCTCGGCCTCGACGCCCTGGCCTGCCCCGAGGACTGGCCCGAGGACGAGACCACCCGCCACCGCCTGATCCGCGAAGGCGCGGGCCGCTCGCGCGAGCGGATGAACTGCTCCGGCAAACACGCCGCCATGCTGGCCGCCTGCGCCGTCTCCGGCTGGGAGACGGGCGCCTACCTCGACCCGGCCCACCCGCTGCAGCGGCGGGTCCGGTCGGCCGTGGAGGAGCTGTCGGGCGAGAAGGCCGCGCACGTCGCCGTCGACGGCTGCGGCGCCCCGCTGTTCGGCCAGTCGCTCACCGGGCTCGCCCGCGCGATCCAGGCGCTGGTCGAGGCCGCGCCGGGCAGCGCGCCCCGGCAGGTCGCCGACGCGATGCGGGACCACCCCGAGTACGTCGGCGGCACCGGCCACCAGAACACCGAGCTGATGCGGGCGCTGCCGGGCGCTCTGGTGAAGGGCGGCGCCGAAGGCGTGCTGGTCGCCGCCCTCGCCTCCGGCCACACCGCCGCGGTCAAGGTCATCGACGGCAGCCCGCGCGCGACCACCGCCATCGCCCTGGCGCTGCTGCGGCGGATGGGCTGCGAGGTGTCGGGCGCCGCGGCCTTCGAGACGGTGGCCGTCCTCGGCGGCGGCGTGCCCGTCGGCGAGGTGCGCCCGGTGTTCTAGGCGCAGCCCTCGCCGAGACCCTTGGGCCTGGCCAGGTCGTCCGGCTTCTTCGTGTCGCCGGGTGAGGGTGAGGGGGTGGCGGTGGCCGCGAGGGGCGCGCGGGCGGCGGAGTCCGCGACGGCCTTGGCGGTGATCGACCGGATCCGGTCCCAGTCGGGGTCGCCGGTGCGGATCAGCGGCGGGACGAACTGCACGCTCGTCACCCGCGCGCTCTTGACCTTCAGCGCCAGCGGCACCAGGTGCTCCAGCATCGGGCGCGGGATGTCGGTCCTGACCAGTTCCTTGGTGGCCAGCGCGATCCGGTCGAACCGGGTCAGCACGGTCGCGGGGTCGGCCTGGCCGAGCAGCGCGCCGAGCACGCAGCGCTGGCGGCGCATGCGGGTGAAGTCATCGCTGAAGGTGCGCGAGCGGGCGTACCACATCGCGTCGGCGCCCTTGAGCCGCCTGGTGCCCGCCTTGACCAGGCCCTCGTTGTACTTGCCGAACACCACGTCCTGCTCGACGGTCAGCGTGATGCCGCCGATCGCGTCGATGAGCCGGGCGAAGCCCCACATGTTGACCAGGGCGTACCAGTCGATCTTCAGGCCGAGGGTGTAGCCGACCGCCTCCATCAGCGTCTTCGCGCCCTGTTTCGTCTTGCCGCCGAAGAGTTCGGGGTGCGCGTCGGCGTACTCCCAGATGCCGAACAGCAGGTCGTCGCGCCCGCCGCCGGGGCCGACCGGCAGGCGGAAGCCGTCGGGGAAGCGGGTGGCCATCGGAGTGCCCGGGGGGAAGCGCACGTGTTCCAGGTTGCGCGGCAGGCTCAGCAGCACCGTGTTGCCGGTGCGCACGTCGATGCTGGCCAGGTTGACGCTGTCGGTGCGCACGCCCGGCCGGTGGTCGTCGGCGTCGCCGCCGAGCAGCAGCAGGTTCACCCGGGTACGGCCCGCCCACGGATCCTCCGGCGCCCCCTCGGCCGGGACCGGCGCGGGAGCGGCGTCGAACACGCGGTCCAGCGTCTTCTGGGAGATCGACACGAGCCGGGTGACGAACCCGAACGGCACGATCACCGCGACCGCGATCAGCCCGGCGAGCACGCCGGTGAGGATCTGGCCGCCCTGCGGGAGCCGGCTGGGCTTCAGCACCACGAAGGAGTGCACGATCAACGCGAACCAGGCGGCGCCCAGCAGCACGGCGGCGATCGTGATCCCGGTCAACCAGGCGTTGGACGTCAGAAGCCCGAGCAGGTCGCCGTCCGCGCTCAGCACCACCAGCAGCAGCCCGAGCAGGGCCGCGGCGTACAGGCTGAGCAGGGTGAGGCCGGTCCTGCGCCAGCCGGCCCGCAGGTGCGCGGCGCCGGGGGCCACCGCCGAGAGCAGTGTCCAGCCCAGAACCGCCCTGGTGCCGACCGGTTTCGATGTCACACTGTCCCCGCTTCCCCGTGCACTGCTTCGTAGACCGACGGGGAGCCTACGGATTACCACCAAATATCAGCTTATCGAGGGGTGAACATCTAGGCCGAGCTATCGGAAAGCATGCCGGACTAGCCGAATTACCCATATGAGCTAGCGTGACCGACATGTACGACGTCACGGTCCTGCCGATGGCTCCCGATTTCGAGGGCGCCGTCGTCGCCACCCTGATCTCCCGGCGCGCCGGGTCCCGCCGCGCGGTCCTCTACCTGCACGGCTTCACCGACTACTTCTTCCAGGACCATCTGGCCGACCACTATGTCGCCCAAGGGGTCGACTTCTACGCCCTCGACCTGCGCAAGTACGGCAGGTCGCTGCTGCCCCACCAGACCAGGGGCCTGATCAGAAGCGTCACCGACTACTTCGCCGAGATCGACGAGGCCGTCCGGATCATCCGCGAGGACCACGACGAGCTGACCGTCAACGCCCACTCCACCGGCGGCCTGGTCGCCGCCCTCTGGGCCGACCGCGTCCGCGGCCAGGGCCTGGTGCAGGGACTCGTCCTCAACAGCCCGTTCCTCGACCTGAACGTCCCAGCCCCGCTACGGGTGGCCGCCGACGTGCTCAAGGGCCCGCTGTCCAGGACCGCCCGCACCCTGCCCGTCGGCGTCTCCACCGTGTACGGCCAGAGCCTGCACCGCGACCACGGCGGCGAATGGGACTACGACCTGGAGTGGAAGCCCCTCGGCGGCTTCCCCGTGCACGGCATGTGGCTGGCCGCGATCCGCCGCGCCCACCGGCGGCTGCACCGCGGCCTCGCCGTGGACGTGCCCGTGCTGGTGCTCACCTCCGCCAAGGGGATGCGGCTGCGCGTCTTCACACCCGAGGCGCGCACCGCCGACCTTGTGCTCGACCCGCGGCAGATCGCCCGCTGGTCCACCTCCATCGGCTCGCACGTCACCTGCGTGCGCATCCCCGAAGGGCTGCACGACCTGGTGCTGTCGGCCGAGCCCGTACGCAAGCAGGTCTTCGACGAGATCGACCGCTGGACCCGCGCCTACATCTACCAGGGGAAGGAGAACAGGCCGTAGTAGGCCGCCGCGACCAGCAGCAACCCTGTGCCGCCCAGCACGCCCGCGATCGCCACATGCTGCCAGCGGGTCGGCCGCAGGCCGTCGCGCAGCGCCGCCAGCAGCGTCGCCACCGCCGTGACCTCCTGCAGCAGCATGAGCAGCGCCAGCACCCGCACCACCAGCCACCCGGACAGCACCGCCGGCCAGGCCCCCGCCTGGTTCACCGAGAACAGCACCAGCAGCATGATGAACGCCACCACCGCCGCAAGCAGGCCCAGGCCCGTCCACGCCATCCGGCGCAGCCGGCGCCTGATCGGCGGCCACAGCCTGGCGTTCGCCTCGGCGGGCGGATTGCGGCCGCGCAGCCGGACCACCAGCTCGGCCACCGGTGCGGCCACGTAGCCGACCGCGGCCAGGCAGATGGTCAGGCCCAGCATGGTGCCCGCGGCGTACCAGGGGGCGGCCGGGACGTCGGCGGCCTGGAACCGCTGCACCGGCGTCTCACCCGCCAGCCGGGGCGCGGGCCGGGCGCTGTCGGGCAGGCCGAGGATCCAGTTGCCCATCGTCTCCAGGTAGCCGGGCGCGAACGGGCCGCCGTTGATCCGCATCGCATGGTCGGCGCGGTCGAGGAAGCGGATCGTGTACGCGTCGTTGCCCGCCTCCGCGAGGGCCTTCGTCAGCGCCTTGGTGCTCTCGACGAACGGGATGGACGGGTCGGTCGTGCCGTACAGCGCCAGGACCGGCTGCCGGACCTGGCGCAGCGCCGGCATCGCGTCGTAGCGCAGGAAGTCGAAGCCGATGCCGCCCATCGCCCTGGTCAGCAGGTCGCGGGCGCCGATCGGCGCGCGCAGCCGCAGCAACTGCTCGTTCAGCGCCCAGGCGACCTGGCGCAGTGGGGAGACATTCGGCGAGGACACCAGGATCGTGAAGGCCACCTCGGCGCTCTTGGCGGCGGCGATCGGCACCACCCAGCCGCCCTCGCTCACCCCCCACAGCCCGGTACGCGCGGGATCCACCTCGGGCAGGGCGCGCAGATACCGCACCATGCGCAGCGCGTCGTCGGCGAGCAGGCCGAAGTCCCGGTCGCGGAAGTCGTAGCCGACCGTCCGCTTGTCGAAGGCCAGCGTCACCACGCCCGCCCTGGCCAGCCACTCCGCCTGCGGGGTGAACTCGGTGCGCGAGCCGTTGCCCGACCCCGACACGAAGACCATCGCCGGATGCGGCCCCGGCGCGGTCGGAATCCTGACCGTGCCCTCCAGCCGCTGCCGCTCCGCCTCCAGCGAGACCTGCTCCTCGCGGAACGACCCGAGCTGGGGCACCGCCCGGTGCTCGGCGGCGGGCTGCGCGGGAAGCGCCTGGAACATCGGGTCGGCGGACAGGGGCGGCGGGTCGAACGCCGGGGGAAGGGCGTAACCGACCGCCGCGAGAGCCACCAGCACCAAGCCGACGGCCACGCTCAGAGTGCCACGGCCGCTGCGCATCGGCCTCCTCAAGAGACTGGACTGCCCGCTGATCTTTCAGCCTACTCCGGGCGTGTCCGCTCACGGGAGGGAGTTTTCTCCCTGTGAACACTGAGGACCGAGCTTCGCGTCGTGCCTGCATTTGTCGGTGGGACCTGTTAGCTTCCTGCGACATGCGCGTCCTGCACACCTCCGACTGGCACCTGGGCCGGTCCTTCCACCGGGAGAGCCTCCTGGAGGGCCAGGCGGCGTTCGTCGACCACCTGGTCGAGACCGTGCGCGCCGAGCGGGTCGACGTGGTGGCGGTGGCGGGCGACGTCTACGACCGAGCCCTGCCGCCGGTCGACGCGGTCGCGCTGTGCAACGAGGCGCTGCGCCGCCTGGCCGCGCTCCGGGTCAGGACCATCGTGATCAGCGGCAACCACGACTCGGCCAAGCGCCTCGGCTTCGGCGCCGACCTCATCGACGCCGCCGGAGTGCACCTGCGCACCGACCCCGCCCGCGCCTGGGAGCCCGTCGTCATCGACGACGTCTCCTTCTACGGCATCCCCTACCTCGAGCCCGAACTCGTCCGCACCCCCTGGGACCTGCCCGAGCGCACCCACACCGCCGCCCTCTCCCACGCCATGTCCCACATCCAGGCCGATCTGGTACGGCGCGGCGGCCGATCCGTGGTCCTCGCCCACGCCTTCGTGACCGGCGGCCAGGCCAGCGACAGCGAGCGCGACATCAGCGTCGGCGGCGTCGAACACGTCCCGCTGACCACCTTCGACGGCATCGACTACGTCGCGCTCGGCCACCTGCACGGCCGCCAGCGGATGACCCCGGCGGCGCGCTACTCCGGCTCCCCGCTCGCCTACTCCTTCTCCGAGACCGGCCAGGTCAAAGGCTCCTGGCTGGTCACCCTCGACGCCTCCGGCCTGGCCGGCGCCGACTTCGTCCCCGCGCCCGTGCCCCGCCCCGTCGGCAGGCTCCGCGGCCACCTCGACGACCTGCTGACCGACGACCGGCACGCCCCGCTCGAAGACCACTGGCTGCAGGTCGTCCTCACCGACCCGGTCCGCCCCAAGTCGGCCATGGACCGGCTGCGCGCCCGCTTTCCCCATACGCTGGCCCTGTCCTTCGAGCCCGAAGGGGCGGCGCCCGCCGCGCCCGCCCAGCGGCTGAGCGGGCGGCCCGAGATCGACGTGGCGCTCGACTTCGTCCGCGAGGTGCGCGGCGAGCCCGCCGACCGGGCCGAGGAGGCGCTGCTCCGGCAGGCGATCGAGGAGTCCAGGATCAAGGAGGCGATGGCGTAGATGCGGCCGCACCGGTTGACGCTCACGGCGTTCGGGTCGTTCCCCGGCACCGAGACCGTCGACTTCGACGCACTGGCCGAAGCGGGCCTCTTCCTCGTGCACGGGCCGACCGGAGCGGGCAAGACCACCCTGCTCGACGCCCTCTGCTTCGCCCTGTACGGCCAGGTGCCCGGCCAGCGCAACAACGCCCGCAGCCTGCGCTGCGACCACGCGCCCGCCGGAGCTGGGCCGCGCGTCACCCTGGAGATCTCGCTGCGCGGCCGTCTCCTCCGTATCGAACGGTCGCCCGCCTGGCAGCGGCCCAAGCTGCGCGGCACCGGCTTCACCGAGGAGAAGGCCAAGGTCGTCGTCCAGGAGGGTCATGCCTCCGGATGGCAGGGGCTCACCACCCGTTTCGACGAGGCCGGTGATCTGATCGGCGGGCTGGTGGGCATGAACGCCGACCAGTTCTGCCAGGTCGCGATGCTGCCTCAGGGAGACTTCGCCCGGTTTCTGCGGGCTGAGGGGGAGGATCGGCGCAAGCTGCTGGAGCGGCTGTTCGCGGTGAAGGTGTTCACACAGGCCGAAGGGTGGCTGGCCGAGCATCGCAAGGCGACGTGGCGCGAGCAGCAGGAGGGGCGGCAGGAGGTGGACTTCGCCGTCAACCGCTTGGAGGAGGCGGCGGGGGAGGACCTGGTGCGGGCGGTCGCGGCGGGAGACGGCCTCGTGCGGGCGGGGGTGGTGGAGGATGGCCTCGTGCGGGCGGGGGTGGTGGAGGACGGCCTCGTGCGGGCCGGGGCGGTGGGTGAAGATCTTGTGCCGGGCGGGGAGGAGCTTGCGCCACGCCCGGATGTCGAGCCCGTGCGATGGGCCGGGCACCTGTTGGCCGCGGCCGAGGCGGTCGCCGCGCGGGCGGCGCGGGCCGGGGCCGTGGGGGAGACGGAGTTGCGGGAGTTGCGGGGGCGGGTGGAGCGGGCGACCGGTCTCGCCGACCGGCAGCGGCGGCACGCCGAGGCCGTGGCGCTTCGCCGTACTCTCGACGAACGTGCGGAGGAACGCTCCGACCTGCAGACGATCCTCGAAGAGGCCGCGCGCGCCGACCGCGTGTTTCCCCTCATCGCCGCCGCCCGGCAGCGAGCCGAAGCGGCGACCAAGGCCAAGTCCCTCTCCGCCGACGCCGTCGCCCGAGCCCGCCCCCTCCTCACCGTCTCCTTCTCGGAAAGCCCCAGGATCCTCGCACCGGAATCCGCCACCCAGGCAGGCGCTCCTGGCGACCCGGCCAGTGAGTGGCTTGCGCGGTTGGAGCGGGAGCGGCTGAGTGAGATCACCAGGGTGTCGGAGATGGTCGAGGACGAGAGCAGGCTCTCCGGCCTGCGCGACGACCACTCGGCGCTCGAACGGAGGATCGCCGCGCTGGCCGCCGAGGAGGCCGGGACGGCGGCCAGGCTGGACGTGCTGCCCGCCGAGCAGAAGGCGGCCGAGCGGGCACTCGCCGAAGCCCGTCTGGAGGCCGCCCGCATCCCGGCCGCGGAAGCGGTGAAGTCCGCGGTCACCACCCGCCTCCACGCGATCGAACGCCGAGACACCCTCGCCACGGCCCTCGCCGACGCCAAGAGCAACGTCTCCACCAAGCTCGCGTCCCTCCCGGACACCCTGCTCTCCGCCCATCAAGCACTCGCACTCCGGCCGGAGGACGCGGGCACACCACCTGCGGCTCAAGGGGAAGACGAGAGTCCAGACGCGCCCCTTTCCCCCTCGCTTGAGGGCGACGGCGGGGTGGTCCGCGCGCCATTGGACGGGCCCGTGCGGTGGCGCGCGGTGCGTGAGTGGGCGGTGGGTAAGGAGCGGGGAGCGCGTGATGATCTCGCGGCCCTGGAGGGGCTGCGGGCGGAGGAAGAGCGGCTGGCCGAGGTGGAGCGGCGGGTCGCGAGGCTCGAAGCCGAGCTGGTGACGCTCACCGGACGCGAGGCCGAGGGGAGGGCGGCGCTGGAGGAGTTGCCCGCGCTGCTCGGTGAGGCGAACGGGCGGCTGGCCGAGGCTCGGGCCGCGGCCGGGCGACTGCCGGTCGTGCGCGCCGCGGGCGAGGCGGCTGCCGCGGTCCTCGACGCCGTACGGCGCCGGGCGGAGCTGTTGGCCGAGCTGGAGGTCGCGAAGGCCGAGCATGAGGCCGCCGTCGATCGGGCCCAGGCGTCGCGGGATCGGCTGCAGGAGGTGCGGCAGGCGCGCATCGACGGCATGGCCGCCGAACTGGCCGCCAAGCTCACTCCCGGCGAGCCGTGCGCGGTCTGCGGCTCGGCCGATCACCCGTCGCCGGCTTCCCCGGCCGAAGCGGTGTACGCCGGTGACGACGAGGCCGCCGCCCAGGCCGCCTACGACACCGCACTCGCCGAACGCCAGGCCGCCGAGGCGGTGCTCACAGGGGTGGTCTCCCGGTTGGAGCAGATCCCCGAAGGACTCGACGCGGCGCGGGCCGAGGGCGACCTGTCCGCCGCCCGGCAGGAGCTGGCGGACCTCTCGGCGGCGGCCGAGCAGGAGCAGGCGCGCGAGGCCGAGGCCCAGCGCCTGGAAGCCGAGCTCGACCGGGTACGCGACCGGACACACGAGGCCGACCGCCTCCTGACCGAGGCCCGTACGACCCTCGCGGCCTCGACGGCCGACCGTGAGCGCGTCCGCGCCCGCCTCGACCAGGCACGCGGCGACGACCCGGACCTCACCGCCCGCCGCGAACGGCTCACCACCGAGATCCGCCTCCTCGCCGACCTGACGACAGCCGCCGAACACGAGGGCGAGGCCCTCACCCGCTTCCTCGACGCCCTCCAATCCCTCGCCCGCCTCACACCCCCCGACACCCCCGCGACGCGGGACTGTGCGCGGGAGGCGCTGGCGGAGGTGGGGCAGGCGGAGGAGGAGCTCGCCAGGCTTCGGGAGGCGGCTCGGAGTGAGCCCGCGCTGGCCGTACGGGCTGGGGAGCTTGAGGCTGAGCGGGCGCGGCTCACCGAGGTGGGGGCCGGGCTTGGGCGGGAGCTTGCCGCGGGCCGTACCAGGCTGGAGGAGACGGGGGCGGAGATCGGGCGGTTGGCGGCGCGGATCGAGGGGGCGCGGGGCGGTGACGTGACGCTGGCGGCCCGGTTGGAGCGGCTGGGGGACGAGGCTGAGCTGCTGCGCGAGGCGTTGGACGCGACGCAGGCGGCCGAGGGCGCCGAGGCCGAACACGCGCGGGCGGTCGCCACGGCGGACGCGGCGGCCGTGGAGGCCGGGTTCGCGGACTGCGACGAGGTGGTGGCGGCCGTGCGCACCCAGCCGGAGCGGGCGGAGAAGGAGGCCAGGCTGCGCGAGCTGGACGCGCGGCACGCGGCGGTCACCCGCACGCTCGCCGACCCCGAGCTCGTGGCCGCCGCCGCGGAGCCCGCACCCGACCTGGCGGCCCTGGAGGCCGAGCGGGACAGGGCCGAGGAGGCGCACACCACGCTGGCGTCGGCGCGCGACCGGGCCGAGAGCCGGGTACGGCGGCTCTCACAGCTGTACGCCGAGCTGGCCGACCGGCTCAAGCGCTGGGAGCCGGCCGCCGAACGCCACCGGATGGCCGAACGGCTGGCGGCACTGGCCAGTGGGACGTCGAGCGACAACCAGTGGAGTACGAGCCTGTCGTCGTTCGTGCTGGGGGAGCGGCTGCGGCAGGTGATCGAGTCGGCCAACGAGCGGCTCGATCACATGTCGGGCGGGCGCTACCAGCTCGAACACGTCATGAGCAAGACGGCGGGCGCCAGGAGCCGGTCCGGCGGCGGGCTCGGGCTGCGCGTGCTCGACGGCTGGACGGGCAACGGGCGCGATCCGGCGACGCTGTCGGGCGGGGAGAGCTTCATCACCTCCCTCGCGCTGGCGCTGGGGCTGGCGGACGTGGTCACCGCCGAGGCGGGCGGGGCGGAGATCGGCATGCTCTTCGTCGACGAGGGGTTCGGCACACTGGACGAGGACACGCTCGACGGGGTGCTCGACATCCTGGACGGGCTGCGCGACGGCGGCCGGGCGGTCGGCATCGTCAGCCATGTCGCCGAGCTGCGTACCCGCATCCCGGCCCAGCTCAAGGTCACCAAGACCCGCACGGGTTCGACGCTGTCCCTCTCCGTCACGGCCTGAGCCCGCACACACCTCGCCCCCGGCGATCAGGCTCGTCGGTGGTGGGTGGCACACTCAGGCACATGACGTTGGAGACGGTTGTTCTCACCGGTGCTGCCGGACGAGTGGGGTCTGTGCTGCGTGAATCGCTGCGGCACCGGGTGCGGCGGCTGATCTCGGTTGATCGGGTGCCGCTGGTCGCCGAAGGGGCCAACGAGGAGGTCCGCCAGGCCGAGCTGTCCGGCGCCGAGGACGTGGCATCGATCATCGAGGGCGCCGACGCGATCGTGCACCTGGCCGGTGTGCCGGACGAGGCGCCGCTCGACAGTCTCCTGGTCGGAAATGTGCTGGGTACGCATGATGTCCTGGAGGCGGCTCGGCGTACAGGGACGAAGCGTGTGGTGCTGGCCAGCAGTAACCGGCTGACCGGCTGCTACCCGGTCAAGCAGATGGTCTCGGTGGAGATGCCGCCACGCCCCGATGGGCTCTACGGCGTCAGCAAGGTCGCTGTCGAGGCTCTCGGCCGCCTGTATGCCGACAAGTTCGGCCTGCAAGTGGTGTGCCTGCGCATCGGCAGTCTCGAACCGGAGCCGAGCGAGCCGCGGCACCTGGCCACCTGGCTGAGCCCGCGCGACTGCGCCGGGTTCGTCTGGGCCGCGCTGACCCGGCCTGACATCACCTTCACCACCGCCTACGCGGTATCGGCCAACACACGCCGGTTCTGGGAGCTGAGCGACGAGATCGGCTACCGGCCCCACGATGACGCCGAGTCCTGGGCGCAACGACTCCTCGAAACAGCGCAGTACTTCACCGGTGACCAACTCCAAGGCGGCGACTACGCCACCGCCGAGTACACCCTCCGCCACGCCCTCGAATGATGACCAACGTGAAAGCCCCCTGCCTGGCAGAATCGTTAGCATGCTGCGGATCGGCCAGATCGTGATCGGTGTCCAGGACATGGAACGCGCCCTCGCGTTCTGGTCGCAGGCGCTCGGCTACACCGTCCGCCGGAGCGGCGACGACGACTGGCACTGGCTGCACCCGGCCGAGGGAACCCACGGCCCCACCCTGGCCCTGGGCCTCAGCGAGTCCCCCGTCGAGCCGCATCCGCGCGTCCACCTCGACCTGTTCGCCGCCGACGCCGCCGAGCAGGCCGCCGAGGTCGAACGGCTGGTCGCGCTCGGCGCCGTCCGCGTCGACTGGGACCTGTACCCGGACGACCCCGACTTCGTGGTCCTCGCCGACACCGAGGGCAACCGCTTCTGCGTCATCGACGTCACCCACGGCTGAGCGTGCGGCAGGGGGCCCGCGTCGCCGCGGCCGGCCTGGTCGGCACGGCGATCGAGTTCTACGACTTCTACATCTACGCCACGGCCGCCGCGCTGGCGTTCGACACCGCCTTCTTCCCCCACCTGGACCGGACCACCGGCACTCTGGCCGCCTTCTCCACCTTCGGGGTGGCGTTCCTGGCACGCCCGCTCGGCTCGGCGCTGTTCGGCCACTGGGGCGACCGCGTCGGCCGCAAGTCGCCGCTGGTCGTCTCGCTGCTGCTGATGGGCCTGTCCACGGTCGCGATCGGCGTGCTGCCCGCCGGGACGCCCGCGGGCGTCGTCCTGCTGGTGCTGCTGCGCTTCGCCCAGGGCATCGGCCTCGGCGGCGAGTGGGGCGGCGCCGCGCTGCTGGCCGCCGAGCACGCCCCGCCGGGCCGCCGCGGCCGGTACGCGATGTTCCCGCAGCTCGGCCCCAGACGCCCGCCTTCCAGACCGTGCTGGACGAGCGGCGCGTCGCCCGGGTGCCGTTCCTCGGCCTGATGCGCCACCAGGGGCGGCGGGTGCTGCTCGGCGCGGGCGCGATGGTCGTCACGTACACGCTGTTCTACACGGCCACGACGTACTGCCTCGCGTACGGCACCGCCACGCCCGGCGTGCCGCGCACCACGATGCTCGGCCTCACCATGCTCGCCGTACTCGTCATGGGTGTCGCCACGGCGCTCTCGGCGGCGGCCTCCGACCGGCTGGGCAGGCGGCGCACGCTGCTGGCGGGCACGGCCGCCGCGGTGGGGTGGGGCCTGGTGATGTTCCCGCTGATGGGCACCGGCTCCGTCCCGCTGGCCGGGGTCGCGCTGGCGGGCGCGCTCGGCCTGATGGGCCTGATCTTCGGGCCGATGGGCGCCTACCTGCCGGAGCTGTTCAGGACGGAGTACCGCTACACCGGGGCGGCCGTCGCCTACAGTCTCGGCGGCGTGCTCGGCGGCGCGGTGCCGCCGCTGGTGGCGACGGCCATGCGGGCGGCCGGGCTCGGCCCGGTGGCGGTCGGCGGGTACGTCGCGGCGATGGCCGTACTCAGCCTGGTCTGCCTGCTCATGCTGCCCGAGACCGCCGAGCGTTACGCGAGAGTGCTGGGGAACAGCGACGCCAGCTCGCGCGGGTAGGCGGCGATCAGGCGCAGCTCGTCGTCGGTCAGCGGCCGTCCGGTCATCGCGTTGCAGAGCTGGACGAGCTGGAAGGACAGCTCCTCGTCGGCCACCTCCACGCCGAGCCCGTCCATGACGTGCCTGAACCCGGCCTTGCCGCCGTACTCCCCGGTCAGACCCGGCTGGCCGCGTCCACGCTGGCGGCCAGGGTCGCCGCCTCCGTCAAGGCCGACCCGTACGCCGTGGTGCTCACCGAGCTCGGCGTGGTGGGCAGGCCGCTGCACGGCGGCGCCTCCTTCGGCGCCGGAACCGAACGTGGACTTCGCGCTCGCCGCCCTCGCCGCGGCCGCCGGCATGATCCCCGGCGCGGGCGAGGCCGTCTTCGCCATCGCCCGTACGGCGGGCTGGCTGGCCCACGCCCTGGAGGAGTACGACCGGGACACCCTCCTCCGCCCCCGAGCCGTCTACACCGGCCCGCCCCCGGGCGGGGAAGGTCAGTAGCCCCGGGTCCGGCGGGACGCCGGGCGGATGCGGAGGGTGCGGGTCTCGAAGGCGCGCAGGATCTCGGCGCCGAGGATCACGCCGGCGCCGATGCCCAGCGCGATCGACAGGGCCCCCACCAGGTGCAGCGCCCCGGTGGACAGCTCGCCGACGCTCATCTCCAGCATCCCCCGGTACAGCAGCGTGCCCGGCAGCAGCGGACCGATCGACGGAATGACGAACACCATCGCCGGGACCTTCACCCACCGCGCGTACGCCGTCCCCAGCAGCCCCACCGCCGCGGCCGCCAGCGTCGTGGCCATCAGCGAGGGCAGCCCCTGCCAGCTCAGGTACACATAGCCGACCCAGATCAGCCCTCCGCCGAACGCCCCGCCGAGCAGATACCGCGGCGGCACCAGCAGCGCCACCGCGAACGTCAGGCTCACCCCCAGCGCCCCCAGGAGCTGTGGCGCCGCCATCGACAGCGGCGCGGTCGGCACGTTGTCCACGCTGATCGGCACGCCCATCCTGACCGCGACGGTGATCGTGGTGCCGATCCCGGAGATGACCGCGGCCACGATGAAGATGATCTCGGTCAGCCGCCCGGTCGCGGTGACGTACTCGCCCGCGATGCCGTCCTGCACGCACGCCACCAGCGGCCGTCCGGGCAACAGCGCGATCACGGCGCCGACCACGACCGCGGACGCCTGCACGGGCACCTCGCGCCAGATGAGCAGCACCGCCACCAGCGAGCCGATCCCCGAGGCGACCGCGAGCTGGAAGAACTCGGCCACCCCGCGCCGCTCCAGCCACGCCCCGGTGCGGTCGCCCAGCACGGTGGCGACGAACGCCGCCGCCGCGACCGTGGGCCCGCCGCCGATGAGCACCGCCGCCGACGCCGCGATCAGCGCGAGCGAGGCGACGACCGCCCAGTTCGGGTACACGCCCACCCGACGGGTGATCTCGCGCAGCCGCTCCTCGGCCTCGCTCAGCGGCGGCACCGCGGCGGTGATCTGCTCGACCAGGGCGTGCACGGCGATCAGCCGGTCGTAGTCCGGCTGCCGCCTGCGCACCCGCCGCTCGGCCGTCGCCGGCGCCCGCCCGTCCTGCGGCACGTGCGACAGCGTGATCGCCGACAGGTTGACGTCCGCCTCGACGTGCCCCACGCCGTACGCCTGGGTGATCCTGCGCATCGTGCCGCCGACGGTCTCGGTGGCCTCGCCGCTGCCGAGCAGCAGTTCGCCCACACGCAGCGCGAGGGCCATCGCGCGATGGCCTTCGGCGTCAGAGGCGGCATATGTCATCTGATGGTGGAAGCTACCGGATTCTTGGCGGCCGGAACAGCCGGACACGGCGACATGGTCAAGAGCTGGGCCTCCGGTCCACGAACGCGGCCAGCGCCCGCACCCGCTCCGCGTGCTCGTCATGCCCGATGATCACCGGCGGCTCGTTGTACGGCATGGCGTCACTCGACCGCCGCAACTTGATGTACTGCCCGCACGCGTCGACCGCGTACGGCTCCATGTCGTCCTGCAGCGCCCCGATCACGGTGATGCCGTAGGTCTCGCCGATCCTGCGGAACAGCGCCACCGCCTCCCGCCGGTGCTCCTTGCCGAGGTTGCGCCCCAGCTCGTCGAGCACCAGGCAGAGGTTCCCGCCGCCGGAGGACGCGATCGCCGCCGCGCACACCAGCTTGACCGCCTTCTCGTCCATCAGCGCGGTGTTGGCCCGCCGGTTGTACGGCACGAACCCCTGCCCCTCACCGCGCCGCCACTTGGGCGTGACCCGCCACTGCCAGCGCTGCTCCGGGTCGGCCGGGGCGGGCGGCACGGGGAACTCCAGCGTCGCGCCGTACCCGCCGTAGGAGGTGTCGAGCTTCTCGAACTCCTCCGCCACCCTGCCCAGTCGCGCCTTGATCGCCGCGCTCAGCGCCGCTCGGTGCACCGAGGTGAGCTGGGCGGCCTCCTCGGCGCCCCGCTCGGCGGCGGCCAGGTCCCGCTGCCTGGTCACGACCTGCGTCTCGATCTGGCGCCGCTGGTGCTTCTCGTACTCCTCCTGCCCGCGCAGGTACGACGCCAGCGACCCGCACACCGCCGCGAACGTCGCCTGCTCGCGCGCGGTCCGGCCCGCCCGCTCGGCCAGCAGGTAGGCCAGCTCCTCGGGCACCTCGTCGTCCTCGCCCGGGAAGGTGTCGCGCTGCGCCTGGTCGAAGAGGCGCTCGGCGGCCCGCCACCACTCCTCCGCGGTGCGCGGACGCTCCTCCTCCGGCAGCGCCCGCAGCCACTCGCGGGCGCCGTCGATCGTGCCGCCCCACTCCCTGGCCAGCTCCTCCAGCCGCAGCGCGGCCCGCTCCTGCCCGACCCTCGCCTCCTGGCCGCGGGCCTGGTCGCGGTCGGCCTCGTGGCGCGCCCTGCGGCCTTCGAGGCGCTCGCTCTCCATGTCGCGGGTGCGCGCCCTGAAGTCCAGCGCGCCCGCCTGCCGCTCGGCCTCGGCGACCTTCGGCGTGAGCTCGGTCAGCGCGCCGGTCAGCTCGGTCAGCCGTGCCCTGCGCTCGGCCAGCCGCCGCTCCAGGTCGGCGAGCCGCACCCCGGCCTGCGCCCCGTCCAGCCGCCGCCCGGCCTCGGCGACCTGCTCCTCGGCGTCGCCCACGGCCTGCGCCGCGTCCTCCTGCGCGTCCTTGGCCCGGTTCAGGCGCTGCTCGGCGGCCTTGATCCTGGCCTCCCGCCCGGTCGCCGTCCCGCCGAACGCGCCGACGACGCTCACCCCGGCCGCGCTCACCAGCACCGAGCCCGGCAGAGCGGCCAGCGCGACGGCGGCGGCGTCGAGCTCGGCGGCGTCGACGATCACCGCGTGTTCGTGCGGCCAGCCCCGCAGCGCGTCCACCTCGACCAGGTCGCGGGCCTGTTCGGCCACGTCGAGGGCGTCGAGCAGGCCCGTCGCGGCGACGCCCGCCGAGGTCAGGGCATTGAGCTGGGCCGCCGCCGGTCCGCCTTCGGCGTCGTCGAGCGCCGCCTGCGCCGAGGCCACCTCCCGGTCGGCGACGCCGAGCGCCTTGAGCGCCTCGTTCAGCCGGAAGCGGGCCGCGGTCAGCTCCCGCTCGGCCGCCGGCACGTCGCGCCCGTCGGCGAACCTGCGCCGGTCCTCCAGCGAGGGGATCTGGCCGCGCAGCTCGTCGGCCGAGTTCTCCGCGACGGCCCGGTCCGCGTCCAGTTTGGCGGCCCTGGCCTGAAGGGTGGCCAGCTCCTTGCGCGCCTCGCCCACCTGCCGGTCCAGCGTGTCGTCCTTGAGCGTGGCGATCTCGGCCTTCACCATCGCGATCGCCTCGCCCGCCGAGGCGGCCGAGGCCTGGTGCCGCTCCAGCTCGGCGGCCAGCGCCTCGTCCCGGTCGGCCGCGTCGGACAGGCGGCGGGCCTGCCGTCCGCGCCAGCAGCGCAGCGCGTCGGCGAGCCTGACCCGGGCCTGGTCGCGGCGGTCGAAGGTGGTCAGCAGCGCCCCGGACTCCGTCTCGAACTCGGCCAGCCGCTCGCCCGCCTGCGCCGCCCGCACCCGCTTGGCGTGCTCGTCGCGCCGCGCCTCCCGCTCCTGCTCCAGCTCGGCGTCCAGGCCGGTCAGGGCGGCGATCGCCTCGAAGACCCGCTCGGGGGAGATCTCGTTGAGCGGCTGGGACAGCAGGTTGGTGGCGACCTTGCTGCGGACCGAGGTGGACAGGAAGGAGACGCAGCGGACGCGGTCGCCGTACAGGACCTTGGTGAGGTCGCGGGCCACCACGTCGCGGCGGCCCGCCGAGCGGGGGAGGGCCGTCCAGAGGGCGTCGGCCCTGGCGACCCGTTCCGCCTCGGAGGCGGCCGAGGCCAGGTGTACGCCCTCGGCCCAGCGGATCTCCAGGTGCGGCGCCTCCTGGTTGACCCGGAGCCACACCGTGATCGCCCCGTCGAGCTCGCCGCCCTCCAGGTGCGCGGCCTGCTCCTCGTTCTCGGCTGCCGCCTTCTCAGGCACCTCGCCCGCGGTCGCCGGTCCGAAGACGCCCACGATGTAGCCGTGGTCGGCGCTGGCCCACTGGCGTCCACCGGCGCCGCTGGCCAGCTCGGCGTTGAACAGCAGCTCGGACACCGCCTTGGCGCCCGAGGCGAACCGCCACTGCTCGTCACCCAGCAGTGCCGTGATCGAGGCGATGAACGAGGACTTGCCCGCCCCGTTGGAGTCCTTCGGTCCCGCCCCGGCCACGACGATCAGCGTGCCGGGGACGGTCGGCACCGGATGGGTCGACAACCGGGAGATGTTGACCGCCTGCACGGCGATCAGCACCCGGTCCCCGACGACGTTCTCGACCTGCGACACCTGTAATCCCGCTACCCTTCGTCATCCGCACGCACAACACACCAGCACCGCGTCCTACTCGGTGGTCCTTCTCGATCGCACGGCCGCCGCGAGCGGCGTGTGCGGCCCCGCCGCCAGGATCAGCTCCTCCTGCAGCCGCCGCCGCACCGCCGGGGTGAGCCGGTGGAACTGCGGCCCCGGGACATAGCCGCCCGCCTCCTCACCGGCTTTCACCTGGGCGAGCAGCCCCGCGTGCCGGAGCCCTCTGAGCGCCGCCTCCAGCTCGCCGATCGGCAGCTGGGTGTGCCGCCGCAGGTCGTCCACCGGCGTCGGATGCGGGGACAGCCAGGTGTCCTCCGGCAGCACGCCCTCGGCCCGGGGAATGGCCACCGAGTGCACCAGCACCAGCGTCAGCACCGCCCGCTCACTCTCCCCGAGCGCCCCGCCGGCCTTCGCCGCCACCGCGTCGTCGTAGCCGGAGGTCCACCGCTCCCGATGCTGGATCAGCGTGCGCCCGCGCCGGGCGAGCATCTCGCCGAGCGTACGGCGCAGCGCCGGATCCCGCAGCGCCCCGAACCTGGCCTCCGGCACCGGCTCGGCCGCGTGCTCGACCACCACGAACGCCGCCACCAGCTCGGCCCTGCGCCGCTCGTCGTAGCCGCCGAGCAGGTCGTCGAACTCGCCTGCCTCCGGCGCGCTCATCGAGGAGGGCACCTCGGCGGGAGCGGCGGCGACGATGTCGGCGTCCGCCACCACCGTGAGGCCGGCGGGCGGCTCGGGCAGGCGGCGGACCAGCTCCTTGAGCTGGGCGTGCGCCTCGACCGGCCAGGTGGCGCAGCGCGGGCCCAGCCGGACCACACCGTCGGACAGGACGATCCACGCCGAGTCGTGCAGGCGGCGCAGCGCGCCGACCGCCCAGTTGCGCATCAGGTCGTCGTTCCTGCCGATCAGCGCCCGGTAGGTGTCGAGGACCAGGTCGGCGGGGGCGGGCTCGCCCGGCCACGGGTCGGCCGACAGGTCGCTCCAGCAGCACTTGAGGCAGGCGGCCAGCACCCTGCGCGTCTCGCCCGCCCGCTCCACGGCGACCGGGTTGATCTGGTGCTCCTCCAGCAGGGACGGCGTCGCCCCGTCGGGCCACACGGGCAGCGCGAGGCCGGTCGAGTCGGCGTGCGAGAGCCGTACCATGCCGGACGGGGCGGGCTCGCTCGGGCCCAGCCTGAGCGGGCCGTGCGAGCGGGCCCGCGCGTGCGCGGCCGGCCCGTCCTCGCCCTTGCGGGTCGTGGGGTCGGTCACGTGCGCTCCAGGAATCCGTGGGACAGCCAGGACAGCTCGTGGTCGGGGTCGGCGGTCAGCTCGTCGGACCAGCGCAGCCGGTACGGCAGCTCGGGCCGCAGGTCCACGCTGGTCAGGTCGGCCAGCAGCCGCCGGGCGGCGGGCCAGTCGGCGCCGAGCACGTCGGCCAGCGCCACCTGGTCGGCCCCGCCCAGGGTCGACTCCGCGAGCTCGGTCAGTCGCGCCACCTGCGCTCCCGGCGACTGGTCCAGCGAGCCCTCGGGACCGGCGTCGGGCAGGTCCGAGCGCGGCGGGGTCGGCTGGGCGGGGGCGGGGCGCGGGCTCTCGTCGACCGCGCGGACGATCGCCGCTGGATCGTGCCAAGGCGCCGGGGCGTCGAACACGAACCCGTCCAGCACCGCCGCCAGCCGCTCCTTCGAGGCCGTCTGGGAGAACGTCCGCCACGTCTCGGTCGGCAGCAGCGTCAGGTTGCGGGTGGTGCCCGCCGAGTCGGCCAGCCGCCCGGCCGCGCGGCGGGAGGCGTCGCTGTAGGAGTAGATGGCGGCGCGCAGGTCGGTGCAGACCCGGTCGAGCGCGGGCCAGCGGGTGAGGATCGTGCCGTGCAGGCTCTGCGCCCGCCGCGCGATCTCCTCGGTGCCCCACAGCTTGGGCGCCTGCTCGCGCAGCTCCTCGATGGTGCCGGTGGTCAGCGTGATCAGCTCCAGCGCCCACAGCCGGAACGCGCGGGCCAGGCTGACCGCGCTCTGCCGGGCCTCCTCCATGGTGGTGCGCGGGTCGGCCACGTTGAGGTCCTCGAGGGCGAGCAGCCGGTGCATCTCGGACTGGCCGCCGTCGTCCATCATCCGCCGGATGAACATCAGCCCGACCACGCTGGTGAACGACGCGCGGTAGCGGAGCTGGTTGGGCTTGGGGAACACCTCGCGGATGGCGCCGAGCCCCCTGAGCACCCGGAGCCGGTTGTCGAACTGGTCGCCCGGGTAGGCGCGGCAGGCGTGGCGCATCTGCTCGTGCGTCAGCCACTCCTCCCCGGCCTCGGCGAACGCGGCGAAGAGCGTCTCGGCGATGTCGACGAGCGCCGGGTCGTCGACGACGGCCCCGCTGTCGCGGGCCAGCGCCGCGAACATGCGGCGGTACGTCGAGAGCACCGCCTCCTCCGAGAGGGCGGCGTCGAGGGTCAGCGGCTGTTCGGGCACGCGAATAAGGTACGGCTTCCCGCCGACACTTTCGGACGCACACCGCCGGAGCCCTGCGCCGCGAACGGGAGCGCGCTAGGGTGAGCCCCGTTACAAGGGGGGCCATATGTAACGTAGTTGTGCATACGGGGTGGATGACGGATGGGGATCCGTGAGCTGAAGAGCGATCGCGCCACGGCGTCGATCGCGGCCGCCGTGGCGGTCGTCCTGGTCACCGCGGCGGCGGTCTACGGTGTGGGCGTCTCCAGCGCCAACCCGAAACTGGCCGACGTGGGCGCCTGGTTGTGGACCAAGGTCAGAGGCAAGGTCGTCCACGTCAACGGCCTGTCGGGCGAGGTCGACGGCTACCTGAACGCCAAGGCGGGCAAGCCGCTCACGGTCGTGCAGGACGGCGGGAACGTGCTGCTGGTCGACGACCGGACGGGGTTCGTCAGCAGGATCGAGCCGAGCCAGCTCAGCGTCGCCCAGACCCGCGACTTCGGCGCGGTCGGGCTGCAACTGGTCGTGAGCGGCACGTCGGCCTACGCCGTCGACCCCGCCGGAAAGGTGCAGCGGATCGACCCCGCCACGCTCAACAGCGTCGGCGCACCGCTCGAACTGCCCGGCCCGCTCGGCCCCGCGCGCATCGACGGCGGCGGGCGGCTCTGGGTGCCGGTGACCGCGACGGGCGAGGTCGTCCCGGTGCGCGCGGGCGTGCGGGAGAAGGCGGTCAAGGTGGGCGAGGCGGGCGAGGAGCTCGCCGTGACCATCGCCGGGGGCCTGCCGGTGATCACCAACACCCGGGCCGCCTCCGCCGTCGTCATCGGCGCCGACGGCGGCGCGGGAGAGATCGCGCTGCCCAAGGAGGTCGCCCAGGCGGAGAAGGGCGGCGTGCTGACCCCGGCCACCACCGAGGGCCCGCTCGTGCCCATCCTCACGCCCGGCCCCGACGGGCTGCTCGTGGTGATCGACACGATGTCGAACACCGTGCTCCACACCAAGCTGAACGCCGCCGACCCGCGCTCGCTCGGCGTCCCGCAGGTGCTCGGCAGCAAGATCTACGTGCCCGACCGCAGCACCGGCGCGCTGGTCGTCTGGGACGCCGCCGCGGGCGGCCACCCGGTGACCATCCAGGTCGCCGACGGTCCCGGGCCCGTCGAGGTGTTCGTCAAGGACGGCCTGCTGTGGGCCAACGACGAGAACGGCGACCGCGCCGTGGTGATCGACCCCGAGGGCCGCAAGCACGCGGTCGACAAGGACGACACCGACGTGCCCGGCCCGACCCGCACCCCGAAGCCACGCCCCACCCCGAAGCCCGTCCCGACGGGTACGGCGAGCGACCCCGACCCCACCGGCACACCCGACCCGGACCCCAAGCCGGCCGACACCGAAGAGCCCGAGGAGCCCGAGCCGACCCGCGAACCCAAGCCCAGCGAAACCCCGGCCCCGACCCGTACGCCGACACCCACCCCCTCACCGACGGCTCCCGGCGCACCCGGCTCGGTGAGCGCCAGGTCCGGCCCCGGCAAGATCGACGTCATGTTCAGCCCGTCGAGCGGCGGCGAGGTCGAGAGGTACACGCTGAAGGTCTCCGGCTCCGGCGGCAGGGTCACCCCCGAGTCGGTACGCGCCGACGGGCCGTTCCAGTTCGAGTTCAGCGGCGAGTGCGGCACGGAGTACTCCTTCACCGTCGTCGCCCACTGGCCGGGCGGCGAGGTCGAGTCGCAGCCGAGCGCCGGGGCGCGCTCGTGCGTCGCGCCCGGGGCGCCGGGGAACTTCAAGGCGCAGGCGAAGAACAAGGGCGCCGAGCTCACCTGGAGCGCCCCGGAGAACGCCAGCGGGGTGACGTACGTGCTGTCGGGCGCGGCGGACCGGAGCGGCATCGACGGGACCTCGTTCACCGTCGAGGGGCTGAAGAACGACGCCAAGCACGAGTTCTCGCTGAAGGCGAAGAACGCGGCGGGGGAGAGCCAGAACGCGGTCACCACCGCGGTGGACCTCGCCTATCCGAAGCAGTCGTACAAGAACGCCAACAACAACAACACGGACTCGCTGATCCAGTGCGGTCCGCAGGGCGGGTGCAAGGTCGGCGAGATCCCGAAGGGGCAGTACATGTCGATCACCGTCATCTGCCAGACCAAGGGCAAGTCGGTGTCGGACGAGGAGAGCGGGAAGAGCAGCGACGTGTGGGACCGGATCGAGTGGAACGGGGGAGTCGCCTACATCAGCGACACCCTGATGGCCACGCCGGACGGCGGCTTCCCCGCCGGGCCACTGTTCGAGTGTGAGAACTGAGAAGGGGACTCAGTGAGCCACTACCAGGGAAACCACGGATACCCGCAGCAGGGCTACGACCCGCTCGACACCGCCCGACCGGCTGAGCCGTACTCGCCGCTGGAGCAGACCGTCCAGGCCTACCCGCAGCAGGCGGCTCCGCCGTACCAGCAGACCCACCAGCAGGTCCCGGCCGGTGTGCCGGGTGGGGACGGCGCTGCGCTGGCGGGGCAGTTCGCGCAGCGGTTCCAGTTGCTGGCCGGGAACATCGAGCGGATCATCCGGGGCAAGCGCGAGGCCGTCGAACTGGCGCTCGTCTGCCTGTTCTCCGAGGGGCACCTGCTGGTCGAGGACGTGCCGGGGACCGGTAAGACCACGCTGGCCCGCTCCATCGCGGCCAGCGTGGACGCCGAGTGGCGCAGGATCCAGTTCACGCCCGACCTGCTGCCCAGCGACATCACCGGCGTGTCGATCTTCAACCAGGCGCACCAGAAGTTCGAGTTCCACCACGGCCCGGTGTTCGCCAACATCGTGCTGGCCGACGAGATCAACCGCGCCTCGCCCAAGACACAGTCGGCGCTGCTGGAGGTCATGGAGGAGCGCAGGGTGACGGTCGACGCCGAGCCGCACCCGGTGCCGCGCCCCTTCCTGGTGGTCGCCACGCAGAACCCGGTCGACATGGACGGCACCTACCCGCTGCCCGAGGCCCAGCTCGACCGCTTCCTCATGAAGATCTCCGTCGGCTACCCCGACCACGCCTCGGAGGTCGAGGTGCTCAAGGGCATGCCGACCGGCCCGCAGATCGAGAACCTGCCCGCCGTCGCCCGCGCCGCCGACGTGGCCGGGATGATCGACTTCGCGACCCGGATCCATGTCGCCGACCCCGTCTACGACTACATCGTGGCGCTGGTGGGGGCCACCCGGATGTCGCGGGAACTGCGCCTGGGCGCCAGCCCTCGCGCCAGCCTGGCGCTGCTACGCGCCTCCAGGGTGCGGGCCGCCGCGGCGGGCCGCCACTACGTCGTCCCCGAGGACGTCAAGGCGCTGGCCGTCCCGGTGATCGCGCACCGGCTGATCCTCACCGCCGACGCCGAACTGCGCGAGCGCACCGCCGCGGACGTGGTCGGCGAGATCCTCGCCGGGATGCCGGTACCCCAGGCGGCCTAGTGCTGACGCCGCTGGGATGGGGCACGCTGGCCGGCTCCCTCGTCCTGTACGCCACCGGGTTCGCCCTCGGCTACCCCGAGCCCGTGGTGCTGGCCACCGGCGGGCTGCTCGCGCTGGCCACCGCCCTGGCTTGGACCGCGCCCAGGCCCAAGCTCGAGGTGCACCGCCAGGTGACGCCCCTCAAGGTGCCGAGGGGCGAGGCCGCCGTGGCCGTCCTCCAGGTACGCAACCTGGGCGGCCTGGCCCTGTCCGGCCTCCGCGCCCGTGACCGCTTCGGCGGGACGGAGCACACCGTGGACGTGCCCCGCCTGCCCAAGGGCGCCACCAGGACCGTGTCGTACCCGCTGCCCACCGACAGGCGCGGCGAGATCCCCGTCGGTCCGCTGCTGCTGATCAGAGCCGACCCGCTGGGCCTGACCCGCAGGGTCCGCGAGTACGGCGAGGCGGCGACGCTCCTGGTCCGCCCGCGCACGATCGCGCTGCCGGTGCCGCCCTCCGGCCGGGCGCACCACCTGGAGGGCCCGACCAGCGACAACGCCCCCAGCGGCACCGTCACCTTCCACACCCTGCGCGAGTACGTCGTCGGCGACGACCTCAGGCACGTGCACTGGCGCTCCAGCGCCCGCACCGGCACGCTCATGGTCCGCCAGCTCATCGACGCCAGCCTGCCCACCACGACTGTCGTGCTCGACACCCGCGACCTGCCCGAACTGGCCGTCGACGCCGCGGCGTCGGTCGCGCTGGCCGCCGCCCGCGCCGGGTTCCCGGTGCGGGTGATCATCGGCGAGGGCCTCCTCGCGGAGACCAGAGCCGACCCCGACCTGGTCCTCGACCGCCTCGCGGTGGTCGAGTCCGGCCAGGGCCGGATCACCGAGACGGTACGGCTGGCGCGCGGCGGCGGCTCCCTCGTCCTGGTCACCGCCGACCCGGCCGAGGCGGGTGCGGCGGCGGGCGTCCGCAAGCGCTTCGACCGGGTGATCTGCGTGTACACCGGAGACCAGGAGGTCAGCGTGCCCGGCGTGACCGTCGCCCGGATCACCGACCTCGACGCCCTCCCTCTCGCCTGGACGACCCGATGACCGCGGTGCCGGCGAGCCGGCGCGACGCCGAGGTGTGGCGGTGGGCCGCCGGGCTGGTCGTGGTCGCGGCCGTCGCCGGGGTCGCCGGGTGGGCGTTCCACCGGGTCTTCCCGCAGGCCGAGCTGCTGCGGGTGATCCTGCCCGCGGCCGTCGTCCCGCCCGTGGTGGCGGCGCTGACCAGGACGCGCCCGCTCTGGCTGGCCCTCGTCCTCGACGTCGTCCTCTGGTTCGCCGCGACCGTCCCGCTGTACGGCGGTCTCGCCCCCGCCCTGGTCGGCGACCTGGCCGACTCCTGGCAGGCCCTGCTCACCACCCTGCTGCCCGCCTCCCCCGACCCGAAGCTGCTCGTGCTGGTCCACACCCTGGTCTGGGCAGCCGCCGTGATCGGCGCCGAGACCCTGACCAGGACCCGCACCAGGCTCGCCCCTGCCCTGCCCGCCCTCGCCGTGTACGGCGCCGCCCTGCTGCTGGGCGTGGACGGCGAGGGCTCCAACCTGCCCGTCGCGGCGGCGATGCTCGTGCTGGCCGGGACGCTCTCGCTGGTCCGCGACGACCGCCCGGCCCGGTGGCTGCTCGCGGGCATCCCCGCCGCGGCCGTGCTCGCCGCGATCGCGCTGCTGGTCGGGCCGCTGCTGCCGGTGGCGGCGGAGCCGTACAACCCGAGAGCCCACGCCGACCTGCCCCCGCCGGTGCGCGTCGACAGCGTCAGCCCGCTCGACCGCGTCTCGGCCTGGCTGCAGATCCCCGACCGCCCCCTGTTCACCGTCAGGGCCGACCAACCGCTCAACTGGCGCCTGGCCGTACTCGACCGGTACGACGGCGTCCGCTGGACCTCCAGCGCCCGCTTCCAGCCGACCGGCGGCCGTGTCCCGGCGGGCGAGTGGACGGGCAGGACCACGCCGGTACGGCAGAGCGTCACGTTCGACGGGCTGCCGGGGACCTGGTTGCCCGCGGCCGAGCGGCCCGCCGAGGTGACCGGCGCGCGGGGGCTCGCCGTCGACCCGGACAGCGGGGCGATGCTGGTCCCGGCCGCGCCCGCGAAGGGCTTCACCTACCAGGTCGAGTCCTTGGTGCCGCGGCCGACCAGGGCCGAACTGCTCGCCGCCGTGCCCGCCGCCGAGCCCGCGCTGACCGCGTTCCCGTCGCTGCCGCAGGAGAGGCTCTTCCGGAAGGTGGCCCAGGAGGCGACCAAGGGGGCGGACGTGCCGATCAGGCAGGCGTACCGGTTGCAGAACTTTCTGCGCACCACGGCCAAGTACGACATCACCGCGCCTCCCGGGCACTCGCTCAAGGGGTTGGAGTTCTTCCTCGACACCACCCACCGGGGGACCTCCGAGCAGTTCGCGTCGTCGTTCGCGCTCATGGCCCGGACGCTCGGGCTGCCGTCGCGCGTGGTGGTCGGCTTCCGCCCCGGCGAGGCCACCGGGGGCGTCTATCGCGTTAAATCCGGACATGTCATGGCGTGGGCGGAGATCAAGTTCGAGAAGCTCGGGTGGCGGCCGTTCTATCCGACGCCGGGGCGCAGTGGGGCCAAGGACGATCACGACGTGGTGTCCTCGGCGATCGAGGAGAGCGAGCGGCTCGAAGGCGAGTTCGGCCAGGGCGGCATCGACAAGCCCAAGAAGTCCAAGCCCGCGGGGGCGCGCAAGACCGCGGGTGACGAGGAGGGCCCGTCCCTCTGGCTGCTGCTCCCGGGCGCCGGGGGCGCGGTCGTGCTCCTGTACGCCGGGGCGGCCCTGCTGCTGCCCTGGTGGCGGCGCCGCAGGAGGCGCGCCGCCCCCGACGCTGAGAGCCGGGTCGCCGGAGCCTGGCGGCAGACCTGCGACGACCTTGGCCTGCGACGAGAGAACACCTTGACGGCGGAGGAGGTGGCAGAACGAGGCGCCCAAACCCACGGCCCCCACGTCTCCACCCACCTAACCCCATTAGCCGACATTTCCAACTTCGTCCGCTACGCCCCCGACCAGGCCGCCCACGCCGCCGCCGAAGAAGCCTGGCGCCGCAGCGACGCCATCCGCAGCCTGCTCCGCCGTTCCACCCCCCTCCCCGTCCGCCTCAAAAATCGCCTCCACCCCCGCACCCTCCGCCCCTGACATCCCTACAGCCACCCTGCTGCGGGCGCTCGGCAGGCGAGGCGGGAGCCGGGTTGTGGCCCGCATAGGATTCGCCTGTGCTGAACCACAGGTGGGCCGCCCAGCTCCTGCACAGGCCGGACGGTCTCGACGCGGGGGAGATCGTCAGGCACCTGCTCGCCGTCCAGGCGCAGGACGTCACGGCGGCGCTGCTCGCCTTCCGGGCGCGGTCGGCGTCCCTGGGCGCCGGGGACGTCCTGGCCGCCTGGCACGGCCGCGAGATCGTCAGAACCTGGGGCCCGCGCGGCACTCTGCACTTCGTCCACGTCGAGGACCTGCCCTGGCTGCTCGCCCTCACCGGCAGGATCGGCCTGGCCGGCAGCCTGCGGCGGCTCGCCCAGGAGGGCGTCAAGGGAGACGACCTGCTCAAGCTGATCGACTACGCGCTGGCGGGCCAGGGTCCTCTCACCAAGGCCGAGTTGCGCACGCGGCTGGCGGGCAGGGCCGACGGACAGGGCATCGTCCACCTGGTCGACCTCGCCGCCGCCCACGGCCTGGCCCTGCTCGGCCCACCCCGCGGCGGCAAGCCCACCTACGTCCACGCGGCCGACTGGCTGGGCGCGCCCATCGCCTTCGAGCCCGACCGGGACCGGGCCCTGGCCGAACTGGCCAGACGCTACCTGCGCGCCCACGCCCCCGCCACGGCCGCCGACCTGGCCGCCTGGACCCGCCTCCCCCTCGGCGACGCCCGCACCGCCTTGCGCCTGATCGCCGACGACCTCGACGAATCCCCCGACGGCACCGTACGCCTCCGCACCGCCCCCACCGAGCGGAAACCCCCCACGGTACGGCTCGCACCGGCGTTCGACGAGTACCTCCTGGGCTGGGCCGACCGCACCCCCATCCTCGACGAGCCGCACCGGCGCGAGGTCCTCCCCGGCGGCGGCATCCTGCGCCCCGTCGTACTGTCCGGCGGCGTCATCAAGGGCACCTGGAGCCGCAAGGGAACCTCGGCCTCCGTACACCTCTTCGAGCCGGTCGACCAGAACCAGATCGAGGCGGAAACCGCTGACGTGTCCCGCTTCCTCACCTCCTGAGCCCCAGCGAGGCGCTCACCGCGAGGATGGCGGGATCAGCCCGCTTGAGCCCCAGCGAGGCGCTCACCGCGCGGGATCAGCCCGCGCCCTCCGCGACCGCGCCTCTGACGCAGTGGGGCTTCGACCAGGCCACCGTGCTCTTCTCCGAGATGCGCAGCGGTACCCCGACCAGGAAGCAGTAGCCGGTGCCCGGCTTGAGGCCCAGGACCTTCGCCGAGGTGGCGCCCGACTCCAGGGTGGTCAGCCGCTGGCCGTCGGCGGGCTCGCGCTGCAGGACCAGCGGGTAGTCGCGGGCCCCGGCGGGCAGCGTCCAGCGCAGGGTGACGATGGAGCCCCGATCGGAGACCGCGCGCAGTCGCCGAGGAGCCAGCGAGGCGACCGTCTTCTCGCCGATCGCCTCCCCGGTCCTGGCCGCCTGCGGCTCCTTCGGTGCCTGCGTGTTCTGCGCCTGAGGGGAGGTCCCCGAGCCTGACAGGGCGACGGCCACCACGGCCCCCGCGACGGCCACAGCCGCGACCGCGCCCCCGACCACCAGCCGGGCCCGCAACCGTGACCCACCTCCGTCCCTGGCGGAGGTCGAGGCACCCGTTCGCCCAGGTGAAGGGTGTACGAGCACAGGGGAGGAAGGCTCGGCAAAAGGCTGGCCGGGGGAGGAAGGAGCAAGAGGAGGGGAGTGAGCCGGAGGGGTGGGAAACGCGCCGGGGGAGAGGTCGCGGACGTGGGGTGTGTGTTCCGAGGTGGGCGAAGACGAGACGTCCGGGCCGCCCGCTTCCTCCCCCACCAGGTCTGTCACCGGCAGCCCCAGCCGTGCCTGCGCCTCCCGCAACCGCTGCGCGAACTCCCGCGCGCTGCCGTACCGATGCTGCGGCGGCTTGGACATCGCCCGCAGCACCACCTCCGCGACAAAGGGGGGCACGTCGGGCCGGGTGATCGGCGGCGGCTCGTGGCTCAGCACCCGGAACAGCAGCGGCGCGATCGACGGATCGGTCGGGCTGTGAAAGGCGGGCTGACCGGCCAGCAGGTGGTACAGCGTCGACCCGAGGGAGTAGATGTCGGTCGACGCGCTGTGCGGCCGGCCGCTGAGCACCTCGGGCGCGGCGTGCAGGGGCGTGAACGAGTACGCCGAGGCGGAGATCTCCGCCGAGTCCACCACCCTGGCCACGCCGAAGTCGGCGATGGCCGGCTCGCCGTACTTCGAGATCAGGATGTTCTGCGGTTTGATGTCCCCGTGCAGCACGCCCGCCTCGTGCACCGCCGCCAGCGCCCCCGCCAGCTTCACCCCCGCGCGCAGCACGTCGGGCAGCGGTAACGGCCCCTGCGCGCGCACGCGATCACGCAGCGAGCCGTTCTCGAAGAACTCCATCGCGATGTACGGCCTGCCCGAGCTGGTCATGCCGGTGTCGAACACCGTCACGACGTTCGGATGCCCGGTCAGCCGGCCGGTGAGCCGCAGTTCCCGCTGGAACCTGCGCATCGTCCGCTGGTCGACCCGGTCGACGGACAGGACCTTGAGCGCCACGATCCTGTCCAGCCGCTCCTGGTAGGCGCGGTAGACGACCCCGAATCCGCCCTCACCGGCCTTGTCGAGCACCCGATAGCCGGGGGCCTGCTCCCCTGACTGCACGTCATCCCCCTTGTCCCGGGTGAGTTTAGTGCGACTTCCCGGGATTTATGGGGGGATCACATGGCGTCGCGCACCAGCGCCGTGTCGGTGAACTGCTCGAACCCGACGGCCACGCCGTCCCGCAGCCGCCACACATGGGTGAAGCGGGCCGTCATGTGGCGGCCCGTCGCCCGGTAGGTGCCGCTGTAGTCGCCGATCACCACGATCGTGTCGCCGCCGTCCACGAAATCCTCGGGCTCGGCCGCGAACCCCTCCCACTCGCCGCCGAGCCTGGCGAACACCCCGGCCAGCACCTCCTCCGCGCCCACGTACGTCCCGGCGTAGGGAAAACCGGCCATCTCGGTCCAGCGCGCGTCGGGGGCGAGGAGTGCGACCATGCCCTTCACGTCTCCGTCGGCCGAGGCCGCATAAGAGGCGCGGACCGCTTCCAGGTTCGTGCTCATGTCTCGTCTCCTCGTCCGGGACAGTTCGTCTAGGAAATCATATATTTTCTGCACGGAAAGGAGAAGGGCATGGAACTGGAGGGAAAGGTCGCGCTGGTCACCGGCGCGGGCACCGGCATCGGCGCGGCGGTCGCCCGCCTGTTCGCCGCCGAGGGCGCCTCGGTGGTGCTCGCCGGACGCAGGATCGAGTTACTGGAACAGGTCGCCGGAAGCCTCGGCGACCGCGCGACCGCGATCCGCGCCGACGTCGCCGACCCCGCCCAGGCACGCGCGGCGGTCCGACTCGCGGTCGAGCGGTACGGCACGCTCGACGTGGTCGTCGCCAACGCGGGCGGCCACGGCGTCGGAACCGTGGGGGAGACCGGTGACGACGAGTGGCAGGCCAGTCTGCGCGCCAACCTCAACACCTGCTTCGTCACCTGCAGGGAGAGCCTGCCCGCGATGTCCGGCGGCGGCTCCATCGTGATCGTCTCCTCCATCGCGGGCCTGGCCGCCGGCCCCGCCGCCGCGGGATACGTCACCACCAAGCACGCCCTGATCGGCCTGACCCGCTCGCTCGCCCGCGACTACGGGCCCACGGGGATCAGGGTGAACTGCCTCTGCCCCGGCTGGGTGCGGACCCCGATGGCCGACGCGGAGATGGACGTGCTGGCCGCCCGCGACGGGATCACCCGCGAGCAGGCGTACACGCTGGCGACCAAGGACGTGCCGCTGCGCCGCCCCGCCACCGCCGCGGAGGTGGCCGACATCTGCCTGTTCCTGGCGGGCCCGAAGAGCTCGATCATGACCGGCTCGGTGGTGGTCGCGGACGGCGGCGCGACCTCGGTCGACCTGCCCACCCTCGCCTTCGGGTAACCGGCCGTGGACAAAGATATGGGAAGTCATACATGATTCCTCAGGGCGAGCGCGGACCTGGGAGCGGGCGATGGAGAGTTTCGACGTGGTCGTCGTCGGCGCCGGATCGGGCGGGCCGGCCAGTTTCGCGGCGGACTACGCGCCGCACCAGGTCGAGCTGCACCCGGGGTCGCGCGCGGACCTGGACGACTATGTCCGCCGGACCCTGGTCACCTACCACCACCAGGTCGGCACCTGCGCGATGCGGGTGCTCGGGATCGAGGGGCTGCGGGTGGCCGACGCCTCGATCATGCCGGCCGTCACGTCTGGAAACACCAACGCCCCCTCGATCATGATCGGGGAGAGATGCGCGGACCTGGTGAGAGAGGAGATCTGACAGATGACCGACCTGCTCATCGGCGGTTCGTGGAGGCCCGCCGCCGACGGCGCCGAGTTCACCACGTTCGACCCGGCCGACGGCTCGGTGCTCGGCACCTGCGCCAAGGCGGGCGCCGCCGACGTGGACCTGGCCGTGGCCGCCGCCCGGACGGCCTTCGACGACCCCGCCTGGGCCGAGATGCCCGCCCACACCCGCGCCCGCCTGCTGTGGCGGGTCGCCGACCTGGTGGAGGAGCACGGCGAGGAACTGGCCGAACTGGAGACCCGCGACAACGGCCAGCCGCTCGCCGTGGCCAGGACCGTCACGGTCCCCGGCACGGCCGAGCACTTCCGCTACTTCGCCGGCTGGTGCACCAAGATCGAAGGATCCGTGCTGCCCGTCGCCTACCCCGACACCCTGCACTACACCAGGCGCGAGCCCGTGGGCGTGTGCGCGCTCATCACGCCGTGGAACTTCCCGCTCATGATCGCAGCCTGGAAGCTCGCCCCCGCCCTGGCCTGCGGCAACACCGTCATCATCAAGCCCGCCGAGCAGACCCCGCTGACCACCGTCAAGCTCGCCCAGCTGATCGGGCGGGCGGGCTTCCCGCCGGGCGTGGTCAACCTGCTCACCGGCGGAGCCGCCACCGGCGCCGCGCTGGCCGAGCACCCGGACGTCGACAAGGTCTCCTTCACCGGCTCCACCGCCGTCGGCCGTACCCTCGTGCACTACAGCGCGGGCAACCTCAAGCGGCTCACGCTGGAGCTCGGCGGTAAGGCGCCCAGCATCATCGCCGCCGACGCCGACATCGACGCGGCCGTCGCGGGCAACGTGCAGGGGGCGCTGTTCAACAGTGGCCAGGTCTGCGCCGCGTACGCCCGCTTCTACGTCGACCGCAAGCGGGCCGACGAGTTCACCTCGAAGATGGCGGCCGCCGCCGCGGCCTTACGCCTCGGGCCCGGACTCGACCCGGACACCCAGCTCGGGCCGCTGATCAGTGAGGAGCACCGCGCCTCCGTCGACGGCCACGTGAGCCTCGCCACCGCCCAGGGCGCCACCCTGGTCACCGGCGGCGACCGGGTGGACCGCCCCGGCTTCTTCTACCGGCCGACCGTCTTCGCCGACGTCACCGACGAGATGTCGATCGCCCAGGACGAGGTGTTCGGCCCGGTCGTCCCGGTGCTCGCCTACGACGACCCCGACGAACTCGTCGCCCGCGCCAACGGCCTGGAGTACGGCCTGGCCGCCTCCATCTGGACCGACGACCTGTCCACCGCGCACCGCCTGGCCGCGCGGATCCGGGCCGGCGCCGTGTTCATCAACATGATCCACGTCCCCGACGCCGCCACCACCTGGGGCGGCTACCGGGCCAGCGGCTGGGGCCGGGAGATGGGCCCGTACGCCATCGACGCCTACACCGAGGTCAAAGGCGTCTGGACGCACCTGGGTAAACCGTGATGGGCGGGCAAGGGTCCGCTCGTGCGAGATGATGGCAGGACGCAGGGAGAGCGAGAGGGGAGCCGGTGAGCCCGAAGAAACCGGTCCAGACCACAGGGCCCAAGGCGGAAGCCGCCGGATCCAAGGCTGAGACCAGCTACACCCTGTTGCGCTCGCGCATCCTGGACGGCACCTACGGCCCCGGATACCGGCTGGTCATGGACCAGCTCGCGCGCGAGACGGGGGTCAGCACCATCCCGCTGCGCGAGGCGGTGCGCCGGCTGCAGTCCGACGGGCTGGTCGAGGTGGTGCGCAACATCGGGGCCCGGGTCGCGGTCTTCGACTCCGAACAGGTCGAGCACACGCTCAACGTCCTGGCCAGGCTCGAAGGGTACGCCACGGCGATCTCCGCGCCACGGATGGCCGCCGCGCAGATCCAGGAGTCACGGGAGATCAACGAGCGGATGAAGGAGGCGCTGCAGGAGTTCGACCCGGCCTCCTTCACCGCGCTCAACCGGGAGTTCCACTTCTCGATGTACCGCCACTGCCCCGACGAGCACCTCAACGCGCTGCTGGAGTCGGAGTGGGCCCGCCTGGACCACATGCGCCGCTCCAGCTTCACCTACGTGCCGGGGCGGGCACGGCGTTCGGTGGAGGAGCACGACCGGCTGCTGGAGCTGATCGAGTCGCGGGCCGACGCGGGGGCGATCGAGGAGGCGGCCAGGGCGCACAAGGTGGCGACCGCCGACGCGCTGCGCCAGGCGAACGTCTCCGGGCCGCGCTGACTACAGCGGTGACATGAGGTAGGCGCCGCCCACCAGGGCGGCGCCCGCCACCGCCAGGAAGAACAGCACGTAGAAGCCGCCCGGCAGGAACGTCAGCCGGGCGAGCTGGTCGGCGTCGGAGTCGGGGGCCTGCCGCCTGCGCCGCTTGCGCTGCAGCTCGATGATCGGGCGCACCCCGCCGAACAGCAGGAACCAGACCGCCACCTGGGCGACGATCTGCTGCACGCTGTCGGGGGCGTACCAGGACAGGGCGAACACCGCGCCGCCGGTGGCCAGCAGGATGAGCGCGCCGTACAGGTTGCGGATCAGCAGCAGCATGCAGACCAGGAACAGCAGCATGGTGGCGATCAGCAGGTGCACGCGGCCCTCGGCGGTCAGCCACGCCGCGGCCAGCCCCAGCAGCGAGGGCGCCACGTATCCGGCGAGCGCGGTCAGCACCATGCCGGGCCCGGTGGGCCTGCCCCTGGTCAGCGTCACGCCCGAGGTGTCGGAGTGCAGCCGGATGCCCTGCAGCTTGCGCCGGGAGAGCAGCGCCATCAGCGCGTGCCCGCCCTCGTGCGCGATGGTGATCAGACCGCGGGAGAGCTGCCACGACGTGCGGAAGGAGACGATCAGCAGGGCGGCCAGAGCCGACAGCGCCATGATCCAGGGCTCGGGGGCGGCCTGCACCTCGACGAGGTGGGCCCAAAGCTTGTTCATCAGGTACAGACCCTAGCCCGGTAAAGTCACGGTGTGGCCGTAGAACATCATTCTGTGTTGACCGCCGACGCCGACGTGCGCGCCTGGTGGCAGGCGCTCGGGCTGCCCGGCCTGATCGACCTGCACGTGCACTTCCTGCCCGAGCGGATGGAGCGCAGGGTCTGGCACCACTTCGACAACGGCGGGCCGCTGATGGGCGACGGCTGGCGCATCGAGTACCGCTGGCCGGTGCGGGAGCGGCTGGCCAGGCTGCGCGAGATGGGCGTGGCCGCCTTCCCCGCCCTGGCCTACGCGCACAAACCCGGCATGGCCGCCGACCTCAACGCCTGGACGCTCGACTTCGCCCGCCGTACCCCGGAGTGCATTCCCTCGGCGACCTTCTTCCCCGAGCCCGGCGTGCTCGACTACGTGACGCGGGCGCTGGCCGACGGGGTGAAGATCTTCAAGGTGCATCTGCAGGTGGGCGCCTTCGACCCGCGCGCGCCCGAGCTCGACGCGGTGTGGGGAACGCTGGCCGAGACCGGCACGCCCGTCGTCGTGCACGCCAGCTCCGTGCCGGTGCCCGGCGGGTGCGTCGGCGTCGAGCCGATCAGCGGGGTGCTGCGCCGGCACCCCAGGCTGCGGGTGGTCGTCGCCCACCTCGGCATGCCGGAGTACGACGACTTCTTCGACCTGGCCAGACGCTACGAACGGGTGGTGCTGGACACCACGATGACCTTCACCGACTTCGCCGAACGCGGCATGCCATTCCCTATCCGTCTAAAGGAGGAATTGCGCGTTCTCGGCTTGGCGGGGAAAGTGGTATTGGGCAGTGATTTCCCCACCATCCCGCACACTTATGCCCACCAGTTGTACGCCCTTGAACGGCTGGGCATGGGCGACGACTGGCTCCGATCGGTGTGCTGGCAGAATGCCCAGGGCATGGTCTGACAGCAGTTGGGGGACAAGATGAACGATCAGCACATCCGCCTGGTCACCACCTTCTTCCAGGCTTTCAGCCGAGGCGACGCGGACGCGATGGCGCAGTGCTACCACCCGGAGGTTAGCTTCGGCGACCCGGTCTTCCTGGAGCTCGAAGGCCGCGACCGGGTGATGACCATGTGGCGGATGATGCTCAGCAGGGGCAGCGGCATGCGGGTGGAATACCGCGACATCACCGCCGACAACTTCACCGGCCGCGCGCACTGGACGGCCCGCTACACGATGAGCAGCACCGGCCGCGCCGTGGTCAACGAGATCGACGCGCTGTTCCGGTTCGACGACGGCCTCATCGTCCGCCACCACGACGAGTTCGACCTCCGGCAGTGGTCCAAGATGGCCCTGGGCAAACCCGCCGGGCTGCTGCTCGGCTGGACTCCGGTGTTCCGCAGGTCCATCCGCGACCGGGCGCACGACGCGCTCGAAAGCTACCGGGCGTCGTAGGGGCCGGCATGGCACGGAAGAAGGGATTCCTGCGCGGAACCTCGGCCCGCCAGGAGGCGCCCGAACTGTCCATGGACCCGCGGGCCGGCGAGCAGCCGCCGTACCGCCCCACCGTCATCGACAACGCCGTCTACCTCGACGGCGAGCGCGTCGACGACCCCAGCTCGCTCGCCGAGGCCTTCGAGCGGCTGAAGAGCACCCCCGGCAGCATGGCGTGGATCGGCCTGTACCGGCCCAAGGAGTGGGAGCTGGCCCGGCTCGCCGAGGAGTTCGGCCTGCACGAGCTGGCGCTGGAGGACGCGATCGTCGGCTCCCAGCGCCCCAAGGCCGACCGGTACGGCGACACGCTGTTCGTGGTGCTGCGCGCCGCGCAGTACCTCGACGACGTGGAAGAGGTCGCCTTCGGCGAGCTGCACGTCTTCGTCGGCCCCAACTTCGTGATCACCGTACGGCACGCCGAGGCCCCCGACCTGTCGGCCGTCCGCAGGCGCATGGAATCCCACCCCGACCTGCTGCGCCAGGGCCCCCAGGCCGTGCTGTACGCCATCCTGGACGCCGTCGTCGACGGCTACGCGCCGGTGGTCGCCGGGCTGCAGAAGGACATCGAGGAGATCGAGGTCCAGGTCTTCGGCGGCGACCCGTCGGTGTCCAGGCGCGTCTACGAGCTGTCCGGCGAGGTCATCGAGTTCCAGCGGGCCACGACCCCGCTGCTCTCCATGATCGAGGGCTTCATCGCGGGCGCCGACAAGTACGGCGTGCACGAGGGCCTGCAGAGCTACCTGCGCGACGTCTCCGACCACGCGATCACCGTGAACGAGCGGGTCGGGTCGTTCCGGCAGACGCTGCAGAACATCCTCATCGTCAACTCCACGCTGGTGACGCAGGCGCAGAACGCGGAGATGGCCAAGATGACCGAGGCGAGCTACGCGCAGAGCGAGGAGGTCAAGAAGATCTCCGCGTGGGCGGCGATCCTGTTCGCGCCCACGCTCGTCGGGACGATCTACGGCATGAACTTCGACTTCATGCCCGAGACGCACTGGACCCTGGGCTACCCGTTCGCCGTCCTGCTCATGGCGGCCGTCTGCGTGACCCTCTACGTCGTCTTCAAACGCCGCAACTGGCTCTGACCCCGGGGTCAGGACAGCAGCTTGCGGGCCGCCTCCTCGATCTCGGTCTCCGACAGCAGGACGTGGTCGGCCGCATCGCCCAGCGGCACGAAGCTGTCGGCCGAGGTCACCCTGGCGATCTGCCCGGAGTAGCCCGCGTCGACCAGTTCGGCGATCAGTCCCTCCGAGACGCCGCCGGAGTGCCGGGTCTCGTCGGCGATCAGCACCTTGCCGGTCAGCTCCGCCGACCGCATCAGGTCCTCCATCGGCAGCGGGGCGAGCCAGCGCAGGTCGAGCACCCGGCAGCTGAACCCCTCCTGGGTCAGCTTGACCGCCGCGCGCAGACTCATCCGCAGCCCGTTGCCGAACGTCACGATCGTCAGGTCGCGGCCGTCGCCGTAGCCGCGCGCCCGGCCGATGGGCACGTGCGTCTCCGCCCAGCGCGAGGGCGGCGCGTACGGCGCCATCCAGCCGCCGTCGCCGTCGTCGAACAGGTCGCGCGTGTTGTACAGCGCGATCGGTTCCAGGAACAGGCAGACCGATTTCTGGGTACGCGCGGCGGCCAGGCAGGTGCGCAGCATGGCCGAGGCGTCGTCGGGACGCGAGGGCGCGGCGATGACGAGGCCGGGGATGTCGCGCAGCGCGGCGATGGCGTTGTCGTTGTGGAAGTGCCCGCCGAACCCCAGCTGGTAGGCGAGGCCGGGCACGCGCACGACCATCGGGTTGGTGAAGGCGCCCTTGGAGAAGAACGACAGGCTGGAGGCCTCGCCGCGGATCTGGTCGAGGGCGTTGTGCAGGTAGGCCAGGTACTGGATCTCCGGCACCGGCAGCATCCCGCTCACCCCGGCGCCCAGCGCCAGGCCAAGGATGGACTGCTCGTCGAGGAGGGTGTCGAACACCCGGGCGGCGCCGAAACGCTTCTGCAGGCCGCGGGTCACGCCGTACACGCCGCCCTTCCGGGCGACGTCCTCGCCGAAGATCATCATCCCTGGGTGGACGGCCAGCGCGTCGGCGAGCGTGCGGTTGATCGCCTGGGAGAGGGTGAGCGCCTTGTCCTCCTCCGGCAGGTTGCCGGCGAAGGTCTTCTCCCTGACCGACGGCTCGGCGGCGACCGGACTGATCTTGGCGATCATGTCGTCGTGCCGCGGCGCGAGCGGTTCGACGACCTCGCGCAGCGAGCCCAGCTTGGGGCCGCGGGTGGCGCCGAGCGCCAGCCGCAGCACGAGCTCGCGCTCGGACTCGTAGCCCTTCAGCAGCGACTCGGGGGTCGCCAGGCCCGCTTCGACCAGCAGCCCGGCCGTACGCAGCAGCGGGTCGCGGTCGAGGTCGGCGCGGATCTCGCGCTGCGTGCGGTAGGAGGACTCCACGTCGGAGCCCGCGTGGCCCATCAGCCGCACCGTCGACAGGTGCAGGAACGCGGGGGCGCGGTTGACGCGCACGTGCTCGGCCGCGCGTGCCGCGGTGTCGTAGGCGTCGGCCAGGTCGCAGCCGTCGGCCTGGAAGTAGGTGATGCCGGGACGCCGCGCCGCCGCCTCGACCCAGCCCTTGGGCGTGCGCACGCTGATGCCCAGCCCGTTGTCCTCGCAGACGAACAGGAGCGGCAGCGCCTGGCCCTGGAAGGTGGCGTAGGAGGCGGTGTTGAAGCCGGACAACGCGGTGGCGTGGTTGATCGAGGCGTCGCCGAAGCTGCACACCGCGATCGCGTCCTGCGGCCAGGCGGAGGTCACGCCGAGCGCGCGGGCCCGCTCGATGGCGAAGGCCACGCCGACCGCGCGGGGCAGGTGGCTGGCGATGGTCGAGGTCTGCGGGATGACGGCGAGGTCCGGGTGGCCGAACACCTTGTGCCGGCCGCCCGCGATCGGCTCGTCGGCCGAGGCGGTCAGCCCGAGCAGCACGTCGCGCATGCCCTCCTCGGCCAGGCGGCCGGCCATCGCCGACCGCGTCAGGTAGAAGGCGCCCGAGCGGTAGTGCAGCAGGGCGGGATCGGTCGGCCTGGTGGCCGCGGCCACGGCCGCGTTGCCCTCGTGCCCGGCCGAGCCGATCGTGTAGAAGCCCTCGCCCTGCTGGCGCAGCCAGCGGGCGGCGATGTCGAGCAGACGGCTGCCGAGCTGCAGGTCGTACAGCGTCCGGCACTGCTCGCCCGTCAGGGAGGTGCCCTCGCGGATCGGATGGGCCGGATCCCGGGGCGTGCCCGCCTTCAGTTCCGCAACCGCCTGGGTGAAATGAGTCTCAACTGTGTCGCGCGCCACAGGCCCGATTATGTCCCGCCGAGGCGGCGTTCGTCTGCCCGTCCGGTGTGTCGAGTTACTGGACCGCTCCATCTGACGACAATATTTGACCACATGTCAGGTTTGCGAACCCTTTGCCTGTCCAAAACGTCTACTTTAGGTACGTGCGTGGCACCCTCATGCCGCGTTTCAACCAAGACGGGAAGGACGGATCCCGCATGTTGCGACGCATCCGAGCCGCAGCCGTCGCGCTCGCGGTGGGAGCGGGAGCACTCGCTCTGGCCCCGCCGGCGACGGCTACAACAGGGGCGGCGGCCCCCGGCATCTCCAACGTGGACATCACGCCCACGCCCATCGTGGTGGCGGACAAGCCGGTCAAGGCGACGTTCACCTTCACCACCAAGGGCGCGGGCAAGGCCGAGCTCCAGCTCAAGGCCCCCGGCGACATCGCCGTCGAGACCCCGGTCAAGCTCACGCCGTCACCGCACGGCGTCGAGACCAAGTGGACGGGCACCAAGTACTTCACCGCCAAGAACGCCGGGAGGTGGACGTTCCTCGCGATCGCCCACGACGGCAAGGGCGGCGAGGACTCGGTCAGGGGCAAGTTCGACGTCGAGGCCAAGAAGGCCGCCGACACCAAGATCGTCGACTTCGGCGCCAGCCCCGACACGGTCGCCAAGGGCGACCGCGTCTCCGTCTCCGGAAAGCTCCTGGTCGACAGGGGCGGCTGGAGCGGGTACGGCGGGCAGAGCGTCGTCATCACCTTCAGGGAGCGCGGTACCGACGCCTACCGGCACATCGCCAAGGTCACCACCGGGCGCGGCGGCTGGTTCGGCACCAAGGTCAAGGTCGAGGCCACCGGCTGGTGGCGGGCCGAGTTCGGCGGGCACGGCCAGGCCTCCGGCTCGGTCAGCGACACCGACCGCGTCGACGTTCGGCAGACCGCCCGCGCCAGCCGCTTCACCGGCTTCGACGCCCAGCCCGAGCCCGTGGACAAGGGCGACCGGCTGACCCTCGAGGGCACCCTGCAGGCGGAGAGCCGCCACGGCTGGCAGGGGCTGCGCGGCGAGGACGTCGTGCTGCTGTTCAAGGCCGAGGACTCGAGCCGCTGGGAGCGGGTCACCGCCACCAGGACCGACCGCGACGGCCGCTTCGAGACCGACGCCGTCGCGCACGCCTCCGGCTGGTGGAAGGCCGCCTACGCCGGAGCGCCCGGAGTCAAGGGCGCCGAGAGCGTCGGCGACTGGGTGCGGGTGAGCACGCCGCCGCCGGCCAAGGCCGACAGCAGGGTCATCTCGTTCAACGCCTCCCCGGAGCCGGTCAAGCGCGGCAGGTACCTGAAGTTCGGGGCCCGGCTGCAGATCGACTCCGACGGCCACTGGGAGGGGTACGAGGACGGCAAGGTCCGGCTGTACTTCAAGGCCAAGGGCTCGCGTCACTGGCAGTACGTGAAGAGCACCTGGTCCCTGGACAACGGCAAGCTGTACACCAGGGCCAAGGCCTGGAAGTCGGGCTACTGGAAGTTCGTCTACCGGGGCGACGAGGACACCAACGGCGACCACAGCCGCCGCGACTACGTCCGCGTCAAGCGCTGACCCCCACCACACAGCGAGGCCCGGGACCGGTAGGCCCCGGGCCTCGCCGTCTCACCCTCAGTCCGCCTTCTTGAACTGTGCGACGGCGGCGCCCAGGAGGAGCAGGCCGAGCGCGGCCACCATGCCGAGTTCGAAGGGGACGGGCACCTGCCACGAACCCCAGCTCACCCCGGGGTTCAGGGTCGCGTTCACCTCGGGTGGCACCGACAGGTGGGAGAAGACCGCCTGCCGCATCGGGTCCACCGCGTACGTCAGCGGGTTCACCGTGGTCAGCACGTGCAGCCACGAGGGCAGGTTGGCCAGCGGGAACATCGCCCCCGACAGGAACATCATCGGCATGATCGCCATCTGCATGAGCCCGAAGAACGTCTGCATGTTCTTCATCCGCGCCGCCAGCAGCACCCCGAACGCCGTGATGGTGAACGCCGCCACGAACATCTCCACCAGCAGCGTCAGCATCAGCCCGGGCGAGTACGGCACGCCCACCAGCCCCGCCATCGCCAGGATGATCACCCCCTGCCCGGTGGCCACGATCGCCCCGCCGAGGCACTTGCCCGCCACGATGGCGCCCCTGCTGACCGGCGCCACGAGCATCTCGCGCATGAACCCGAACTCCCGGTCCCACACGATGGACCCGGCCGAGAACATGCCGGTCATGATGACCGTCATGGAGATCATGCCGGGGTACATGAAGGTGCGGAAGTCGACCCCGGGAATGGACCCCTGCACCAGCGACCCGAGCCCGGTCCCCATCACGAACAGCCACAGCACGGGCTGCAGCAGCATGGACAGCATGCGGGCGCGGTCGCTGAGGAAGCGCAGCATCTCACGGTGCAGCACGACCTTGACCGCCCGCAGGTCGTGCCGTACGCCGCCGGCCGGCATCCGGACGCTCACCACGTCGGTGGCCATCGCCTACCTCCTCGCCATCGCGCGCATCCACGCGTTGCCGTCGGCGCCGGACTCGGCGTCGCGGATCGTGGATCCGGTGTAGGACATGAACACGTCGTCGAGCGAGGGCCGTGAGACGCTCACCGACTTGATGGGCAGCCCGAGCTCGGCGAACAGCCGGGGCACGAACTCCTCCCCGGAGGCCACCGCGAACGTCACCGCCCCCTCGTGCACGGCCGCCTCCAGCCCGAACCGCTCCCGCAGCGCCGCGATGGCCGCGGCGTCGTCACCGGTCTGGATCTGCACCCGGTCCTTGCCGACGCTGGCCTTGAGCGCCTCGGGGGAGTCGATGACGACGATCTCGCCGTGGTCGATGATCGCGATCCGGTCGCAGTACTCGGCCTCGTCCATGTAGTGCGTGGTCATGAAGATGGTGATGTCCTCGCTGAGGCGCAGCTTGTTGATGTAGCCCCAGATGGCCGCGCGGGTCTGCGGGTCGAGGCCGACGGTCGGCTCGTCGAGGAACAGCACGCGCGGCGAGTGCAGCAGGCCGCGGGCGATCTCCAGGCGCCGTTTCATACCGCCGGAGAACGTCATCACCTTGGCGTCCTTGCGGTCCCAGAGCGCGACCATCTCCATGACCTGCCGGATCCGGGGGGCGACGGCCGCTCTGGGCACGCCGTACAGCTCGGCGTGGAAGCGTAGGTTCTGTTCGGCGCTGAGGTAGGAGTCGAGGGTCGGGTCCTGGAAGACCAGCCCGATGTTCCTGCGTACGTCGTCGCGCTGCCTGACCACGTCGTGGCCGGCGACGGCGGCGCTGCCGCCGGTGGGCTCCGCCAGCGTGCACAGCATGCTGATGGTGGTGGTCTTGCCGGCGCCGTTGGGGCCGAGGAACCCGAACACCTCGCCGGGCTCCACCTCGAAGTCGATGCCCTTGACGGCCTCGACCTTTCCGTAGGTCTTCCGCAGACCTCTTACTGATACCGCACTCATCAGTCCTCCGAGAGGATCTTGAAAATGGAGCTGCGCGTCTCCTTGAGCAGGCGTTTGGCCGCCGCCACCTGGCTGTCGCTGGCCGTACAGGTGAGGTGGGTGAAGGCCTCGTTGAGCTGGGCCCAGAGCAGTCGCAGTTCGTGCCGGTCCTCCGGGACCGAGCGGGCCACCTCGTCCCACGGTGACATCGACTCCACCCGCCGCAGGAGTTCGGCGTGGCCCTCGTCGGTGAGCCGGTAGGTCCTGGCGCCGCCGGAGTCCACGCCGGCGAGCAGGCCCTCGTCCTCCAGTTGCTGCAGGGCCGGGTAGACCGAACCCGGGCTGGGCCGCCAGACGCCCCGGCTGCGCTCCTCGATGTCCTGGATCATCTGGTAGCCGTTCTTCGGCTCCTCACCGAGCAGGCTGATCAGCGCCGCCCTGACATCGCCCTTCCTGACTTTCGGGGTGAAGCCCCCGGCGACCGCCGCGGGAGGAAGGGGGCGATCGGTATCGCTCATCGCAGCCTCCAACTATCGAGATAGCTGAAAGATATATCTAGATAGTTGGGGCGACAAGCGCTTTATGCTAGTTAAGAACCATTAACTCCCGCGTGGAGGGCGGCTCTGCCCATGGCGCGCAGTAGCGGGCGCATGGCCGAGGAGGGCAGCTCGCCCGCGCTGTGCGGAGTGGAGTTGAGCAGGCCGAACGCGGCGTGGGTGGCGGCTCGCAGGCGGGCGGGCGGGCACGCGGGGTACAGCTCGCTGAGCACGGTCACCCACTCCTCGAGGTACAGCCGTTGCAGTCTTCTGATCTGCCGTCGCTCCGGCTCGGGCACGTTGCCGAGCTCGCGGTCGTGCACGGTGATCAGCGCGGGCTGCTCGATGGCGAAGGTGATCTGCATGTCGAGCAGGGCGTCGAGCGCCTGCGAGGGGTCGTGGGCGGCGGTGACGACCTCGGCCGCCGAGGCGCGCAGCCGGGAGCTGATGTCCAGCAGCAGCGCCGCGAGCAGCGCCTCCTTGCCGCTGAAGTGCCGGTACAGGGCCGGGCCCGAGACGCCGACGGCGGCGCCGAGCTCCTCGATCGAGACTCCGTGGAAGCCGCGGGCGGCGAAGAGCGTGGCCGCCGCGTCGAGGATCTCGATGCGCCGTGACCCGCGATCGCGGGTAGGGGTCGGAACAGTCGTCACCACTCGATGCTAGACGGTGACGTTAATGATGGCTAACATCAAAGGGGTTAGCGAACATTAACCTGGGGGCTAGATGGTTGAGTGGCCGGTGCTGAAGAGCGCCGCCGACCTGGGCGGCGAGGCGTTCAAACGCAACGCCCAGGCCAACGAGCGGCTGGCCGCCGAGCTGCGCGAGCGCCTGTCCGTCACCGCGCGTGGCGGTCCGGAACGATCGCGGGCACGGCACGTCGAGCGCGGCAAGCTGCTGCCGCGCGACCGCGTCGACGGCCTGCTGGATCCGGGCTCCCGTTTCCTGGAGCTGTCGCCGCTGGCGGCCAACGGCCTGTACGACGACCAGGCGCCCGCCGCCGGGATCATCACCGGGGTCGGCCGGGTCTCGGGCCGCGAGTGCGTGATCGTCGCCAACGACGCCACCGTCAAGGGCGGTACCTACTATCCGATGACGGTCAAGAAGCACCTGCGCGCGCAGGAGGTGGCGCTGCACAACCACCTGCCGTGCGTCTACCTCGTCGACTCCGGCGGCGCCTTCCTGCCCAGGCAGGACGAGGTCTTCCCGGACCGCGAGCACTTCGGCCGCATCTTCTACAACCAGGCGACCATGTCCGCGCGCGGCATCCCGCAGATCGCCGCGGTCCTCGGCTCGTGCACGGCCGGCGGCGCCTACGTCCCGGCGATGAGCGACGAGGCCGTCATCGTCAGGAACCAGGGCACCATCTTCCTCGGCGGCCCGCCCCTGGTGAAGGCCGCCACCGGCGAGGAGGTGACCGCGGAGGAACTGGGCGGCGGCGACCTGCACGCCCGTACCAGCGGCGTCACCGACCATCTGGCCGAGGACGACGCGCACGCGCTGGCCATCGTCCGCGACATCGTCTCGACGCTGGCGCCCAGGACCGAGCGGCCGTGGGACCGCGTCCCCGCCGAGGAACCCGCCCTGGACCCGCGCGACCTGTACGGCATCGTGCCCTCCGACACCCGCACCCCCTACGACGTGCGCGAGCTGATCGCCCGCCTGGTGGACGGCTCCCGCTTCCTGGAGTTCAAGGCGGAGTACGGCCCGACCCTGGTCACCGGCTTCGCCCACCTGCACGGCCACCCGGTCGGGATCATCGCCAACAACGGCATCCTGTTCGCCGAGTCGGCGCTCAAGGGCGCGCACTTCATCGAACTGTGCGACCGCAGGCGCATCCCGCTGGTCTTCCTGCAGAACATCAGCGGGTTCATGGTCGGCAAGGCCTACGAGGCGGGCGGCATCGCCAAGCACGGCGCGAAGATGGTGACCGCGGTCTCGTGCGCGCGGGTGCCCAAGTTCACCGTGGTGGTCGGCGGCTCGTTCGGCGCGGGCAACTACGCCATGGCCGGGCGGGCGTACGCGCCGCGCTTCCTGTGGATGTGGCCGAACGCCCGCATCTCGGTCATGGGCGGCGAGCAGGCGGCGAACGTGCTCGCCACCGTGGGCGACGCCGACGTGGACGCGATCAGGGCGCAGTACGAGCACCAGGGCAATCCCTACTACTCCACCGCCAGGCTCTGGGACGACGGCGTCATCGATCCGCTCGACACGCGCACGGTCCTCGGGCTGGCGCTCTCGGCGGCGGCCAACGCGCCACTCGATCCCATTGGCTACGGCGTCTTCCGGATGTGATGCAGCGATGTTCGACACTGTTCTGATCGCCAACAGGGGCGAGATCGCCGTCCGGATCATTCGCACCTTGCGCGCGATGGGGATCACGGCGGCCACCGTGTACACCGAGGGGGACGCGGGAGCCAAGCATGTTCTTTCCGCTGACATCGCCCTGCAGGTGCCGAAATACCTGGATATAGAGGCGATTATCGGGGCGGCTCGGGAGGCTGGGGCGCAGGCCGTACACCCGGGTTATGGGTTTCTCGCGGAGAACGCCGCGTTCGCGCGGCGGTGCGCCGAGGCGGGGCTGGCGTTCATCGGCCCGCCCGCGGAGGCCATCGACGCGATGGGCGACAAGATCCGGTCCAAGGCCACCGTGTCGGCCGCGGGCGTGCCCGTGGTGCCGGGCGGCGCCGAGCCCGGCGACGACCTGGCCTCCTGGGCGTCCTTCCCCGCGCTGATCAAGCCGTCGGCGGGCGGTGGCGGCAAGGGCATGGTGCTGGTGCGGTCGGCCGCCGAACTGCCCGACGCGCTGGCCTCGGCCAGGCGTACGGCACAGGCCGCCTTCGGCGACGGAACCCTGCTGATCGAGCGGTTCGTCGAGAACCCCCGGCACATCGAGATCCAGATCATGGCCGACGCCCACGGCAACGTCATCCACCTGGGCGAACGCGAGTGCAGCCTGCAGCGCCGGCACCAGAAGATCATCGAGGAGGCGCCGTCCCCGTTCGTCACCCCCGACGCGCGGGCGCGGATGGGCAAGGCGGCGGTGGAGGCGGCCCGCTCGGTCGGGTACGTCGGCGCCGGGACGGTGGAGTTCATCGTCGACGGCGGCACCGGCGAGCACCACTTCATGGAGATGAACACCCGCCTGCAGGTCGAACACCCCGTCACCGAACTCGTCACCGGCCTCGACCTGGTGGAACTCCAGGTCCGGGTGGCGGCGGGCGAACCCCTCCCGCTCACCCAGGACGAGGTACGGCTGCGCGGCCACGCCGCCGAGGCCCGCGTCTACGCCGAGGACCCGTCCAGGGACTTCCTGCCCACCGGCGGCCGCATCCTGGCCCTGCACGAGCCGGACGGGGTACGGGTCGACTCGGGCCTGACGCGCGGCGGAGTGGTCGGCAGCGACTACGACCCGATGCTGTCGAAGGTGATCGCCTGGGCGCCGGATCGGACGGCCGCCCTGCGGGCGCTGGACCGGGCGCTCGGCGAGACGGTGATCCTCGGAGTCACCACCAACATCCCGTTCCTGCGCCGCCTGCTCACCCACCCGGCGGTGATCGGCGGAGAGCTGGACACCGGCCTCGTGGAGCGGATCCTGCCCGAGATCGCGCCCGGTGTCGCGGTGCCGGACGACGTGCTCGCCGCCGCCGCCCTCGTCTTCCACAGCACGCCCGCGGCGCGGGATCCGTGGGACGTCGCCGACGGCTGGCGGGTCGGCGAACAGGCGTGGACGACCTGGCGGCTGGAGTCGCGGGACGGCGTCCACGAGATCGGCGTACGCGGCCTGCCCGGCGCGGGCGCCGAGACGCGCCTGCCGGACCAGGCCGCGGAGAGCCCGGCCAAGGCGATCGTCAGCGGCGATCACCTCGTGGTCACGCTCGGCCGCCGCTCCCTCCGGTACGCGTTCGCCCGCGACGGCGACACCCTCTGGCTCGGCCGCGACGGGCAGGCGTGGACGCTCACCAGGCACCGCATCGGCGACCCCGGCGACCGGGTGGGCGCCGCGGGCGGCGGCGACGGCGTGGTCAGGAGCCCGATGCCCGGCACCGTGCTCGTGGTCAAGACCCAGGTGGGCGAGCTGGTGAGCGAAGGCCAGCCGCTGCTCATCGTGGAGGCGATGAAGATGGAGCACACCGTCACCGCGCCGCACGCCGGCGTGGTCACCGAACTGCCGGCCAGGGCGGGGCGCCCGGTGGACCTGGACGCCGTCCTCGCGGTCGTCACCCTGGCCGAGGGGGAGGAGGCGTGATGCGCGTGCCGTACCCGATGGATGGTCTTCCCGGAAGGGTGACCGTCTACGAGGTCGGGCCGAGGGACGGGCTGCAGAACGAGGCGGCGGTCGTGCCGGTCGAGGTCAAGGCCGAGTTCATCGCCCGGCTGGCCGACGCGGGGCACCGGGTGATCGAGGCGACCAGCTTCGTCCACCCCAAGTGGGTCCCGCAGCTCGCCGACGCCGGGGAGCTGCTCAGCGGGCTCGACCGGGTCGAAGGCGTGCGGTACCCGGTGCTGGTGCCCAACGAGCGCGGCCTGGACCGCGCGCTGGAGCACGGCGTCGAGGAGATCGCGATCTTCGGCAGCGCCACCGAGACCTTCGCCCGGCGAAACCTGAACCGGACGCTCGACTCGCAGTTCGACATGTTCGAGCCGGTCGTCGCCAGGGCGCTGGCGCACGGGCTGCGGGTGCGCGCGTACGTGTCCATGTGCTTCGGCGACCCGTGGGAGGGGCAGACGCCGATCGAGCAGGTGGTGCGCGTCGGCCGCCGGCTCCTCGACCTGGGCTGCTACGAGCTGTCCCTCGGCGACACCGTCGGCGTCGGCACGCCGGGCCACGTCGAGGCGCTGATCGGCGCGTTCGGCGGCCCGGAACGGCTCGCCGTGCACTTCCACGACACCTACGGCCAGGCCCTGGCCAACACCATGGCCGCGCTGCGCGCCGGGGTCACCGTCGTCGACGCCTCCACCGGCGGCATCGGCGGCTGCCCCTACGCGGAGTCGGCGACCGGCAACCTCGCCACCGAGGACCTCGTCTGGATGCTCGAAGGACTGGGCGTCCAGACCGGCCTCGACCTCGACAAGCTGGTCTCCACCAGCACCTGGCTGGCGGGCAGGCTCGGCCGCCCCAGCCCTTCCCGGGTCGTGCAGGCCCTGTCCCCGAAGGAGTAGCGGCAATGCTCAACGACGAGTACGAAGAGCTGCGCAAGACCGTGGAGGCCTTCGCCCACGACGTGGTCGCACCCGTCATCGGCGACCTCTACGAGCGCGAGGAGTTCCCTTACGACATCGTCCGCCAGATGGGCGCGATGGGCCTGTTCGGCCTGCCCATCCCCGAGGAGTACGGCGGCATGGGCGGTGACTACTTCGCCCTCTGCCTGGCCCTGGAGGAACTCGCCCGCGTCGACTCCAGCGTCTCTATCACCCTGGAGGCGGCCGTCTCCCTCGGCGCCATGCCGATCTACCGATTCGGTACGGCCGAGCAGAAGGCCACCTGGCTCCCCGCACTCACCTCCGGCCGGATGCTCGGCGCGTTCGGCCTGACCGAGCCCGGCGGCGGCTCCGACGTGCCCGGCGGCATGCGCACCACGGCCGTGCTCGACGGCGCCGAATGGGTGATCAACGGGACGAAGGCCTTCATCACCAACTCCGGCACCGACATCACCGGCGTCATCGGCGTGGCCGCCATCACCGGGGAACGCGACGGCAAGAAGGAGATCTCCACCATCCTGGTGCCGTCGGACACGCCCGGGTTGACCGTGTCGAAGAAGTACTCCAAGGTCGGCTGGAACGCCTCCGACACCCGTGAGCTGTCCTTCAGCGACTGCCGGGTCCCCGCCGGGAACCTGCTGGGCGAGCGCGGCCGCGGCTACGCGCAGTTCCTGCAGACCCTCGACGAGGGCCGGATCGCGATCGCCGCGCTGAGCGTGGGCCTGGCCCAGGGGTGCGTGGACGAGTCTCTGCGCTACGTCCGCGAGCGCCGGGCCTTCGGCCACCCGATCGGCCACTACCAGGCCATCCAGTTCAAGATCGCCGACATGGAGGTGCGGGCGCACACCGCCCGGCTGGCCTACTACCACGCGGCGGAGCGCATGCTGGCGGGCCTCCCGTTCAAGAAGGAGGCGGCGATCGCCAAGCTGGTCTCCTCCAACGCGGCCATGGACAACGCCCGCGACGCGACCCAGGTGTTCGGCGGCTACGGCTTCATGAACGAGTTCCCGGTGGGACGCTTCTACCGCGACGCCAAGATCCTGGAGATCGGCGAGGGCACCAGCGAGGTCCAGCGCATGCTCATCGCCCGCCAGCTCGGCCTCGGCGACCTCTGAGTCGTCGCGGGGACTCTCAGCCCGCCGACTCCACGGCCTTGGCCACGGCGACGGCGACCTCGGTGGCGCCCCTGGTCAGGCGCCCCGTGGGGTCGGCGGGAACCCGGCGCTGGTACTCGACCTCGATCAGCGCGTTGCTCGTCCTGATGCCGACCGTCGCCGTGGTCGGGCCCTGGTTGGTGCCACCGGTCATGCTGTACAGGGTGGAGTAGGAGGCGTCGCCCACCGGCGGGACGAGGGGGGTGAACGTGCGCGGCAGCAACGAGGCCTCCTGGCGCCTGGCTAGGAACTGCTCGTGCGCCTTACCGACCCCCTCGCCGAAGACCTTCACGTAGACCTTCAGGTTGTGCGTCATGTTGTCGGGCAGCATCACCTTGCCGGTGAGGCTCCACTCGCACTCCTCCTTGTAGATCTGGGACTGCTGGGGGAAGAGCACGAGCTTCTTGGTCAGCTCCTCACCGACCAGCGGGCACGGCTCCACGTCCTTGGTGAACCTGGCCGCGCCGGTGGGCTCGGGCTCCGCCGCCGGCTCCTGCTCACCCGGCGTCGTAGGCTCGCTCGCGGTCTCTGTCTCCACGGGCACGGACGCCTTGGGCGGCGGTACGGCCCGCGCCGGCTCGGCTTCCCGGGTGACCAGGAACAGCACGACGAAGACCATGACCACGACCGCGGCCATGGCTCCGCCGAACAGCGCGGGTGTCACCAGCAGGCCGGGCCGGGTCCCGCCGGAGACGACCGTGGGCGCGGTGTTCCGGGCGGCCGTGGTCGGGATGCTGCCCTGGTTGTCGTTCATGCTCTCTTCCCGAGGTTGTCCACTACCGCGCGAGCGCTGTCCAGCGCGGCCTTCTTCAGCTGGTCGGAAAGCTTCGACGTCTCGAAGTTCGACGCCTCCACCGTGATGATCACGTTGCTGATCCGCAGGTACACGACGCGGCGCACGAAGGTGGGGGTGAGCCAGTCGTAGGTGAACGCCTGGTCGCCCACGCCGGGGACGCTCAGCGTGCGGGTATAGGTGTAGCCGCCCTCGTGCGTCCCCTCCTTCGAGGCCCAGTTGCGGCGCAGGTGGCCGAACGTCCTCTCGGCGTCCTTCGGGCTCGGCCGATGGGCGACCTTGACCTCGACGGAGTCGTCGAAGGAGGCCAGGCCCGCCTTCCACTCGCACAGGTTCGGCCGGCCCAGCGAATCGGGCCGCGCTCCGGGCAGAATCCGCCGCGCCTGCTCAGGGGTGAGCAGGTCGCAGGGCTTGGGGGCTGTCACGAACCTGCCCTCGGCCTGGTCACGGACCGGAGGCGGGGTGTGGGGCGCGGGGGACCGGCCGGCGTCGGGCGTGGGGGACGGGCTGGTGGCGGGAGGCTGGGCGAGGGGGCTGGCCGACGCGGTCGGCTGGGCCTGGGTGTCCGCGCCGTCCAGCAGGACGAAGGCCGTCACCGCGACCGCCGCCGCCGTGGCCAGTGCCGCCAGCAGGAGCGGTGTCCTGCTCCCGCGTCGCCGTACCGGGACGGTGGCGGGCGCGCGGTCCACCGGGAGGCGGCGGGAGGGCAGTGGGACGGCGACGGGGGTGAGGGCGGCGCGGATGCCCGGGGGGCCGGGCCGTACCGCGGGGTCCTTGGCGAGGAGGGCCATCAGCAGGCCGGAGAGCGGGCCCGAGCGGACGGGCGGCGGCGGGGGAACGGTCAGCACCGCGCCGATCGCGGCCATCGGCGTGGACCGGTGGAAGGGCGCCTGGCCCTCGCACGCCGCGTACAGCGTCGCGGCCAGCGACCACAGGTCGGAGGAGGGGCCGGCGCGCTCGCCGCGCAGCAGTTCGGGCGCGATGTAGCCGGGCGAGCCGGAGATCTGTCCCAGCCGGGCGGCCGCCGTCGCGGTCTCGGCGTCGGGGGCGCCCTGCCGGGCGGCGATGCCGAAGTCGGTGAGGACGACCTCGCCGTCGTCGGTGAGGATCACGTTGCCCGGCTTCACATCCCGGTGCAGCAGGCCCCCGGCGTGCGCCGTCTCCAGGGCGTCGAGCACCCGCAGGCCGATGGTGGCCGCGTGGCCGGGGGAGAGCGGGCCGTGCTCGCGCAGCACGTCGGCCAGGGAACGGCCGGCCAGCAGGTCCATGATGATCCACGGCTGGCCGTCCTCGGCGAGCACGTCGTGCACGGTGATGATCGACGGGTGGCTGAGGGCGGCGGCGGCGCGGGCCTCGCGCAGGGTGTCGGCGAGCCGCTGGTCGCCGTCGTCGAGGTGGACCTCCTTGACCGCCACCTCGCGGCGCAGCACCTCGTCCCTGGCGCGCCACACGGTGCCCGCGCCGCCCGCGCCGAGCCGGGAGAGCAGGTGGTAGCGTCCTGCGACGATCCGCATGACTCAGCCCTTTTGGTTCAGGTTCTCGGCGAGCCACTTCGCCGACTGGATGGCCTTCTCCCGCAGCTTGGCGTCCTTGGCCACGTCCCGGGTGAAGCGGATCTCCCCGACGACGTTGCTGACGCTGAAGACCACGTGCACCTCGGTGGAGCGCTTGCCCTGGAAGTTGCTCTTCTCCACCTCCCAGCCGGCGGCCAGGTCACCCGCGCCGGAGATGTCGAAGACCTCGCCGTGCCGTTCCGCGCTGCCGGACCTGCCCGCCTCGCCGTCGGCCTTGGCCTTGGCGCCGAGCACGTGGTCCTTGGCCAGGGTCGTCTCGGAGCCGTCGCCCTGCGGTTCGTACATGTAGAACCTGAAGTACAGGGCGAGCTGCCGGCTGGCGGGCAGGGTGTTGTCGGCGGGGCCCCAGGCGCACTTGGTCGCCGGCTCGGTGGAGGAGGTCAGGTACCTGCCGATCAGCTCGGTGGCCTGCTGGCGGGTGAGGAGTTGGCAGGGGCGGGGCAGGGTGGAGAACTTGCCCGGCGGCAGGGACTCGGCGGGGGAGGGGATCGGAGTCGCGCTGGGGGAGGAAGCCGGGGAGGGGGTGCCGGCCGGTTTCGTGGCGGGGGCCGACGGCGGCGCGGTGGTGGCCGCGACCGGCTCGGCGGCCGAGGCCGGGGTCAGCACCAGGGCAAGCGTCACGGCGACCAGGAACGCCACCACCACACCGGCCGCCGAGCCGACGGCGGCCATCCGCGGCACCACCCAGCCGGGTCTCGGCGTCGCGATCGTCGCCGGAGGGTTACCGGTGACCTGCTGCAGGCTGTGCCGGAGGGCGAGCGCGTCCGGGCGCTGGAACGGGTCCTTGGCCAGCAGCGCCATCAGGACCGGGCCGAGCGCGCCCGCCCGCTGCGGCGGCCTGGCGGGCTCGGTCATCACCGCGCCGAGCACGGCCATGGCGGAGTTGCGCTGGAACGGCGGCACGCCCTCGACCGCGGTGTAGATCGTCGCGCCGAGCGACCACAGGTCGGACGCGGGCCCGGCGGCCCGGCCCGGCTCCTCGGTGAGGCATTCGGGCGCGGTGTACCCGGGCGTGCCCACGGGCGCGCCGGGCGTGGCGCCGCCCGCCTGGGTGGCGATGCCGAAGTCGGACAGCAGGACGCGGCCGTCGTCGGCGATCAGCACGTTGCCCGGCTTGACGTCGCGGTGCAGCAGCCCCTGGGCGTGGGCGGTGTCCAGCGCGGACAGTACGAACAGCCCCACGGAGGCGGCCCACGGGGGCGACATGGGCCCGCCGGACCTGATGATCTGGTCGAGGGAGCGGCCGCGGACCAGCTCCATCACGATCCACGCCTCGCCGCCGTCCTCGATCACGTCGTGGACGGCGACGACCGCGGGGTGCCTGATCCGCGCCGCCGTACGGGCCTCGTGCAGGGTGCGCTCGCGCAGGGCGGCGCGGTGGGCCTCGGACAGGTTCGGCGGGAGGAACACCTCCTTGATCGCGACCTCGCGGCCGATCGTGGTGTCGCGCGCGTGCCAGACGACGCCCATGCCGCCCCGGCCGAGCTGGCCGAGCAACTGGTAACGGCCGCCCACGAGCCGTGGTTGGTTCATTGCCTTCACTCCTGGCGGTTCATCGCTTCGGCGATCTGGCGCGCCGCGTCGCGCACCGTGTCACGGATCCTGGCGTTGTCGCCGATCATGGCGACGTTGACGTAGTCGACGCCGACGACCATGTTGCTGAGCCTGAAGACCACGGAGGCGTACTCGATCCGCCCGTCGGAGTTGAGGTACTCGTAGCGGAACGCCTCGTCGCCCACCCCGCTCAGCTCGGTCGCGGGAGGCCGCCTCTGGGTGATCCTCTTCGTCATGCCGATGTCCGACCACTGCCAGGTGATCTTCGTCTCGGAGCCGTTGGCGTTGAGCTTGTTGGCGAACTCCTCCAGGGCCGCCTCGACACCCGCGTTCCACGGGTCGTCGTCGTCGACGCGTTTGGGGACCACCGACAGACCGTTGCCCTGGGCCGTCCAGGAGCAGCCGTTGTCGGTGGGTTTCCCGGCGGGGGCGGCCTTGGGCACCAGGGTCTTGAGCTGCCTGGCCGTCAGCGTCGCGCAGAAGTCCACCGGCGAGGTGAACCGGGCGCTCTCCGCGGGGGAGGGCGTGGGCGTGGCCGACGGGGTGGCGCTGGGGGTGACGACCGCCGTGGACCGTGGCGCCGTCTGCGGAGGCACGGACGGAGAGCGGGACTGCAGCCACACGACGCCGCCCACCACGGCCAGCAGGGCGGCCAGCCCGCCCGCGGCCAGCAGCGCCACCTTCCCGCCTCCGGACTTTGCCGGAACGGGCGCCAGCGCCGCCTCTCCCCGCGCGACCCGCTGAAGGAGCTGCGCCGCCGCCTGCGCGCCAGGTCTCTGGTACGGCTCCCGCGCCAGCATCGCCATCAGCACCGGCCCCAGATGCCCCGCCCGCTGCGGCGGCCGAGGCGGCAGGGTCAGCGCGTCGCGCAGCACCGCCATGGGGGAGGTGCCCACGTACGGCGCCGTCCCCTCGACCGTGGCGTACAGGGTCGCGGCCAGCGACCACAGGTCCGACTCGGGGCCGCCGCGCTCGCCGCGCAGCCGCTCGGGCGCGATGAACCCGGGCGAGCCGATGAGCAGCCCCGACTCGGTGATCGTGGCCTGGTCCTCCAGCCGGGCGATGCCGAAGTCGGTGAGCACGACGCGGCCGTCGTCGGTGAGGAACACGTTGGCCGGCTTCACGTCACGGTGCTGGATGCCCTGGGCGTGGGCGGCGCTGAGCGCGTCGAGGACGCGCAGGCCGAGCTCCGCCGTCCGCTCGGGCGGCCACGGGCCGTCCTGGGCGACGGCGTCCTTGAGGTCGCGGCCGCGCAGTAACTCCATCACGATCCACGGCAGGCCGTTCACCTGCAGCACGTCGTGGACCTTGAGGATGCCGGGGTGGCGGAGCTGCGCGGCGGCCATCGCCTCGCGCATGGTCCGCTGGCAGGCTTCCGCCCGCTCGGCCTGCGTGAGGGAGGGCGGAAGCTGTACTTCCTTGATGGCGACTTCCCGCTGGAGCAGCTCGTCGTGAGCGAGCCAGACGGTCCCCATGCCCCCTTGGCCGAGCGCGCGCAGCACCCGATAACGGCCTGCGATTGTGGAATCCCCCGGTCCAGGCACGAACGGAACAATAGTGTTGTTGTCCATCATTCGCTAGATTTTTCACCTTGACGTGTGTTTAGTGATCTTCGCCAATGATCCGCCGGAGAAGCCGTGACCCATCCGCATAGCGCCCCGCCGGTGCCCCCTTCGTCGTACTGGCCCGACCGGGGCGGACAGGCGCCCACCTCCTCGAAGCCGCCCGGCTGGGCCATGGCGATCATGGCCGGCACGGCGACGGTCCTGCTGCTCGGCGGGGGGCTCATCGCGGTGCGGAACCTCGGCGGACCGCCCGCGTCACCCCCGGTCGCCCTGCCCACCTACGACCTCCCCACCTCGGACAAGCCCCCGGCCCAGGAACCCACGGAGCCGGCACCGACCGAGCGGCCCGAGGAGACGGCCACCCCGGGCCCCTCCTCCACGTTCGTGCCGCTGACCTCGGTGCCCGAGGTGTGCGACCTGCTGTCGGAGGCGCTCGTCAAGCGCCTGGTGCCCGGCGGCGCCTCCGAGCCCGGCGTCGCCAAGGACGGGTACGGCGCGCTCCGCAAGGACTGCGAATGGCGCCAGCAGGGCTACCACATGAAGAACGGCTACAACGAGCAGAGGTCGATCGGCGTCAAGGTGAACGTCTTCCCGAACGTCGCCGAGGCCAGGGACTCCTACGACTTCTCCTACGGCTCGATGAAGGACATGGGCGGCACCAAGCAGGAGAATCCCGGCCTGAAGTACCTGAGCACCTACGGCCAGGTGAAGGATTTCACCGGGATCGGCGACGAGGCGCACGCCATGTACACCTCGAACCTGAAGGGCACCACCAACGTCTGGCTCTTCCTCATCATGGGGAACACGACGGTCGACCTCCGCTACCGGGGCACCGACAACAAGGGCCGGGAGATCCTGGCCGAGGGCGACGACACCCGGCCGGTCGCCGAGGACGTGCTCATGAAGGGCGCCGAGGAGGTCGCCGAGGAGGTCGTGGCGGCGCTGGCCCAGTAGCCGGCCGATTGGACGGTGGTGGGAGAATCGTCTTATGGTCCAGGTCATGACCACTGACGACCTGCTCATCAGGAAGGCGGACAAGGCCGACGCGGATGAGATCTTCGCGCTGGCCCTCGAGTTCGGGATGACCTTCAGGCCGGAGCGGGTCGCCTTCGACGAGGCCTTCCCGCGGCTGCTGCGGAACGACGACGCCCTGTTGCTCACCGCGGTCGCCGACGGGCGCGTGCACGGCTACCTCCTGGGGTTCGTCCACCTGACGCTGTTCGCCAACGGCCCGGTCGCGTGGGTCGAGGAGGCCATGGTCAAGACCGGGTTCCGCAGGCAGGGCATCGGCAGGGCGCTGCTGGAGGAGTGCGAGCGGTGGGCGCGCGGCCGAGAGGCCCGTTACGTCGCGCTCGCCACCAGGAGGGCGCCGGAGTTCTACCACGCCCTCGGGTACGAAGAATCGGCCAATTTCTACCGCAAGGTGCTCGAGTAACTGATTTGTCGTCCCCGGCTGGCATCCTTGGACCGTGCGTACCCACCTGGTGAGCCCGCTGTTCGTGGGCCGGACCGACGAGCTCGCCTCCCTCGAAACCGCGCTCGCCCAGGCGCGCACGGGCGCGTCGTCCACCGTGCTGGTCGGCGGCGAGGCGGGGGTCGGCAAGACCAGGCTGATCCGCGAGTTCGCCGCCAGGGCGGACGGTGCCCGGGTGCTCGTCGGCGGCTGCCTGGAACTCGGCACCGACGGCCTGCCCTTCGCCCCCTTCACCGCGGTCCTGCGCACGCTCGCCCGCGACCTGGGCCACGAGGGCGTCGCCGCGCTGCTGCCGGGCCGCAGCACGCGCGCGCTGGCCAGGCTGCTGCCGGAGTTCGGCGAGCCCGACTCCGACGGCGCCGAGGCCCGGGCCAGGCTGTTCGAGCAGGTCCTCGGCCTGCTGGAACGGCTGGCCGAGGACGCGCCACTGGTCCTGGTCGTCGAGGACGCCCACTGGGCCGACAGCGCCACCCGTGACCTGCTGTCCTTCCTGGTCCGCTACCAGCGCCCCGACGCGCGCCTGATGATGGTCGTCACCTACCGCGCCGACGAGATGCATCGCACCCACCCGCTCCGGCCGCTGCTGGCCGAGCTGGCCCGCGTCGACCGGGTCACCCGCGTCGAGGTGCGCAGGCTCACCCGCAGGGAGGTGGTCGAGCAGGCGACCGGCATCCTCGACCGCGAGCCGCTCAGCGTCGACCTCGACACCGTCTACGAGCGCAGCGAGGGCAACCCGCTGTTCGTCGAGGCGCTGCTGGACGGCGGCGGGCGGGACGGCCTGCCCGAGTCGCTGCGCGACCTGCTGCTGGCCAGCGTCGAACGGCTGCCGGAGCGGACCCAGGAACTGCTCAGGGTGGCCAGCGCGGGCGGCGCCAGGATCGAGCACGCCCTGCTCGCCGCCGTGGCCGGGCTCCGCGACGGCGACCTCGACCAGGCGCTGCGCCCCGCCGTGGCGGGCAACGTGCTGGTCGTCGACGGGGAGGGCTACTCCTTCAGGCACGCCCTGATCCGCGAAGCCGTACACGACGACCTGCTGCCGGGGGAGCGCACCCGGCTGCACACCCGCTTCGCCGAGGCGCTGGAGGACGATCCGGGCCTGCTGCCCGCGCCGCGCGGCGCGATCGAGCTGGCCCACCACTGGCACGCCGCGCACGACGCCACCTGGGCCCTGGTCAGCGCCTGGCGGGCGGCCGCCGAGGCCCGGAAGTCCACCGCGTACGGCGAGCAGCTCCGGATGCTGGGCAGAGTGCTCGAACTGTGGGAGAAGGTGCCCGACGCGGCCGAGCGCATCGACACCGACCACGTCGGCGTGCTGCGCCAGGCCGTCACCGTGGCCCACCTGTGCGGCGAGTTCGAGCGCGGCATCGCGCTGGCCAAGGCCGCGCTCGCCGAGATCGACGTCGAGGCCGACCCGATCCGCGCCGCCCGCCTGCTGCGGCATCGCGGCATGGTCAGGTACGACCTCGGCCGCGACGGCTACCTCGAAGACCTCAGGACCGCCGTCGGACTGGTGCCCGCCGAGCCGCCGACCTCCCTGCGCGCCCAGGTGCTGGAGAACCTGGCCCGCGTGCTGCACACGCCGGAGCTCTGGGCGGAGAAGGAGGCGCTCGCCGAGGAGGCCAGGCGCATCGCCCACGAGGTCGGCGACCGGGAGACCGAAGCGCAGGCGTTCGTCACGCTCGCCTGGGCCAGGTGCGGCTACTCCGAGCTCGACGTCCAGGTCGAGGCGTTCGCCGAGGCCAGACGGATCGCCGGGCGGGGCGGCACGTACAGCGCGACGATGCGGGCGGCCATCTCCGAGTCCGACACCCTCGAAGGCGCGGGCCTGCACGAGCGGGCGGCCGAGGTCGCCCGCCGGGGCATCGCCGAGGCCGACGAGTACGGCGTGGCCCGCACCTCCGGCGCGTTCCTGGCGATGAACCTGGCCGAGCCGCTGGTCTCGCTCGGCCGCTGGGACGAGGCGCTGGAGGTCGTCGAACACGCCCTCGACCTGGCGCCGCCCCCGCCGTACCGGGCGAGCCTGATGGCCTTCGCCGCCGACATTGCGCTCGCCCGCGGGGACCTCAAGCTGGCCGGGAGGCTGTACGCGTCGGGGCGCTCGCTGCTCGCCCGCGGCGTCTACCGCGACCAGACCGTGCTGCCCAACCTGTGCAGGGAGATCAGGCTGGCGCTCGCCCGAGGGCAGGCGGAGGAGGCGTATGCGGTCGTCGCCAAGGCGCTGCGCGAGCGCGACCTGATGCCCAGTCCGCGCTACGCGTGGCCGCTGCTGGTGGCGGCCGTGCCGGTGGCCGGGCCGCTGCTCGGCGACCTGCGGGCGATCGCGGGCCACCTCGCCGTCCAGGGCGACCTGCAGCGGGCGCACCACCTCACCTTCACCGCGGCGACCGGCCCCGGCCTGGAGGCGTGGGACGCGGCGGCCGCCGCGTGGGCGGCGCTGCGCCAGCCGTACGCGGAGGCGAAAGCCCTGCTGGCGGCGGCGACGGCCGCGGTGGCCGACGGGGGCAGGCAGGCGGCGGGGGAACGCCTGGCCAGGGCGCGGGAGCTGGCCGAGAAGCTGCGGGCGGAGCCGCTGGTGGCCGAGATCGACTCGCTGGCCAGGCGGGCCAGGATCGTCGTCGACGACGGGCCCGCGCCGCAGGGGGCCGGGCTGACCGCGCGCGAGTACGAGGTGCTGGAGCTGGTGGCCGCGGGGCGCAGCAACCGGGAGATCGCCGGTGAGCTGTTCATCTCGGTGAAGACGGTCAGCGTGCACGTCTCCAACATCCTCGGCAAGCTCGGCGCGGCCTCCCGGGGCGAGGCCGCCGCCACCGCCCGCCGCCTGCGGCTGTTCAGCTCGTGAGCTGGGCGTCCAGGCGGTAGCCGTCGACCGTGACGTACACCTGGTCACCCGGCCGGGCGTTCAGGCGCATGAGGACCGGCTGCAGCGAGTCGAAGACCGGCTGGTGGTCGCGCCAGACCAGCACGACCGCGTTGTCCCCGGGGCCGGTGACCGACAGCAGCGTGCCGGGACGCATGCCGAGCTGCGCCGCGTAGCCCTCCGGCACCGCCACGGGACCGCCGCGCAGGTGGTCGGGCGTCACCTCGATGCGCTGCCAGCGGCGCGGGTCGGAGGTGGGGCTCGGCGGCGGGGGCGGCGGCGTCGCGGGCGCCCCGGCCAGCGTGCCCGGCAGCAGCGACGACCGCCCGCCCGACAGCGCCGACAGCGTCGCGAGCGCCGCGCTCGGATCGATCTGCCCCGAGGGCGCCGACGGCACGGGCTGCCCGCCCCGGTGATGGTGCCCGTTCGCCCCGGGCGTCCGCCTCGGCAGCGGCTGCTGTACGGCCGGCGCCGCCTGGGCCGCCGCCAGCGCGGCGTCACTGGGCAGCGCGCCCAGCCACGCCTTGGCCGAGTGCCTCCTGATGCCCAGCTCGGCGAGCAGTTCCTCGACGTCGGCGTCGGCGGGGTTGGCGGCCAGCAACTGCCTGGTCCGCATCTGCAGCCCGCCGAGGTCGCCGACCACCAGCCAGCCGTCCTGCAGCCGCCGGTCGGGCATGAGCGTGACGAGCACCCGCCACAGCGGGGTGCGCAGCGACGGCACCACGATCGGGTGCGCCGGGTCGGCGCCGATGAGCTGCTCCTCGGTGGCGGCGGCGCCGAGCCACTCGGTCAGCCGGAACATGTGCCCGGTGACCGGGGCGGACTCCGACGAGCGCAGCCAGTGCAGCACCCGCTCCTCGGCGGTGCGCTGGGCCTGGGAGAGCGCGTCCCGGTCGACCAGCAGCTTGTGCGCCAGGGTGCGCAGGCTGACCGGGTCGGCGGCGAACAGCCGGTTGACGGCGACCGCGAGCTCCAGCCGGTCGAACCCGCGGAACAGGCCGTCCACGACCCTGACCATGGGGTAGTCGTCGTCGGCGGCGCTTTCCCCGATGGGCGAGACGACCGTCGAAGGCGCGACCGGCGGCGCGCCGATCGGTTCCTGCCCCTGCTGCACGGCGGGCATCTGCCCCGAGACGGGCGACTGCCCGGATACGGGCGGCTGGCCCGGCACAGGAGCGTGTCCGGGGAAGGGGGGCTGGCCCGCCGGGGGAGTCTGGCCGGGGGCGGAGGGCTGGGTCGCCGTCGGCTGGCCCCAGCCAGGGCCGGGCTGGTTCGGGAACGCGCCGAAGGGCTGGCCGGGAGCCTGGGCGGCCGCGGCGGCCGGACGTTGCGGGAGCGGCGGCGTCCCGCCAGGGGCCGGTTGCGCCCCGGAGGGCGGCTGCGCGCCGGGTGCGGCGACCGGGCGCTGCGGCAGCGGAGCGGGCGCCTGCGGCACGGCGGCCCCCTGCTGCGGGAACTGCCCGCTCTGCGCCGGAGGCGGGGCGGCACCGGCCTGGACGCCGCGGTCGGCGTCCGGGACCTCGGTGGGGATCCGGCCGAGGACTTCCCTGAAGACGGAGCTGACCACCGCCTCGGTCGCCGAGGGGGTGGTCAGGTCGCCGGGGCTGAGCCGGCGCAGCGTTCGCCACCCGCCCAGTCCGGTGATCACCGTCCGGGCCGGTTCAGGCCAGCCCGGCAGCGCCGGATCCACCTGGTGCACGTGCAGCGCGGGCAGCAGGTCGGCGAGCGGCAGATGCTCCCATCGGGAGGCGGCCAGCCGGGCCAGCCGCTCGCACACCCAGTCGACACCGGTCGTGCCGAGAGCGCGGGACACGGCCACCGATCCCCACCAGCCGGCGGGCAGTCGCGGATCGGCCAGGACTTCGGCTACCTGCTGCGGACGGCTCCATCGCAGGGCAGGGACCAGGTCGCTCAGGCAGATCGACGACTCGACTTCCATCGGCGGACCGTATCCTCCCCAACGTGACGCGTGTGGCTATTGGTGCAGCCTACGCCGCAAGCTATCAATCAGTGTGAATAGGGTAAAGACGGTTGGACCCCAAACCGTATCGTGGCCGGCCGCCCACGAGGGACACCGCGGCGGCTCCCGCGTCGCAACCCGCCTTCAGCGCTGCGGCGTCGTCCGCGCCCGCCAGCGTGGCCGCCAGGAAACCGGCAGCGAAGGCGTCTCCGGCCCCTGTGGAGTCGATGGGCGCGGCCCGTTCTCCGGGGTGGGCGGCGACCACCGCGCCGTGCCTGGCCAGCAGCGCGCCCGCCGCGCCGAGCTTCACCACCGCCGTGCCGTACCGGTCGCCGAGCAGTTCGGCGGCGCGTTCGGGGGTGGCCGCGCCGGTCAGCAGCAGGGCCTCGTCCCGGTTGGGGATGATCAGGTCGGCGGCGGTCGTCTCACGCATGAAGCGCTCGACGCCGAACTGGCCGAGAGGGCCGGTCGAGGCCGGGTCCACGCTGATCGACACGCCGCGCCCGGTGGCCTCGGCCATCGCCAGCCTGGCCAGGCGCAGGCCCGGCTCGGCGAACAGCAGGTAGCCGGACAGGTGCAGGTGGCGTACCCCGTCGAGCAGGTCGTCGGACCAGTCGGCGACCGAGATGTGGCCGCCCGCGCCGCGGTTGGTCAGCATGGAGCGTTCGCCGGTCACGTCGACCATCGCGATGACGATCGCCGTCGGGTGGTCGGGGTCGACCCGCAGGTGCGGGCGCACGCCGGTCTTGACCAGCTCACCGGCGTGCCACTCGCTGCTGTCGTAGCCGGCCCTGGCCAGCAGCCGGGTGTCGGCGCCCAGGTGGGCGGCCCAGGCGGCGGTGTTCGCCCCGGAGCCGCCCGGCCGCATCACGATGTCGGCGGCCGTGTCGGTGCCCGAGGTCACCGGCGTGCCGTGGATGGCCACCACGTCGGTGACCACGTCCCCGATGACCAGCAAGCCCGTGCCCGCCATCGGTTAGGCCTTCCCGGCCCAGGCGGCGGCGATCTCACTGGCCAGGCGCACGTTGCCGCGCACGGCGGCGAGGTTGGCCTCCAGGGAGGCGCCGTCGGTGCCGCGCACCAGGTACGACAGCAGGAACGGGGTGATGGCCTGGCCGGTCACGCCCGCCTTGGCGGCCTCGGCCAGCGCCTCGGCCAGCACGCGGTCGTGCAGCTCCGGGTCGAGCTGCTCGTCCAGCGGTACCGGGTTGGCCACGATGAGCGCGGTCTCGGGGCCGCCGAGGGCGTCCTGGCCGCGCATCACGGCGGCGGCGTCGGCCGCGGTCTCGATCCGCCAGTCGATCGGCCGGCCCGAGGAGGTCAGGTAGAAGCCGGGGAAGGTGTCGGTGCGGTACCCGGCCACGCTCACGCCGCGCGTCTCCAGGCGCTGCAGGGTGGCGGGCACGTCGAGGATCGACTTCACGCCCGCGCAGACGATGGTGATGCGGGTCCGGGCCAGCGTGTCGAGGTCGGCCGACTCGTCCTGGTCCTCGGTCCAGCCGCGGTGGACGCCGCCGAGCCCGCCGGTCGCGAAGACGCGGATGCCCGCCCTGGCCGCGAGGAACGACGTCGCCGACACCGTGGTGGCGCCGCTGGCGCCGACCGCCGCGGCGATGGGCAGGTCACGCTGCCCCAGCTTGCGCAGGCCCGTCTCGGTCGAGATCCGCACCAGCTCCGCCTCGCTGAGACCGACCCGCGCCACGCCGTCCAGCACGGCGATCGTCGCCGGTACGGCTCCCGCCTTGCGGACGATCTGCTCCAGCTCCCGCGCGACCTCCAGGTTCCGCGGCTGCGGCAGCCCGTGCGAGATGATCGTGGACTCCAAAGCCACGACGGGGGCGCCGCTCGCCAGGGCGTCGGCCACCTCGTCGGACGGGCGCAGGATCGTGTCGGCGGTGCTAGGCATGGGGTGGTTCGAGCTCCTTGTGACGGACCGGGTGAATGCCCTGGTGGAACGGTCTACAAACAGTGCTTTGTTCCAAAAAGAGCACGTTACGGGCCGATTGCCGCCACGTCCACTCCAAGATCAAACCAGTAGCGCGACCCCGCCCAGCGACAGGCCGCCGATGAGCAGCGTGGCCACGCCGCCGAGGGCCAGGGCGCGCCCGCCGCTCCTGGCCAGCGCGCGCACGTCGACCCCGGTGCCCAGCCCGAACAGGGCCGCCGCCAGCAGGATCCCGGTGAGCTGCGGCATGAGATCGGTGACGGCCGCGGGCACCACGCCGGTGCTGCGCAGCGCGGCCATCGCCAGGAACCCGGCCACGAACAGCGGCATGATCGGCGTGCCCGCGCGCCGGGCGGTCCGCCGGTTCCTCAGCGAGGTCAGCGCGACCAGCGGGGCGAGCAGGAGCACCCTGGCCAGCTTCACGGTGACCGCCACGGCGAGGACGGCCGCGCCCGAGGCCGCGCCGATCGCCGCGACCTGGGCGACCTCGTGCACCGAGGCGCCCGCCCAGACGCCGAGCTGCTGCGCGGAGAGCCCGAACCAGGAGGCCAGCAGGGGGAGGAGCAGGATCGCGGCGCTGCCGTACAGGACGACCACGCTCAGCCCGTTCGCCACGTCGTCGTCGTCGCTGTCCGCGCTCTCGTGCATGGCGGCGATCGCGGCGGCGCCGCAGATGGACACGCCCGTGGCGATGAGCAGGGAGGTTCCCTCCGGTACGCCGAGGCGGCGGCCGAGGAGCGGGGTGAGCGCGAACGTCACGCCGGTGGCCAGCGCGACGATCGCCAGCGCCTGCCAGCCGAGGGCGAGCACCTGCGGCAGCGCGATCTGCAGACCCAGCAGCACGATCGCGGTCCTCAGCACCGTGCGCGAGACGAACCGCAGGCCGGGCCTGAGCGAGTCGCGCACCCCGCCGAGGTTGGCCAGCGCCGCTCCGGCGGCCACGGCGACGACCGCAGGGCTGAGCGCCGGGAGGAAGCGGTTCACCACCAGTCCCAGCACGACGGCCACGGCGGCGGCGCCCACTCCCGGCAGGAGAAGGATGATCGCGGGCCTGGCGGGGGTCGTGACCGGGGGTGGGAGAGTCATGCTTCCAGCGTGCAATCGGGAAGAAGATGGCAGTAGGCGTGATCTGTCTGGTAGGTCATAGCCTGTGGCTATGGGTGAGCTTCCTGATCTGGAGTCGCTGAAGCTGCTGGTCGACGTCGGCGACCTGGGCAGCCTCGGGCAGGCCGCCAGGATGGCCGGGATCGCCCAGCCCTCGGCCAGCAAGCGCATCGCCCACCTCGAACGCCGCCTCGGCCTGCCCCTGCTCGAACGCACCCCGCGCGGCTCGATCCTCACCGCCGAGGGCCGGATGGTCGCCGGCTGGGCCACCCAGGTGCTGGCCGCCGCCCAGGTGCTCATGCGCGGCGTCGAGGCGGTACGCCAACGGGAGGCCGCCCACCTGCGGATCGCGGCCAGCATGACGGTCGCCGAGTACCTGCTGCCCCGCTGGCTGGGCGAGCTGCACCACCGCGAGCCCGACGTCCAGGTGGGCCTGGACGTGATGAACTCCGCCGAGGTCATCCGCGTGGTGCTGGCCGGGGCGAACGGCGACGACAAGGCGCACGTGGAGCTGGGCTTCGTTGAGGGGCCGAGTGTGCCGCAGGGGCTGGACAGCGCGGTCGTCGGGACCGATCGGCTGGTCGTGGTGGTGGCGCCGGGGCATCCGTGGGCGCGGCGCCGTACCCCGTTGCGCGGGGTGGAGCTCGCGGCCACGCCGCTGGTCGTGCGGGAGCGGGGGTCGGGCACCAGGGAGACGCTGGACCAGGCCTTCGCGGCGCTGCACCGGGCCAGTCCCCGGCTGGAGCTCGGCTCGAACTCGGCGGTGAAGGGGGCCGCGCAGGCGGCCGTCGGCCCCGCCGTGCTGAGCGGGTACGCGGTGGAGGCGGAGCTGGCCACCGGGCGGCTGGTCGAGGTGCCGTTCGACGGGATCGACCTGGAACGCAGGCTGCACGCGGTGTGGCGGCGCGGGCGCTCGCTGGCGGGTCCCGCGGCGGCCTTGCTGGCCATCGCGAGGGGGTAAGGTCCCGCATAACTCACATTGAAGGACACACCATGCGATATGACGTCGTCGTCGCGGGTGCCGGGCACAACGGCCTGGTCGCCGCCGCCTACCTCGCCCGCGCGGGCCGCCGGGTGCTCGTTCTCGAACGACAGGACCACGTCGGCGGCCTGGCGATCTCCGCCCAGGCGTTCCCCGGCGTCGACGCGCGCCTGTCGCGCTACTCCTACCTGGTCAGCCTGCTGCCCACCAAGATCGTGAAGGACCTCGGGCTGCGGGTGGAGCTGCGCCGCCGCCGGTACGCCTCCTACACGCCGCTCGGCGAGAGCGGCCTGCTGGTCGACAACGGCGACGAGGCCCGCACGGCCGCCTCCTTCCGGGCCGTCACCGGCGGCGACGCCGATTACGCCGCCTGGCGCGACTTCTACGCGATGACCGCGCGGGTGGCCCAGGCGGTCGCGCCGACGATGCTCGAACCGCTGCGCGCCGCGGCCGGGCTGAGGAAGGCCGTCGGCGACCCGGAGGCGTGGCGCGACCTGTTCGAGCGGCCCATCGGTGAAGTGGTGGACGAGCGGTTCGCCGACGACACCGTTCGCGGCGTGGTGCTCACCGACGCGCTGATCGGCACCTTCGCCGACCCGGCCACCGACCTACTGGCCAACCGGTGCTTCCTCTACCACGTCATCGGCGACGGCACCGGCGAGTGGAACGTGCCGGTGGGCGGCATGGGCGCGGTGTCGGGGGCGCTGGAGGCGGCCGCGCGGGAGGCGGGGGCCGAGATCCGTACCGGCGCGGAGATCGTCGGCGTGGATCCGTCGGGTGAGGTGACCTTCCGGGACGCGGCCGGGGAGCACGCGGTCAGCGGTGAGCGGGTGCTGGTCAACCTGCCGCCGGCCGTACTCGACACCTTGATGGGCCGGGAGGCCGCGGCACCCGAGGGGGCGCAGCTCAAGGTCAACATGGTGCTGAGCAGGCTGCCCCGGCTGAAGGACGCCCGCGTCGAGGCGCGCGAGGCGTTCAGCGGGACCTTCCACATCAACGAGGGGCGCGACCAACTCGCACGTGCCTACGAGCAGGCGGCGCGGGGGACCATCCCGGAGCTGCCGCCCGCCGAGGTGTACTGCCACTCGCTGACCGACCCGTCGATCCTCGGCCCCGAGCTGCGCGGCCGAGCGGAGACGATGACCCTGTTCGGCCTGCACATGCCCGCCCGCCTTTTCACGAAAAATCCGGAAAAGGGGAGGAGTGAGGCGTTGGCGGCGACGCTCGCCTCGATCAACTCCGTGCTCGCCGAGCCCCTCGAGGACTGCCTGCTCGCCGCCCCCGACGGCACCCCGTGCATCGAGGTCAAGACCCCCGCCGACCTCGAACACGACGCGGGCCTGCCCGGCGGCCACATCTTCCACCGCGACCTGAGCTGGCCGTACGGCGAGGCGGGCCGCTGGGGCGTCGAGACCGAGCACGAGCGCATCCTGCTGTGCGGCGCCGGAGCGGTACGCGGCGGCGGCGTCAGCGGCATCCCCGGCCACAACGCCGCCATGGCCGTCCTCGGCTGAGCCGGGCCTCAGCGCGGATTCATCGGGTTCTCATGCTCGCCCTCTACCGTAGGTGACCATGAGTGAGGCGGCACGCTTGCTGGTAGTCGACGACGAGCCCGCGCTGCGCGAGGCGCTGCAGTCGAGCCTGGAGTTCGAGGGGTACCGGGTGGTCGCCGTCGCCGACGGCCAGGCGGCGCTGGACGCGCTCGCCGCGGCGGAGTACGACGCGGTCCTGCTCGACGTCATGATGCCCAGGCTGGACGGGCTGACCACCTGCCGCAGGCTGCGCGCCTCCGGCAACCACGTGCCCGTGCTGATGCTGACCGCGCGCGACGCCGTGGGGGACCGGGTGTCCGGGCTCGACGCGGGCGCCGACGACTACCTGGTCAAGCCGTTCGAGCTGGACGAGTTGCTGGCCCGGGTGCGGGCGCTGCTGCGGCGCGGCACGCTGAGCGGGCGCGGCGCGGACTCCGCCGTCCTCGCCTTCGGCGACCTGCGGATGAACCCGGCGACCCGGGAGGTCACCAGGGCGGGCCGGGCACTCGACCTGACCAGGACCGAGTACCTGCTGCTGGAACTGCTGCTCACCCACCCGCGCCAGGTGCTCACCCGCGAGCAGATCCTCGCCTCGGTCTGGGGCTTCGACTTCGAGCCCACCTCCAACTCGCTGGACGTCTACGTGATGTACCTGCGCCGCAAGACCGAGGCGGCCGGCGAGCCGCGCCTGATCCACACCGTCAGAGGCGTCGGCTACGTGCTGCGGGCGCTTCAGTGAGGCGACGCGGGCTGCGCTCGCGGCTGACCCTGCTGGTCACCGTGGCCGTCGCGCTGGCCATCGCGATCAGCGCGGGCGCCTGCTGGTTCCTGGTCCGCGACGAGCTGTACGACCAGGTCGACAGGACCTTCGAGCCGCCCAAGACGCACAGCGAGCAGCTCCGCCAGTTCGGCGGGCTGGAGCACGCCTGCAAACCCGAGCCCCAGCCGCTCAAGCCGTACGGCCCGCGGTCGATCACCCAGGCCATCTACACCGACCTGCCGCCCTGCTACCTGGGCCCGGCCATCAAGATCACCAAGGTGGACCTGTATGTCGCCGCCCATGGCGGCAGGCGCTGGCGCAACGGCGTCACCGCCGACGGCCAACCCGTCCGGATCATGATCGACGGCATCCGCCCCGGCGCGGCCGTCATGGACGCCAGGCCGATCGGCGAGGTGGAGACCAGCCTGCGCACGCTCGCCCTCCTGCTGTCCGGCGTCGCCGCCGTCGGCGTGCTCGGCGCGGCCACCGCCGGCCTGTTCGTCTCCCGTACCGCCCTGCGTCCCGTGACCCGCCTGACCGGCGCGGTCGAGCACATCGCCCGCACCGAGGACCTGAACACCTCCATCCCCGTCGAGGGCACCGACGAGATCGCCCGGCTGAGCGCCTCCTTCAACGCGATGACCGCCGCCCTCGCCGGCTCGCGCGACCGCCAGAGCCGGCTCATCGCCGACGCGGGCCACGAGCTGCGCACCCCGCTCACCAGCCTGCGCACCAACATCGACCTGCTGCTGCGCAGCGAGCACACCGGCCGCGCCATCGACCCCGCCGCCAAGGCGCGGCTGCTGGTCAACCTCAAGGCCCAGTTCGAGGAGCTGTCCACGCTGGTCGGCGACCTGCTGCAGCTCTCCCGCGGCGAGACCGACCACGAGCCGCACGTCGAGCTGGCCTTCCACGACGTGGTCGAGGCCGCCGTGCAGCGGGCCAAGCTGCGCGGCGCCGAGGTGGCCGCCCGCCTGGACCCCTGGTACGTCGAAGGCAACCCCGCCTCCCTCGAACGCGCCGTGCTCAACCTGCTCGACAACGCCGCCAAGTTCAGCCCCGGCCAGGTCGAGGTCGTGCTGCGGGACGGCGAGCTGACCGTGCGCGACCACGGGCCCGGCATCCCCGAGGACGAGCTGCCGCACGTCTTCGACCGCTTCTGGCGCTCGCCGGCCGCCCGCGGCTTGCCCGGTTCGGGGCTCGGGCTGGCCATCGTGGCCCAGGCGGTCACCGAGGCGGGCGGCGAGATCACCCTGGACAACGCCAGGGGCGGCGGCGCGATCGCGCACCTGCGACTGCCCGGAAAGGCGAGACCGAGCCCCTGAGCCGACCTTCGCGCGATTCCGGGATTCCGGGAGCGGGGAGCCGGGAATGACCACAGACTCGACGGGATCAGGCAGAATTGCGCGCGAAGTGAGAATTCCAGGGTCTATCAGTGCGGCTGGTTGCCTCTCTCGGGCGTTGCCGAGCGAATCAGCCTGGTTCAAGACCGGGGGACGACCGTGGATCCCATGAAGACAGCGACCCGCCTGGTCGAGGTGGTCGTCCCGGTCTACAACGAGCAGCGGGCGCTGCCGCCGAGCATCAGACGCCTGCACGCGTACCTGACCGCAAACCTCCCCTACGGCTTTCGCATCACCATCGCCGACAACGCCAGCACCGACGACACCTGGGCGATCGCCGCCGAGCTGGCGGCCGAGCTGCCGGGCGTGCGGGCCGTACACCTGGACGAGAAGGGCCGGGGGCGCGCCCTGCGCCAGGTGTGGGCGGCCAGCGACGCCGACGTGGTCAGTTACATGGACGTCGATCTGTCGACGGATCTGGACGCGTTCCTGCCGCTGGTGGCGCCGCTGCTGTCGGGGCACAGCGACCTGGCGATCGGCACCCGGCTGGCCAAGGCGTCGAACGTGGTGCGCGGGCCCAAGCGCGAGTTCATCTCCCGCGCCTACAACCTGCTGCTCCGCTCGGTCATGGGGGCGCGCTTCTCCGACGCGCAGTGCGGGTTCAAGGCGGCGCGCACCGAGATCGCCCGGGCGCTGCTGCCCGCCGTCGAGGACCAGGAGTGGTTCTTCGACACCGAGCTGCTGCTGCTGGCCGAACGCCACGGGCTGCGCATCCACGAGGTGCCCGTCGACTGGGTGGACGACCCGGACAGCCGCGTCGACATCCTGAAGACCGCCATGGACGACCTGCGCGGGCTGGCCAGGGTGACCCGCAAGACGCTGTCGGGGGCGGCGCGCATCCCGGTGCCCGCCCGCGTGCAGCGGGCCGAACTGCCGAAGGGCATGGGACGGCAGTTGCCCAGGTTCGCGATCGTGGGCGTGGTCAGCACGCTGTCGTACCTGCTGTTGTTCTCGCTGCTGCGCACGATGCTGGTGCCGTTCGCGGCCAACGCGGTGGCGTTGCTGACCACCGCCGTGGCCAACACGGCGGCCAACCGGCGGTTCACCTTCGGCGTGACGGGGGCGGCGGGAGCCGTACGGCACCAGTTCGAGGGGTTGATCGCGTTCTTCGTCGGGCTGTCGCTGACCACCGGCGGTCTCGCCCTGGTGCCCGCGAATGCCTCGCATGCCGTCGAGCTGGCCGTGGTGATCTTCGCCAACGCGCTGGCCACGCTGGTCCGGTTCATGCTGCTGCGCGTGTGGGTGTTCAACCCCGAGCGAAGGCGCCGGCGGGCAAGGTAGGTCCGAACAGGATCGTCTATTACGGAACTATCTGCTACGGTTCTTCCTGTTGTGCTGATCAAGGGAGGAACTTTAATGAGCGCGGAAGAGCGGAAGCCGGTTGCGGGGCCCGCACCTCGGGTTCTCTCGGAGGAAGAGCTGTCGCGGTTGCTGAGCGAGCAGCGGTTCGGGGTGCTGGCCGGTGTCAGGCGAACCGGCCATCCGCACCTGTCCACCGTGCTCTACCACTGGAGCCCAGAGGAGCGCGTCCTGCGGATCTCCACCACGGCCGATCGCCTCAAGGTGCGTCAGCTACGGCGTGATCCGCATGCCGCCCTGCACGTCAACGGCCCGAACGTGTGGTCGTTCGCCGTCGCGGAGGGCGAGGCGAAGGTGTCGGAGCCGACGACCGCGCCCGGCGACGCGATCGGGCGGGAACTGCTGGCCCTGACGCCCGGCTTCGCGGACCCCGCGGACGAGGCGGCCTTCCTCGGGCAACTGGTGGCGGAGCGGCGCGTGGTGATCAGGATCCGGGTGTCCCGCCTGTACGGAACGGCTCTGGACCTCCCCGCCGAGGACTGACCGTCCCGGCCGGGTGGTCGCCGGAGGAGCGCGGGATAAGCTTTGCCGGTGCAAAGTGGGGATCGGGTCCGGGGAAGCCGGGCCGGCCAGGCGGACCAGCGCCGGGCCGAGTTGCTCGACGCCACCCGGCGGGTGGTGCTCGAACGCGGCATGGCCCATACCCGGGTGGCCGACATCGCCAAGTCGGTCAACGTCAGCGGCGGCCTCATCCACTACCACTTCGCCACCAAGGACGAGCTGATCACGGCGATGCTCCGGGCGACGCTGGAGACCGAGCGCGCCCGCCTCGCCGAGCTGATCGCGGGGCCGGGCACGGCAGTGCGGCGGCTCGACCGGGTGCTGCGCTTCAACATCCCGCAGTCCCGCTCCGACCAGGGCTGGCTGCTGTGGATCGACGCCTGGAACACCGCACCCCGGGTGGAGTCGGTGCGCCAGATCGTGCTGGAGCTGGAGACCGTCTGGATCGAGGCGCTGGAGCAGGTCATCCGCGGCGGCGCCGAGTCGGGTGACTTCACCTGCGAGGATCCGGCGGGCGCGGCCGAGCGGATCGACGCGATGCTCGACGGCCTGATCATCCGCTACACCCTGCACCCGAACGTGCTGTCCAGGGCCCGCCTGCTGGAACACGCCCGCACGGCCGCCTCCCGCGAGGTCGGCCTCACCCTCGACGCCTTCGACGAGGACGAGAGCGCCTGATCAGGCGGTCTTCGGGGTCGGCAGCGCGGCCAGGAGGTAGGCGAGCCGGGCGGCCGCGCTCTCCACGTCGTCGGCGTGGCCGAGGCGGTAACCCCACGAGGTGATGAACGCCCCCTCGTCCGAGCACGTCACGGTCTCGGCGAGAGTGAGGGAGAACCGGTTGCGCACCGCGACGTACGCGGGCTCGCGCGACAGCGCGAGGTCCTGGACCGAGAGGTCGGCATGGCGCCCCGCGGCCAAGGCGAACCGCTCCAGGCAGAACATGGTGTCCAGCATCACGTGTCACCTCCGCATCGTCTCGCGACAGAATTGCACGATCTTGTACGGCGGGGCAAGCAATTGCGTGGATTAAAGTGCGGATTGTTTCTCGTAATCGTGCAGGACCCGGATGATGACGGCGCGCCCGCTCTCCCCGAACTCGGCGACCTCGCAGTAGTCCTCGAACGTGCGCGAGTAGAAGGCCAGGTCGTCGGGCTCGCGCATGAGCAGGTCCTTCGTCCTGGTGGCGACCGCGACCAGCGCCTCGTTGTAGATCCAGAAGCCGGTCACCGGCACCGAGGGCAGCTCGTGCTCGTAGGGGATGATGCCGAGGTCCAGGTTGGGCAGCGTGCTCACGGCCAGCAGCCGGTCGAGCTGGCCGCGCATCACCTCGGCCGGCGCCAGCCGGGTGCGCAGCGCCGACTCGGGCATGACGAAGCGGAAGGCGCGCGAGCGGTCGTAGAGGATCTCCTGGCGCTGCATCCGCACCCGGACCGCCGCGTCGATCTGGTCGGGCGCGGAGTAGAGCCTCTTGATCTTGAGGAAGACGTGCCTGGCGTACTCCGTGGTCTGCAGCAGGCCGACCACCAGGCCCGGCTCGAACGCGCGGAACAGCTTGGTCTTGGACTCCAGGTCGCGGATGTCCTCCTGGATGGCGGCCAGGCCGCTGCGCTGCCGCTGGCGCCAGTCGTCCTGGCGTTCGGCCAGCACCAGCGCCTGCCCGATGAGCTGGTCGATGACCTGGGGAGTCGCCTCCACGGCCTGGCCCCACACCACCACGTCGTCCTCGGTCGCGGTCTGGCGGGCGTTCTCCAGTCGGGAGACCTTCGAGGGCTGCCAGCGCAGCCGCTCGGCCAGTTCCTTGCCTGACAGGCGCGCAGCCTCCCTCAGTTGCCGCAACTGCGCTCCGAGGTCCATGCGCGCCTGCTGAAACGAGCTCACGTTTAACCTCCGCGTCCCAAGCCACAGAGGCTAGACCCCGTCACGACGATCATGCCAGAGGAAGTGGCGCAATTGTGACCAAGCCATCGCAGGCGGTGGTCGGCTCGGGAGGGGGGCCCGCGGAGGCATCGCCAGGTCAAGCCGGGGGTGCCGCGCCGGGAATAGTGTCAAAATGACCAAAAGGTCGCCGCGGGAAAAGCGGCGATCCGGCGGCCGTTTCCCCGTGGGCCCGGCGGGTGGCGCCGTGCCTGGTCAGGCGAGGACTCGGCGGGCGATCTCCACCAGCAGCTCGCGCGGGACCTCGACCGCCCCTTCGCCGTCGAGGACATCGCGCAGATCGGCCAGCGCCTCCGGATCGGTCACCTGGAGACCCTGGACGACGATCGTGCCCCGATCGGTCTCGTAGAGAGTCGGACAGGCGCCAGCCTCGGAGGTGGAGCCGAGAAACCGCATACGCATGATGATCCTTCCCCGAACCCTAAGCAATTGCGCGCAATTGTAGGGTCCGTAGGTGATCTTAGTCCCCTATATCGGCATATTTCGTATATGCGGCTTCGATCTTGTCCGGGAGGAACTCGGTCGGCCACGGTCCGGGGGCGGGTGAGTACTCCCTGAGGACTCTGCGGGCGATCGACGCCTGGTGCACCTCGGTGGGGCCGTCCATGATCCCCATCAGCGGAGCCGCCTGCCAGAGCCTGGCCAGCGGCGTCTCGTTGGACACGCCCAGCGCCCCGTGCAGGTGCATCGCCTGGTAGACCACGTCGTGGAAGACCCGCGCCGCCGCCACCTTGCACGCCGCGATCTGCGTGCGCGCCTCCCGCGTCGACGACTGGTCGATCAGCCACGCGGTGTGCAGCACCAGCAGCCTGAACTGCTGGATCTGCAGGTAGGAGTCGGCGATCGCGGCCTGCACGAGTTGCTTGTCGGCCAGCATGCCGTCGTACGTGCGCCGCGACAGCGCCCGCTCGCACATCATGTCGAACGCCTTCTTGACCGCCGCGACGGTCCGCATCGCGTGGTGCACCCGCCCGCCGCCCAGCCTGGCCTGCGCCACCGCGAACGCCCCGCCCTCCTCGCCGAGCAGCGCGTCCTCGCCGACCCGCACGCCGGTGTAGCGGATGTGCGCGTGGTGACCGTGCCCCGGCCGCTCGCCGATCGTGCCGATGTCGCGCAGGATCTCCACCCCGGGCGTGTCGGCGGGCACCAGGAACATCGACATCCGCTTGTACGGGTGGGCGCCGGGGTCGGTCACCGCCATCACGATGAGGAAGGTGGCGGCGGCGGCGTTGGAGGTGAAGTACTTCTCGCCGTCCAGGACCCACGAGGAGCCGTCGCGGACCGCGCGCATGGTGAACATCCGGGGGTCGGAACCGCCCTGCGGCTCGGTCATCGAGTAGGCGGAGAACACCTCGCCGTCCAGCAGGGGCCTGAGGTAGCGGTCCTTCTGCTCCGGCGTGCCGTACATCGCGATGATCTCGGCGTTGCCGGTGTCGGGGGCCTGGCAGCCGAAGATGACGGGGGCCCAGGCCGAGCGGCCGATGAGCTCGTTCATCAGGGCCAGTTTGAGCTGGCCGTACCCCTGGCCGCCGAGGTGTTCGTCGAGGTGGCAGGCCCACAGGCCCCGCTCGCGCACCTGGGCCTTCAGCGGGTCGACGATCTTTCGCAGGCGGCCGTCGGGCTTCTGGTAGGCACGGCCGGGGAAGGCCAGGTCGAGGGGTTCCACCTCCTCCCTGATGAAGGTGTCCATCCAGTCCAGCTTGGCCTGGAAGTCCGGCTCGACGGAGAAGTCCATACGGTTGCCTCACATGTAGGTGCGCGCCCTGGCGAACAGGTTGAGGGTGGTCGCGTGCAGCAGGTCCCCGATGTCCTTGGGCGCCTGTCCGGCGCAGGCGCGCGCGTGCGTGCCCTCCAGGACGATGCCGAGCTTGAAGCAGGCCATCACGGCGTACCAGTCGACGGCGGACAGATCGCGGTCGGACAACTCGGTGTAGTAGGCGACGATCTCCGCGCGGGACGGCAGGCCGTCCACCTGGTGCGGACCGGGGCCGTCGTCGTCGGGCCAGGTGGCCAGCAGCCAGCCGAGGTCGAGCAGCGGGTCGCCGATCGTGCACATCTCCCAGTCGACGATCGCCGCCACGCGCGGCCCGTCCGGCGCGAACATCAGGTTGGCCAGGTGGTAGTCGCCGTGCATGATCCCCGGCGTGAACGCGGCCGGGCGGTTGCGCTCCAGCCAGTCGGCGGTCTCCGCCAGGTGGGGGATGGCCGGGCCGGGGTAGCCGTCGAGCCTGCCGTACGACTCCAGTTCGCTCAGCCAGCGCGGGACCTGGCGTTCCAGGAAGCCCTCGGGGCGGCCGAAGTCCGGCAGGGCGGCGGCGGGCACGCGGCCGAGCGCGGCCAGCGCGGACGTGGCCTCCAGGCCCATGCGGTAGCGGATGGCCGGGTCGGAGGCGTGCGGTTCGGGCAGGCCGGTCGTCGCGTTGAACCCGTCGACCGGCTCCATCAGGTAGAACACCGGCTCGTCGGCCGTCTGCGCGGCCACCAGCGCCGGCGCGGGCACGTCCGTGCCGCGCAGCGCGGCCAGCACCCGCGCCTCGCGGCGCAGCACCTCGTTGCTCCTGGCCCGCGCGTGCAGCGGCGGCCTGCGCAGGATGTACGGCACGCCGCCCCGGCTGAAGCGCACCATGACGTTCTGCGTCCCGCCGAGCACGGGGGCGACCTCGCCGATCGGGCCGCCCGGCAGCCCCTGCCCGTCCATCCACGCCCCGAGCATCTCGAAGTCGATCACATTGACGTCGATGTGCGCAGTGCTCATGACCGCCCTTCGGCAGAACGATGTTCTAGTTGGGAAATCTAGGACGGCCCGCTCGCCCCGGTCAACCCAGCGCCTGCATGAACGGCAGGAACTGCCCGCTCCGGTCGCCCGGCAACTCGCCGCCCCGGGCCATCAGCGAGACCGGCCACGGCCCGCCCACACCGTGCGCCGTCGCCCACTCGACCAGCTCGGTCCTGGACTGGTCGATGTCCATCCGGACGACGCCGCCGTCGTCCAGGGCAAGGTCGCCGATCAGCGCGAAGGCGGTGTCCCGGTCGCGCGCGACGACCGGGCCGATGACGGCGCTGTCGTCGTTGCGCCACACCTGGCCGTAGCCGGTGAGCCGCCCGTCGCGCTCGGCCACCCGCAACCGCTCGCCGAAGTCCGGCATCCTGCGCAGCAGCGCCGACCTGTCGGTACCGAACACCTCGGCGTCCAGATCCAGGATCGCGGGCAGGTCGGCGGCTCCGGCGGTGCGGGTGACGTCCGAGGGGGCGCCGGTGAAGACGCCCTTCTGGATGGCCGCGCGGCCGACGACCCGGAAGCCGAGCTGCTCATAGAGGGGGCGGCCGTTCTCGGTGGCGTGCAGGGAGACGACGCGGTCGCCCGCCTGTTCCAGGAGGTGTTCCATGACGCTGCGGGCCAGGCCGCGCCTGCCGTACCTGGAGGCGGTCAGCACCATCGAGACGACCGCGTGATCGTCGCCGTAGCGGGTCAGCACGCTGGTCGAGGCGAGGCCGTCGCCGTCGGGCGCGTCGAGGCCGTAGACCTCGCCCACCTCGAAGAGCAGCCGCCACTTGCGCTCCTCGGGCGGCCACTCGCGGTCGACGGCCAGCTTCATGCAGGCGGCCAGGTCGTCAAGGGTCAGTCGGCGGATCGTCACGGGCGCCATCCTGCGGGAACCGGCTCGCGGGTCTCAACCGAGTTTCCCGGTCAGCCTGTCCATCTCGGCCCGTGAGCACCGACTCGGGGACCTCGACGAGGCATGCGCGCAGTTCCTCGCCCAGGGCCTTGGCCTGCGGGTCGAGGCGAGGGCTCGCGGCCACGCCCCGGCCGAGCAGGCCGTGGACGACGAAGTTCAGGGCGTTGAGATTGGGCAGCTCGTACCGGTCCACCCGCAGGGCGGCCAGGTGGGGGAGCAGCCCCTTGAGCCGGTCCACGGTCAGGAAGGCGGCCAGCCACGGGTACTGCTCCGCGGCCCGCACCCAGACCCCAAGGTTCGCGTCGCCGCCCTTGTCACCCGAGCGCGCCCCGACGACTCTGCCGAGCGGGGTCTCGGCACCCACATCGAGCGGGATCATCACATCTGGCGGCGCCTCGGCGACCGGAATCTCGGCGGTCGAGCCGAAGCCGGGCTCCGCGGTCGTCCCGGCGTCGAGTTCGCGGCCGTCCAGGAAGACCTTCGGCCGCACCTGGGCCGCGGGGACGAGCGCCGGCCAGTAGACCCCGTACGGCGAGGCGTCCCCCGGCGGTGTGAGGCCGTAGAAGCCCGGATAGCTCGCCAGCCCCGTCTCCACCACCGCCGACGAGAACGCCCGGCCCGCCTTCCGCGCGTCCCGGTCCATCACGGTCACCCGCAGCAGCGGCGAATCGAACGAGACGTCCACCTGGTCGAAGGACTCGCGCGGCACCCGCGCCCAGATCGCCTCCTCCGCCACCCGCGCCTTGGCCGCCGCGTCCAGCCCGGTCAGCACCAGCGTCATCGTGTTCCGGTAGCCGCCCAGGTAGTTGACCGCCACCTTCAAGGTGTCCGGCGGGGGCTCCCCGCGCACCCCCGACACCCGGACCCGGTCCGGCCCGTCGTCCGACAGGGAGATCGTGTCGAAGCGCGCCACCACGTCGGGCCCGAGGTAGCGGGGTGAGGCGATCTCGTACAGCAGCTGGGCCGTCACCGTTCCGACCGACACCAGCCCGCCCGTGCCGGGATGCTTAGTGATCACCGATGAGCCGTCCTCGTACAGCTCGGCGATGGGGAAGCCGCAGTGCGCCAGGTCGGGGACCTCCTCGAAGAAGGCGTAGTTGCCGCCCGTGGCCTGGCAGCCGCACTCGATGACGTGCCCGGCGACCACCGAACCGGCCAGCGCGTCGAGGTCGCCGGGCTGCCAGCCGTACCGCCAGATGCCGGGGCCGGTGACCAGGGCCGCGTCCGTGACGCGGCCGGTCACCACGACGTCGGCGCCCGCCGACAGCGCCGCCGCGATGGGGCGGGCGCCCAGGTAGGCGTTGGCGGTCAGCGGCTGCCCGGTGAGCTTCTCGCCGGTGTCCAGGTTGACCAGGTCGAGGTCGCGGCCGGTGAGGTCGTCGCCGGTGACGTACGCCACGCGGGCGGACAGGCCGAGCCTGGTGGCCAGCTCCGACACCGCCGCGGCGCACCCGGCCGGGTCCAGGCCGCCCGCGTTCGAGACGATCCGGATGCCGCGCTCCAGACAGGTGCCGAGAACCTGTTCCAGTTGTTTGAGGAAGGCGGGGGCGTACCCGGGGCGGCCCTTGAGGCGGTTGCCGGCCAGGATGAGCATGGTCAGCTCGGCCAGCCAGTCGCCGGTCAGCACGTCGATCGGGCCGCCCTCGACCATCTCGCGCGCCGCCGACAGCCGGTCGCCGTAGAAGCCGCCGCAGTTGGCGATGCGCAGGCTCACGTCACCGACCACTTCGGCGGGCGCTTGTCCATGAACGCCGCGATGCCCTCCTGGCCCTCCTCGGAGGTGAAGCGCTGCGCCGACAGCGCGGCCATCTGCCGCAGGCCCTCCTCGAACGACAGCGACGGCACGTCACGGACCAGCCGCTTGGTGATCGCCAGCGACTCGGGGCCGCCCTTGACCAGCATGGCGGCATAGTGGGCGACGGTGGCGTCCAGCTCCTCGGCCGGGACCGCCCGGTTGAGCAGGCCGATCTGCTGGGCGCGGGCGGCGTCGAACACCTCGCCGGTCATCAGGTACTCCGACGCGGCCCGGGGGTCCAGGCGGCGCAGCACCGGGACGGAGATCATCGCGGGGGCGACGCCCAGCCGTACCTCGGAGAACGCGAACGACGCCGTCAGCGGCGCGATCGCGAAGTCGCAGGCCGCCACCAGGCCGAGACCGCCCGCGCGGGCGGTGCCGTTCAGGCGGCAGATCACCGGCTTGGGGCTCTCCCAGATCAGCCCCATGATCTCCGGGAAGGACGCGGTCACCGGAGCCTCGTGCGCGCCGCCCGACGGCTCGACCCGCTGCTCCTTCAGGTCCGCGCCCGAGCAGAACACGTTCCCGGTGGCGGTCAGCACGATGACCCGGGCGGCGGGCTCGGCCAGCGCCCAGTTCAGCCGGTCCTCCAGGTCGCCGAGCAGCCGTACCGACAGCGCGTTGCGGTTGGGCGGGGAGTCCAGGGTGATCGTGGCGATCCCGTCTTCCAGCCGCTTGTGAACCAGACGTGTCATGCTGCACTCTCCTCGATGACCGCGAGCACGGCTCCCGCCTCGACCTGATGGCCCGGCGCGACGTTCACCCGCGTCGCCACACCGTCGGCGGGCGCGGCGATCTGATGCTCCATCTTCATGGCCTCGATCACCAGCACCACCTGACCCTTGGTCACGAGGTCGCCGGATTCGATCTCGACGCGCAGCACGCTACCCGGCATCGGGGCGAGCAGTGAGCCCGGGGTCACGGCATCGGCGGGCTCAGGGAGGCGGGGGAGCGGCGTGAGGCGTACCGAACCCAGCGGGGAGTCGACGTGGATCGCGTCCGGGTAGTGCGCGACGGCGAAGGTGTGCCGGAGGCCGTCGCGTTCGAGCACCACCTGGTACGGCTCGGCGCCGACCAGCGTGACTCCCTCGGGAAGCGGCTGGTAGACCACCTCGGCCTCGGCGAACCTGGCCGTGCCCGGCTGCGAGCGGACGTTCCGCCAGCCGCTCGGCAGCCCCTTGAGCACGCCCGCCCGGCTCCGGTTCCACGCCGCCGCCGCGAGCGCCGCCGCCAGCGCGGACAAGCCGTCAGGCCCTTGGTCCGGGCCCACCGCGTGCTCCTGAAGAAACCCGGTATGCGTCTCACCCGCCTCAAACGCCGGATTTTTCAGGACATCGAGAAGAAAGTCCCTGTTCGTGATGAGGCCGTGGATGCGCGCCCCCCGCAGGGCGGCGGCGAGCCTCCTGACGGCCTCGGTACGGCTCGCGCCCCCCGCGACCACCTTGGCCAGCATCGGGTCGTAGTGGGTGGAGACCACCGAGCCGGACTCGACGCCCGAGTCGGTCCTGACCGTGCCGGGCACCTCGAACAGGTGCAGGCGGCCTGACTGGGGGACGAAGTCGCGGTCCTCGGCGTACAGGCGGACCTCGATCGCGTGCCCGTGCGGCTCGGGGGGCCGGGCGGGCAGGCGGGCGCCCTCGGCGACCTCCAGTTGGAGCCTGACCAGGTCGACGCCGTAGACCAGCTCAGTCACGGGGTGTTCGACCTGGAGGCGGGTGTTCATCTCCAGGAAGGCGATCGTGCCGTCCTGGACCAGGAACTCCACCGTGCCCGCGCCGACATAGCCGATCGTCCGGGCGGCGTCGACGGCGGCGGCCTCCAGGGTGGCGCGCAGCGGCGGGCCGACGGCCGGGGAGGGGCACTCCTCGATCACCTTCTGGTGGCGGCGCTGGATGGAGCATTCGCGCTCGCCCAGCGCCCACACGGTGCCGTGCCGGTCGGCGAGGATCTGTACCTCGATGTGCCGGGCGCGCTCCAGCAGCGGTTCGGCGAACACCGTCCCGTCGCCGAACGCGGCCTCAGCCTCCCGCCTGGCCGAGGCCAGCGCGGCGGGAAGCTCCCCGGCCTCCCGGACCACCCGCATCCCCCGCCCGCCACCACCGGCGGACGCCTTCACCATGAGGGGGTAAGCCCACTCACAGCCTGCATCGGCAAGGGCGGGGGGATCGCATGGGCTCATGAGGCCGGTGTGGATCGTCCAGGACGGTAGTACCGGGACTCCCGCCTCGGACATCAGGCGTTTGGCTTCGATCTTGGAGCCCATCGCGGCGATCGCCTCGGGGGAGGGGCCGATCCAGGTCAGGCCCGCGTCCTGGACGGCGCTGGCGAAGTCGGCGTTCTCCGACAGGAACCCGTAGCCGGGGTGGACGGCGTCGGCGCCCGCCTTCCGGGCCGCCTCCACAATTCGCGATATATCCAGATAAGTCTGGGCGGGGGTCGTGCCGCTCAGCCGTACCGCGAGATCCGCCTCGGTCACGTGCGGGGCGTCGGCGTCCGGATCGGAGAAGACGGCCACCGTCTCGATGCCCAGGTCGCGGCAGGTACGGAAGATCCGGCGGGCGATCTCGCCGCGGTTCGCCACCAGCAGTCGCCTGATCATGGGCGGAACACTCCGAATCCGGCCGCCTCGGGGACGGGCGCGCTGTTGATCGCCGACAGGCACAGCCCGAGCACGGTCCGGGTGTCGCGCGGATCGATCACCCCATCGTCGTACAGCCGTCCGGACAGGAAGAACGGCAGCGACTCCGCCTCGATCTGCGCCTCCACCAGGGCCCGCATCGCCGCGTCGCCCTCCTCGTCGTACACCTGCCCGCGCGCCTGGGCCGCCGCCCGCCCGACGATCGACAGCACCCCGGCGAGCTGCGCGGGCCCCATCACCGCCGACTTCGCGCTCGGCCAGGTGAACAGGAAGCGCGGATCGTAGGCCCTGCCGCACATGCCGTAGTTGCCCGCGCCGTAGGAGGCGCCCATCACCACCGTCAGGTGGGGCACCGTCGAGTTCGACACCGCGTTGATCATCATCGCGCCGTGCTTGATGATGCCGCCCTGCTCGTACTCCTTGCCGACCATGTAGCCCGTCGTGTTCTGCAGGAACAGCAGCGGCGTGCGCGACTGGTTCGCGAGCTGGATGAACTGCGTCGCCTTCTGCGACTCCTGGCTGAACAGCACCCCCTGGGCGTTGGCCAGGATGCCGATCGGGTAGCCGTGCAGGTGCGCCCACCCGGTCACCAGGCTGGTGCCGTACAGCGGTTTGAACTCCCGTAGCTCGCTGCCGTCCACGATCCTGGCGATCACCTCACGCGGGTCGAACGGGATCTTCAGATCCTCGGGCACGATCCCGAGCAACTCCTCGGCCGGATATTCCGGATCCCGTACGGCGAGCGGCTCGGTGCCTTGCTTGCGCCAGTTGAGGGACCTGATGATGTCCCGCCCGATGCGCAGCGCGTCGTACTCGTCCACGGCCAGGTGATCGGCCAGCCCGCTGGTTCGCGCATGCATCTCGGCCCCGCCCAGCGACTCGTCGTCGGACTCCTCGCCGGTCGCCATCTTCACCAGCGGCGGCCCGCCCAGGAACACCTTCGCCCGTTCCCGCACCATCACGACATGATCACTCAGGCCGGGTACGTAGGCGCCCCCGGCCGTCGAGTTGCCGAACACCAGCGCGACCGTGGGAATCCCGGCAGCACTCATCCGCGTCAGATCCCGAAATATCCGTCCCCCCGGGATGAAGATCTCCTTCTGCGTCGGCAGATCGGCCCCACCGCTCTCCACCAGATTGACGTACGGCAGGCGGTTGCGCAGGGCGATGTCGGCGGCGCGCAGCGTCTTCCGCAGCGTCCACGGGTTCGACGCGCCGCCCCTGACCGTGGGGTCGTTCGCGGTGATCACGCACTCCACGCCTTCGATCACCCCGATCCCGGTGACGACACTGGCGCCCACCGGGAACTCACTGCCCCACGCGGCCAGCGGCGACAGCTCGAGAAACGGGGAGTCCGGGTCGAGAAGCAGCTCCACCCGCTCCCTCGCAAGCAGCTTCCCCCGGTCGCGGTGCCGCTTGACATACTTCTCGCCGCCGCCCGCCACCGCCTTGCCGTGCTCGGCGTCGAGCTCGGCCACCTTGCCGAGCATCGTCTCCTTGCGCGTCAGGTACTCGGGGGCGCCGGTGTCAAGCCGGGTCCTGATCATCGATCCTCCTCGCCGCCGACGGATGTCCGGAGGCCGTCGTTCGAGGCCGCCTGCCCGGCGGAACCTGACGTGGGCGTCAAGCCGATGGCTCGTGCCCAGAGGCGGGTCAGGAGGTCGACGGCCGCCTGTTCGTCGGCGTGCTCGCCCAGGTCCAGCCAGACGTGCGCGAAGTGCTCCACCATGCCGCCGAGCATGATCGCGGTGAGCCGCGGGTCGAGGGCGGGGTCGGCGAGGCCCTGGTCCTGGAGGCGCCTGAGGCCCTCGGCGCCGCGTCGTACGAAGACCTCGCGCAGTTCCAGCAGGAGCGCGGCGAAGCGGTCGTCGGTGGTGGCGGCGTGCTCAAGCATGCGCATCAGGCGCGAGTTGGCCGCCCAGGCGCGCAGGTAGAGGCGGTTGGCGGCCTCGATCCGGGCGTACGGGTCGCCGGGAGCGGTGGGGCCGACCACGCTCATCGCGAACATCTCGCCGACCGCGCTCCCCGCCACCTCCCCGAACAGCGACTCCTTGGAGTCGAAGTAGGTGTAGAAGGTGCCGTGGGAGACCCCGGCCCGCCCGCAGACGTCGTCGACGCGCACCGCGTCGTACCCGTGCTCCTCGAACGCCTCCCGGCCCGCCCGCACCAGCGCCGCCCGCGTCCGCCGCCCACGACCGGTCAACTCCTCAGACTTGACGATCACGTCAAGTACGCTACCCCTCCCACTTCCCCAAGAGAAGAGCCCTCTCGCCGGGAGAGGGCCGATCGGCTCCAAGCCTCCGGGGGCTACCGGTCGTCAGCCGCAGTGGCTCCAGCCGCTCTTCCAGCTCAGGGTGCCCCAGGAGCCGCCCCAGATGACGCACTTCTTGGCCGCGGCCAGCCGGACCGGGCCGGCGTAGGCGGTGAACTTGCCAGGGTTGGCGGCGCTGCCGCCGTTCTGGACCTGCAGGGTGGCGTTCATCTGGATCTTGGCGGGGACCAGGTACTTCGACATGGTCACCACGCAGTTCTTCTGGGCGCCCGTGCTGTACAGCAGGTAGATCGTGGCCTTGGTGCCCAGCGCGTGACTGTTGATCACCTTGTAGCCGGTGCCGCACCTCGACACCGGGGTGTACGGGTTCGGCTTCGGCGTGGGTTTCGGTGTGGGTTTCACCGTAGGGTTCACGGTCGGCTTGACCGTGGGCGGGGTGGTGGTGCCCGGTTCCTTCGTCGGCTCGGTGGAGGAGTCGCCCGGTCGCCCGGGCTCGGGCTGGGGTTCGACGATGCCGGTCGGCTTCTTGGTGGGCTTCGGGGACGGCTTGCGGGTCGTCGGCCGTATCGTGGGCTCGTCCGCCGGACGGGGGTTGGTGTCGGGCACCACCACGACCGGTTCCTTGCGCTTCTTCGTCCTGGTCGGCTTGGCCGAGGGCTCGCCCACCACGTCAGGGGTCTCGGCCTCGGAGTCGACCGGCAGGTCCAGCGGCACCTCGGCCGAGGGGACGGGCTCGACGGTGCGCGCCGCGTCGGCGTTGGCGACCAGGTCGACGGTGTCGCTCTTGCCGTTGCCGCCGCTCTGCGCCAGGACGACGGTCCCGCCGAGGATCAACGCTCCGGCGGCCGCCGCGGAGACGGCGATGGCGAGGGTGCGCCGCCGCTTGGCCGAGGCGCCGCCGGCCGCGGGCACGGCACCGGGGCCCCCGGCCGGCGGCCCGCCATAAGGGCCGTGCGGGTACGGCACCTGCCCCGGACGCGGCCCCCCCTGCGGAGGAATCCGGGCCTGCGGAGGCTGGCCGTACGGCGAAGGAACCGGACCGGACGGCGGCCCCGGCTGGGCGGGAACGGCCCCCTGCGCGGGCGTGCCCTGTGGCGGCACCTGCAGGAGACCCAGCGGTACGGCGGGCCCGCTCTGCTGCCCGGTCAGCCGCACGATCAGCTGCTCGGCCGTCGGCCTCTTGGACGGGTCCTTCGACAGGCAGGCCGACACGACCTCGCCGAACATCCCGTCGAGCCCGCCGATCTCCGGCTCCTGATGCAGGATCCGGTTCATCACGACAGGAATGGAATCCGACCCGAACGCGGGCTTCCCCGTGGCCGCGAACACCATCGTGACGCCCCAGGCGAACACGTCGGCCGCCTCGGACACGGGCGCCCCGCTGAGCTGCTCGGGCGCCAGGTAGGCGGGCGTGCCCATCGCCATCCCGGTGGCCGTGGCGCCGGGTGAGTCGAGCGCGCGGGCGATGCCGAAGTCGATGACGACCGGCCCTTCGGGCCCCATCAGCACGTTCGCGGGCTTGAAGTCGCGGTGCAGGATGCCGGCCCGGTGGATGGCGGCCAGGGCGGTCGCCGTACTGATCGCCAGCCGGTCGAGCGCCGCGCCCCGCCGCGGCCCCTCCCGGTCGACGAGCTGCCGCAGCGAGGGGCCGGGGACGTAGTCGGTCACGATGTACGGTCGGCTGCCCTCGAGGTCGGCGTGCAGCACGGGCGCGGTGCAGAACCTGGCCACCCGCTGCGCCACCGCGACCTCGCGCAGGAACCTGATCCGCGCCTCGGCGTCGGCCACCAGGGCGTTGTGCAGCAGCTTGACCGCCACCTGCTCCCCGGAGGGAGAGGTGCCCAGGAAGACGATGCCCTGGCCACCTTCACCGAGGCGGGCGACGATCTCGAACTCCCCCAGCCGCCGCGGGTCGTCCGCTGCCAGCGGCTGGAATTGATTCACGTCGAACCCCCGAAAATCCTCCATAGGTGGGGCAAAACGCTATCAGTGAGACCGCTGTGGCGTCTCACAACCGCGGGATTCCTACGTCAAGTCCGCTGTCGACCTCAGATGGCCTTGCCGGGGTTGAGGATGCCCAGCGGGTCGAAGACCGCCTTGATGCCGTGCTGCAGCTCCTCCGACACCGGCCCCGACTCCAGCGCCAGCCAGCGCTTCTTCAGCAGGCCGACCCCGTGTTCGCCGGTCAGCGTGCCGCCCAGCTTGAGCGCCTCGCGGAACACCTCGTCGGCCGCCGCCCACACGTTCGGGGGAGGCTCGGCCAGGCCGCGCTCGAAGATGAACACCGGGTGCAGGTTGCCGTCCCCGGCGTGCGCGACGGTGCAGATCTGCACCTCGTGGCGGGCCGCGGCGGCCTCCACGGCCGAGATCATGTCGGGCAGCACCGACCGGGGCACGCACACGTCCTCCACCAGGCACGCGCCGAGGCGCTCCTTGGCCTGGTAGGCCATCCGCCTGATGCCGATCAGGTCCTCGGTCTCCTCGGGCGTGGACGACACGGCCACGAAGGAGGCGCCGTTGGCCTCGCACAGCTCCTGCATGCGCTCCGCGACCGCCTGCCCGTCGGCCACGTCGGACTGGCCGATCAGCATCGCCGACGTGGTGTCCTCCAGGCCGATGTTGCGCCAGTCGTCGATGGCCTTCAGCGTCGCCCGGTCCAGCAGCTCCATCAGCGAGGGCTGGCACCCGGCCGCGATGATGGCCGACACCGCCGCCGCCGCGTCGCGCAGCGAGCCGAACTCGGCCGCGAACGTGGCGGGCGGCGCCTGGGGCGCGCGGCGCAGCCGTACCGTCGCGGCGGTGATCACGCCGAGCGTGCCCTCCGAGCCGACGAACAGGCCGGTCAGGTCGTAGCCGGTGACGCCCTTGACCGTACGGCGGCCGGTCTCCAGCACCCGCCCGTCGGCCAGCACCACCTCGAGACCGAGCACGGAGTCCCGGGTCACGCCGTACTTCACGCAGCGCAGCCCGCCCGCGTTCGTCGCCAGGTTGCCGCCGATCGTGGAGATCTCGTACGACGAGGGGTCGGGCGCGTACATCAGGCCGTGCTCGCGCGCCGCCCGGTCCAGGTCCGCGGTGATCACGCCCGGCTCGACCACGGCGAACTCGTCGGCCGGTGACAGCTCGCGGATCGCGGTCATCCTGGCCAGCGACAGCACGACCGCCCCGTCGCCGGCCGTCGCGCCACCGGCCAGGCCGGTGCCCGCGCCCCGCGGCACCACCGGCACCCGGTTCTCGCTCGCCCAGCGCAGCGTGGTCACCACGTCCTCGCGGGAGGCCGCGAGGACGACACCCAGCGCCTTGCCGGGCTCAAGGAACGTGCGATCCCGGGCGTAGGAGTCGATCACGTCGGGGTCGGTCAGTACCCTTCCCTCGGGAAGGCGCGTCACAAGGGTGTTGATAACGGTCACTCTCTGGACTTTAGAGCCCGATTTGCGCCAGCCTTACCTCGGGGCCAGACTGCCCGGATGGATCTCACCTGTCCGGAGTGCGGCCAGGCTGACAGGGTCGCGTCTGTGCCGGGCGTCGTCGCTGACGGCACCACCTTCCACCTTGGCCGGGCCAGCATGCCGAAAGAGCGCGCCGTGGTCGACCTGCCCGCCGCCACCCTGCTGGACACCCGCAAGCACCCGATGAGCAGAACCCAGCTCGCGGTCTGGCTGTCCTTCCCCGCCAGGCACGAGATCCCGCGCACCCGCCACCAGGGGTACATCATGCTCGGCGTCGCCGCGCTCCTGCACGTCGTCGCCGCGCTGACCATCGCCATGAGCGAGCACGCCAACGTGCTGACGGTGCTGCTCGGGCCGTTCTGCCTCACCGGCCTGTTCTGGGGGTTCGGCCTGCTGTTCGTCGGCGGCGCGCACGGAGCACGCAAACGCGACCTGGCCGAGGCCCCCGCCAGGGAGAAGGCGCTGCAGGTCTGGCAGGAGCTCTACTACTGCCCCCGCGACAACGTCGCCTTCGAGCCCGGCGTGGGCCTGCCCTTCCACCCCAGCGAGACCAGGGAGTACATCTTCGGCTTCCGGTACGGCGGCCGCCCGTCCTAGCCGCGCTGCGCGGCCACCAGCCTGACGCAGACCGCCAGCCCCGCGATGGCCTGCTCCAGCTCGTCGAGCGTGGGGAAGGTGGGCGCGATGCGGATGGTCCGGTCGGCGGGGTCGTCGCCGTACGGGTGGGTGGCGCCCGCCGGAGTCAGCGCGATGCCGGCCGCCTTGGCCTTGGCCACCACCTCGCGCGCGCAGCCCTCCGGCACGTCGAGGCTGATGAAGTAGCCGCCCGTGGGGGACGACCAGGTGGCCAGGCCGGTGCCGCCCAGCTCCTTGTTCAGCACCCGGTCCACGGCCTCGAACTTCGGCCAGATCAGCTCGGCGTGCCGGCGCATGTGCGCGGCCAGGCCCTCGGCGTCGCGCAGGAACTCCACGTGCCGGAGCTGGTTGATCTTGTCGGGGCCGATCGTCTGCTTGGCGGAGTTGGCCAGGAACCAGGCCACGTTGGCCGGGGAGGAGCCGAAGAAGGAGATGCCGCTGCCGGCCAGCGTCACCTTCGAGGTGGAGCCGTAGACGAAGGCCCGGTCGGCGTTGCCGTGCTCCGCGCAGAGGGCCAGCAGGTCGGCCAGCTCGGCGGGAGCGTCGGTGAGGTGGTGGACGGCGTAGGCGTTGTCCCAGAAGATCCGGAAGTCGGGCGCGGCGACCGGCATGGCGGCCAGGCGGCGCACGGTCTCGTCGGAGTAGGTGACGCCCGAGGGGTTGCTGTACTTCGGCACGCACCAGATGCCCTTGACCCGGGCGTCCTCGGCGACCAGGCGCTCGACGACGTCCATGTCGGGGCCCTGGTCGTTCATCGGGACGGCGACCATGGTGATGCCGAAGCGCTCGCACAGCGCGAAGTGCCGGTCGTAGCCGGGGACCGGGCAGAGGAAGACGATCTCGGGCTCGTCCGCCCAGCGGCGCTCGCCGCCGGGCACGACGCTGAGCAGCGCGTGCACGATCGAGTCGTGCATCATCGCCAGGCTGGAGTTGCCGCCCACGACGAGCTGCCCGGCCGGCACCTGCAGCAGGCCGGCGAACAGCTCGCGGGTCTCGGCCAGGCCCTGCTGGTTGCCGTAGTTGCGGCCGTCGGTGCCGTCGGCGGCCAGGTGCGTGGACGGCAGCGTCAACATCGCCTCGGACAGGTCGAGCTGGTGCGGAGAGGGCTTGCCCCGGGTGAGGTCGAGCTTGAGGCCCCGCTGGACGAGGGCTTCGTAGTCGCGTACGGCCTGGTCGAGGGTCACGTTTTCCTCCGCAGATGGGTCCTTGCTTGCGACATTGAAGAATAGTCGGCCGCGGCGGCGGCACCGGCGTCACCGAGGTGCCAGGCGCCACACCCGCTCGGGAGTTCAGGAGAAACGGCTCGTCGCGGTGCTCAAACCCGCTGAGCCCGGCCCCAGGCCAGTGACCCGGGTGACGCCGACCGGCCAGCAGAGGAGATCGAGGACGCCGCGCGGGACTTGGCGTCGAGGGCGTCGGCGGGGGCGGCGTCGGCCGCCGACTGGGCGGTGTGACCACGGATGTCTTTGCCATCGGGTTTTCGATCAGCGATTGTAGAGAGTGGATCGGAGTGTGATCGGGGCCACACTCCGCGGTGGAGGGGGGAGTCGTGACGACCGTTCGCGACACGTCGTTCGAACAGGTCAAACGCCGGCGCCTGGGAACTCTGATCGTTTCGTTGCTGACGACGACCGACCACAAAGTGATCGGGTATCTCTACCTGATCACCTCGTTCGGGTTCTTCCTCGCCGCGGGCGTCATGGCGATGATCATCCGGGCCGAGCTGACCCAGCCGGGGCTGCAGGCGGTCTCCCAGCAGGTGTACAACGCGCTGTTCACCATGCACGGCACGATCATGCTGCTGCTCTTCGCGACCCCGCTGTTCGCGGGGTTCGCCAACGTGATCATGCCGCTGCAGATCGGCGCCCCCGACGTCGCCTTCCCCCGGCTGAACGCGGTCGCCTACTGGCTGTTCCTGTTCGGCGGCCTGATCGTGATGGGCGGCTTCGTCACGCCCAGCGGCGCCGCGGACTTCGGCTGGTTCGGCTACACGCCGCTGTCCACCGCGATGTACACGCCGAGCATCGGCGGCGACCTGTGGATCATGGGCCTGGTGCTCAGCGGTCTCGGCACCATCCTCGGCAGCGTCAACTTCATCACCACGATCATCTGCATGCGCGCCCCCGGCATGACGATGTTCCGCATGCCGCTGTTCACCTGGAACACGCTGCTGACCAGCATGCTCGTGCTGATGGCCTTCCCGGTGCTGGCCGCCGCGCTGCTCGTGCTGGAGGCCGACCGCAAACTCGGCACGCACATCTACGCCCCCGAGACCGGCGGGGCCCTGCTGTGGCAGCACCTGTTCTGGTTCTTCGGCCACCCCGAGGTGTACATCATCGCGCTGCCGTTCTTCGGGATCATCACCGAGGTGATCCCGGTGTTCAGCCGCAAGCCGATCTTCGGCTACATGGGCCTGGTCGCGGCCACGATCGCGATCGCCGGTCTCTCGATGGCGGTGTGGGCGCACCACATGTTCGCCACCGGGCAGGTGCTCCTGCCGTTCTTCTCGATCATGACGTTCTTCATCGCGGTGCCGACGGGGGTGAAGTTCTTCAACTGGATCGGCACGATGTGGCGCGGCCATCTCAGCTTCGAGACGCCGATGCTGTTCTCGATCGGCTTCCTCGTCACCTTCCTGCTGGGCGGGCTGACCGGCGTCATCCTGGCCTCGCCGCCGCTGGACTTCCACATCAGCGACACCTACTTCGTCGTCGCCCACTTCCACTACGTGGTCTTCGGCACGGTGGTGTTCGCGATGTTCGCCGGTTTCTACTTCTGGTGGCCGAAGATGACCGGCCGGATGCTCGACGACCGCCTGGGCAAGGTGCACTTCTGGACCCTGTTCGTCGGCTTCCACACCACCTTCCTCGTCCAGCACTGGCTCGGAGCGATCGGCATGCCGCGCCGCTACGCCGACTACAGCCCCGCCGACGGCTTCACCACGCTCAACCTCATCTCCTCGATCGGCGCCTTCCTGCTCGGCGCCTCGACCCTGCCGTTCCTCTACAACGTCTGGAAAACCCGCAAGGCGCCCAAGGTCACCCTCGACGACCCCTGGGGGTACGGCAACAGCCTCGAATGGGCCACCTCCTGCCCGCCGCCCCGGCACAACTTCGTCAGCATCCCGCAGATCCGCTCCGAACGCCCGGCCTTCGACGTGCACTATCCCCGCGAGATCAAGCAGGCGCGGCCCGAAACACCTGACTGACCTTTCCGAAAGCGTCAGCCGGTGCTTGTCTGGAAGTGACCTCCTCCCCTCGAAGGAGATCGTTGATGACAGGCACGCGCTCCCCCTTCGCCCCCGAGACCGCCCCCTGCGGCCAGAAGTCCGGCGGCGAGCGACTGCTCGACGACGACGGCTACGGCCTGCTGATCCGCGACCAGTACTTCGACTGCGGCTGCCGGCGCATCAGGCACGAGTACCACGACGGCAGCATCCACCTCAGCGCCGTGCGCCACGACGGCAAGCGGGTGAAGGACCAGCAGCAAGCCGACCACGGGAGCTGACGTACATGATCGACGTGCTCATCGTCGGAGGAGGCGGGGCGGGTCTGCGGGCGGCCATCGCGGTCGCCGAGACAGACCCGTCGTTAACCGTGGCCGTGGTGTCGAAGGTCTATCCGATGCGCAGCCACACGGTCTCCGCCGAAGGCGGCGCGGCCGGGGTGATCGGCGTCGGCGACTCCCTGGACGAGCACGCCTACGACACGATCTCCGGCGGCGACTGGCTGTGCGACCAGGACGCCGTCGAGGCGTTCGTCGCCGAGGCCCCGCGCGAGCTGATCCAGTTGGAGCACTGGGGCTGCCCGTGGAGCAGGGAGATGGACGGGCGGGTGGCGGTGCGCCCGTTCGGCGGCATGAAGCGGCTGCGCACCTGGTACGCCGCCGACAAGACCGGCTTCCACCTACTTCACACCTTGTTCCAAACAACACTGAAATATCGCGACATAGTGCGATACGACGAGTGGTACGTCACGAAGCTCATCGTCGACGACGGCCGCGTGCACGGCGTCGTCGCCGTCGAGATCAAGACCGGCCGGGTCGAGGCGATCGCCGCCAGGACCGTCATCCTGGCCACCGGCGGCTGCGGCCGGGCCTTCCCCTTCACCACCAACGCCTCCATCAAGACCGGCGACGGCATGGCGCTGGCCTACCGCGCGGGCGCGCCGCTGAAGGACATGGAGTTCGTCCAGTACCACCCCACCGGCCTGCCGTTCACCGGCATCCTGATCACCGAGGCGGCCAGGGCCGAGGGCGGCTGGCTGATCAACAAGGACGGCTACCGCTACCTGCAGGACTACGACCTCGGGCAGCCCACGCCCACGCCGAAGCTGCGCAGCATGGAGCTCGGCCCGCGCGACCGGCTCTCCCAGGCGTTCGTCGGCGAGCAGGCGCGCGGCCGTACCGTGCGGACGCCCTACGGGCCCGTCGTCTACCTCGACCTGCGGCACCTGGGCGAGGCCAAGATCGACGCGCGCATCCCGTTCGTGCGCGAGCTGTGTCGCAGCTACCAGAACCTCGACCCGGCCTTCGACCTGATCCCGGTGCGCCCGGTCGTGCACTACATGATGGGCGGCGTCCACACCGACCTCGACGGCGCCACACCCGTCGCCGGGCTGTACGCCGCGGGGGAGACAGCGTGCGTGAGCATCAACGGCGCCAACCGGCTCGGCTCGAACTCGCTGCCGGAGATCCTCGTCTTCGGCGCCAGGGCCGGGGCCGCCGCCGCCAGGTTCGCCCTGGGGCACCGGCAGGGCGAGGCGCCGGCCGTACGGAGTCAGGGCGGTGACGAGCGGCGCCGGCTGGACGGCGTCCGGGACGGCACCCGCAACGGGCCGCGCATCGCCGACGTGCGCGAGCGCATGCAGGCCACGCTGGAGGAGGCCGCCGGGATCTACCGGACCGGCGACGCGCTCGGCAAGGCCGCCGAGACGCTCGGCGAGCTGCGCGAGCAGGCCGCCGAGCTGCGCGTCGAGGACCACAGCACCGCCTTCAACACCGAGCTGGTCACCGCGCAGGAGCTCGTCGCCATGCTCGACGTCGCCGACACGATCGTGGCGTGCGCGCTGAACCGCACCGAGTCGCGCGGCGCGCACCAGCGCAGCGACCACCCCGAGCGGGACGACGCGCGGTTCCTGGCGCACTCCCTGGTGCACAGGTCGCCCGACGGCACGCCCTCGGTCGGCCTGCTCCCTGTGACGATCACCCGCTGGCCGCCCGGCAAGCGGGTCTACGGACGCGACTGACCGGGACGGGAGAGCACGTGGGCAAGACGCAGGAAGCGGCCGAGCAGGCCACGCGGACGCCGACGATCAGGCTGGAGGTCGCCAGATACCGGCCGGGGGAGGACGCCGAGCCGGTGTACCAGGGCTACGACGTGCCGCTCACCGACGACTGGGCGGTGCTGGACGGGCTCACCTACATCAAGGACAGGCTGGACGGCACGCTGTCGTTCCGCTGGTCGTGCCGGATGGGCATCTGCGGCTCCTGCGGCATGACGGTCAACGGCGAGCCCAGGCTGACCTGCGGCACGTTCCTCACCGAGTTCGGTGAGGGGCCGATCAGGATCGAGCCGCTGAAGGGGTTCCCGGTGATCCGCGACCTGGTCGTGGAGATCGACGACTTCCTGGACAAGCTCGCGCACGTACGGCCGTGGCTGATCAGGGAGGGCGAGGAGTTGCCGCTGACCACGGAGTACGCCCAGACGCCCCGGCAACTGGAGGCCTACAAGCAGTACTCCATGTGCATCAACTGCATGCTGTGCTACTCGGCCTGCCCCGTCTACGTGCTCAACCCCGACTTCCTCGGCCCCGCGGCGATCGCGCTGGCCCAGCGCTACAACCTGGACTCGCGCGACCAGGGGGACCGGCTGGACCTGCTCAACACCGACGAGGGCGTGTGGGGGTGCACGTTCGTCGGCGAGTGCACCAGCGCCTGCCCCAAGCACGTGGACCCGGCCGAGGCGATCCAGCGCTACAAGGTCACCGCCGCGGTCGAGTCGGTCAAGGCCCTGCTGCCGTGGGGGAGGCGATGAGCGGCGGCCAGGTGGCGTACCGGCCGCGCCGGGATCCGCTCTGGTTCGCGCGCAGCCGCGCCTACACGCTCTTCGTGCTGCGCGAGCTGACCAGCGTCCTGGTCGCGTGGACGGTCGCCTACCTGCTGCTGCTGCTCGACGCCGTGCTGGGCGGGGGGTTCGCGGACTTCGCGGCGCTCGCCGCGCGGCCGTGGATGATCGCGCTCAATGTGGTCGCGCTGGTCGCGACCGTGTTCCACGCGGTCACGTTCCTCAATCTGGCGCCCAAGGCCACCGTGGTGCGGCTGGACGGCTGGCGGGTGCCCGCGTTCATGATCCAAGGGGGTAACCATTCGGCGTGGCTGGTGATCTCCGGGATCGTCGCGTATTTCATCCTGAGGTGAGCATGAAACGCACGATCGAGCCCTATCTGTGGTTACTGTTCAGCGGCGGGGGAGTGGTGGCCGCGCTGCTGCTGCCGGTGCTGGTGCTGCTGTTCGGCGTGCTGATGCCGCTGGGCGTGCTCGACTGGCCCGCTCAGGCGGATCTCCGGGCTCTGCTCGACCCGCCGGTGGTACGGCTGGCGCTGATCGTGATCCTGGTGCTCTGCCTGTTTCACGCTGCGCACCGAATCCGATTCACTAGCGAGGAACTGCTCGGAATCGCCAGATTCGACCTGGTCATCGCGGTGCTCTGCTACGGCGGCGCGATTGCGGGCGGTGCGATAGCCGTACTCACCATGTTCTGAAATATCCGGAGATCATCACATTTCAACAACGCGCTTTACCTTCTCTTTACGGTCGGTCTAACGTCCGCTTTGTGTCCAGAAGACAGCGTCTATTAGCCCTGCTTCCCGCGGCCGGTCTGCTCACCGCGGGACTCGCCGGGGTGGCCACCGCCGCCCCCGACCCCGGTGCGCGCTACCTGCCCAGCGCCGCCGATCACTACATCAACTACGCCGCCCCCGCCGAGGGCGACAACCCGGCCGAGCCGGGCCTGCCCGGCAAGAGCGCCAAGCAGAGCCTCGGCAGCAAGATCGAACGGAAGTTCACCAGCGGCAACCCCGCCGCCGCCCGGGTGCTCGCGGCGCGCGAGAACCAGGCCATCAAAACCGGCCGCAACCCGGCCGACTTCATCTTCAAGAAGGCCGGCAGCACCCAGACGGCCAAGCTGCTGACCGTGCTGGTGGAGTTCAACGAGCAGGCCAACGACGACTTCTCCGGCTACAACCGGCTGCGCACCCCGCGCAGCGCCCCGGACGACTGCGTCGTCGAGCCGCCCGGCACGCTGCTGAACGGCCCGCTGCACAACAACCTCCCCGACCCCGCCCTGCTCGGCGGCAAGGACAACTACACCTTCTGGGTGCCCGACTTCAGCCCCGCGCACTTCAACAAGATGCTCTACACCAAGGAGGGCCTCACCACGCGGGTGCGCCAGGACCTCAAGGACCCGCGCGACGGCAAGCCCGGCATCGACATCTCCAAGCACACGCTGAAGAACATGTACGAGGAGATGTCCAAGGGCGCCTACTCGGTCACCGGCTCGGCGGTCGGCTGGATCAAGGTCCCGCACTCCGAGGGCTGGTACGGCGCCGCTCGTTGCGGCCAGCCCTACCAGGACATGTCGGGGCACCCCGACAACCCGCGCGGCAACGCGCAGCTCCCGATCGACGCGGTCAACGCCCTCGCCGCGGCCCAGCCTGACTTCCCGTGGGCCGACTACGACATCGAGGACGTCTCCGACGCCGACGGCGACGGCAACTTCCACGAGCCCGACGGCGTGATCGACCACCTCGTGCTGGTCCACGCGGGCGCGGACAAGTCCGGTGACGGCGGCGCCGAGGGCACCTACGCCATCTGGGCGCACTCCAGCGCGGTCGCCGGCGGCCACCAGGTGCCGGGCACGAACCTGAAGGTGTCCAACTACATCGTGCAGCCCGAGGACGCCGGCGTCGGCGTCTTCGCCCACGAGTACGGCCACGACCTCGGCCTGCCCGACCTCTACGACACCAGCGGCGCCGCCAGCTCGGCCGTCGACTTCTGGGACCTGATGTCGTCCGGTTCGCACAGCGGCCCGATCTTCCAGTCGATGCCCACCCACATGGGCCTGTGGGACAAGTGGGTGCTCGGCTGGGCCAACCCGAAGGTGCTGAACCCGGGTGACGGGACCAAACTGGTCACCGTCGGGCAGTCCTCACGCACGCCGAAGTACACCCAGGACGGTATCCGGGTCAACCTGGCCAGCGAACCACTGGCGATGATCACCCCGCACAGCGGCTCCAAGGCCTGGTGGTCGGGCCTGGACCAGGAGTGGGCCAACGTCAAGGTGACCCGCGACGTCGCCGTGCCCGCCGGCACGGACGTGCGCTTCTGGATGTGGAACAACTACGAGATCGAGGCCGACTGGGACTTCGGTTTCGTCGAGGTGTCCACCGACGGCGGCGCCACCTGGAGCCAGCAGAAGGTCTACAACGAGGCCGGCACCGAGGTCACCACCCCCGACGGCTACCCCGACCCCAACCACAACCTGCAGGCCTTCGGCAACAAGAAGTACGGCCTGACCGGCGAGACCAACGGCTGGCGGCACGACTACGTCAACCTGACGGCCTTCGCCGGCCAGAGCGTCAAGCTGCGCCTGGCCTACAACACCGACGCCGCCTTCAGCCCGCGCGGCTGGCACGCCGACGACTTCTCCCTCACCAACGGCGACGCCACGGTGTGGAGCGACGACGTCGAGTCCGGCACGGCCGGCTGGACGGCCACCGGTGGCACCTTCACCAACACCAGCGGTCAGGGCTGGACGATCAACAACGGCGAGCGCGAGCTCTCCCGCTTCTACCTGGCCGAGTGGCGCAACCTCGACGGCTTCGACAAGGGGCTCGCGCACACCTATGACACCACCTACCTGCGCGACGGGGCGTGGAAGGTGGAGCCGCTGAAGTACAACGCGCCCGGCCTGCTGGTCTGGTACCGGGACTCGACCTACACCAACAACACGCTGCAGCCCAACCTCACGCTGCCGCCGAGCATGGGCACCAAGGGCACCCTGCTCCTGGTGGACTCGCACTTCGAGCCGCTGCGCCGTACCGGGACGGCCAGTGAGCACGACCCGAGTTTGCGCAAGAACCTCGACGGGCGCGTGCAGACCTCCAACGCGGCCTTCTCCTTCAAGAAGACCTACCCGTTCCGGGAGTGCGTCGAGGGCGAGCCGTACGTCGAGTACTGCAACGACCACCCGGCGATGAAGGGCGTGTCCGCCTTCACCGACGCCAAGACGTGGTACCCCGGCATCGAGCTGCTCAACGGCGCTCTGGGCTACCGCGACTTCGACGCCTCGGTGGTCGTCCCCAGCAAGGGCGACCAGCCCTACAGCACCAGGGTGGTGCACGCCGACGGCACCCCGGCGACCGAGCTGTACGGCCAGGACATGGGCAACGGCCATATCCTGGGCACCGGCAACCCGGGTGACGAGGGCAAGGCGCTCGGCGTCCGGTTCAACCTGGTCACGCCGCTGCCGGGCAATCTCGGCGCGATCGTTCAGGTGACCGCCCCCAAGAAGTGATCGTCGGGCCGCCGCGTTCCCCCGCGCGGCGGCCCTACGATGGGCAGCGTCAGCAGCCGAGTGAAGAGGGGCAGCGTGCGTTCCAAGGAAGAGCACACCGAGGCCATCCACCGGGATCGCCGGGTGTGCGTCGTGGTCAACACCCACTCCCGCAGGGGCCGCCGCCACTACGTCGAGGTACTTCACCAACTGCACGAGCTGGGGTTCGAGCCCGTCGGCACGTTCGCCGTGGTCAACACCAAGCGTCTGCGCCAGACCCTGGACAAGGCGCTGGAGGCCAAGCCCGACCTGCTCATCGTGGGCGGCGGCGACGGCACCCTGTCCTCCGCGGTCAGGCATGTGGCGCACCGTGACGTCGCGCTCGGCGTGCTGCCGCTCGGCACCACCAACAACTTCGCCCGCAGCCTCGGCCTGCCGCTCGACCTGGCCGGGGCCATCGGCGTCTTCGGCACCGGCAAGGTCGCCGACATCGACCTGGGCATGGCCGACGACCGGCCGTTCGCCAACCTGGCCAGCTTCGGCGTCTCCGTGGAGGTGGCCGGGACGGTCAAGCCGTGGCTCAAGCGCCTGCTCGGCCGGGCCGCCTACCCGCTGACCGCCATCCGGATCCTGCCCCGCCACCGGCCCTTCCGCGCCTTCATCACCGCCGACGGCAAGCGCCACGAGCTGCTCACCCACCAGCTCAACATCGCCAACGGCCGCTTCCACGGCGGCTGGCAGGTGGCCAAGGACATCAGCATCGACAACGGCATGCTGGTGGCCTACCAGCTCGGCTCGGGCAAGAAGCTGCGGCTGCTGCTGGAGACGATGGCCAGGGCGACCACCGGCCGCTGGCGCAGCCTGGCCGGCGGGCCGTTCGTGACCGGCCGCGAGATGCTGCTGGAGACCGACCCGCCGCTGGCCGCCGACGTCGACGGCGAGGTGCGCCTGCGCACGCCGATCCGGCTGCGCGTGGTCCCGAACGGGGTGCGCGTGATGGTGCCCGCGGAGTTCGAGGATCGCTAGCCGCCCGCGTGCCCCGCATCGGTGGTAGACCTGAAGGGGAGCGGACACGAGGGGAGTCACCGATGCGTCCTCCAGGATCCTGGTGCGAACAGCCTGAGTTGCCCAAGGCGTGGTGCGAGCGTCCCGCCCAACCGGCTCCCGCCTGCGAGCTGCCGCCGTCGTCGCTGCTGAAGGCCGTCGACCTGCTGCTGAAGGTCACCAAGCGCTGACCCGCGGTCACGTTTCGCGCCCGTCCTGCGGGTAGACGCCTCTCCAGCCGGAGGAGGCGGAATCATGGTGCGAACTTTGCCCCGTTTCGCCACGTTCCTCGCCCTGGTCGGTAAGAAACCAGGTGAAGCCTGAAGGAGAGGCGCGAGCGATGACGGAGAGCGGTCACGAACAGCACGCGGGCGACATGGGCGCGCACCGGGCCACCTTGGGTGAGCCCACCGACCCCGAGTCCATCAACGTGGCGCCGACCAGGCCGGGCGCGAAGGAGAACGCGCTGGCCGACGAGACCTCCCGCAGGCCACACGAGGAGTTCGTCCCCGAGGCTCCCATACCGGCCTACTGGTCGGGCGACAACGAGTACGAGGAGCACGACGTGGACCGCAACAGCGAGACCGGGAAGGACCTGGGTGAAGTGAAGGACAAAGCCGAAGAGATGGCCTCGGTCGTCAAGCACAGGACGAGCGAGACCGCGGAGGTCGCCAAGCACAGAGCGAGCGAGACCGCGGCCGCCGCCAGGAACAAGGCCGGCGACGTGGTCACGGTGGCCAAGGACAAGGCGGGCGAGATGGCGGACAAGGTACGCGACGCCACCCCGGACCAGGTCAAGGACGCCGCCGACCAGGTGGCCGGCGAGGCGAAGAAGCGGCCCATGCTGGCCATCGCGGCCGCCGGAGCCGTCGTCCTGCTGATCGCGCGCCGGTTGATGAGGCGGCGCGGGAAGTGACGCCACCGGGAGGGCGGCCGGTCGTCCGGGATACGCTGCCCAGGTGATTCGTCGAACGGCCGCCGTCCTCACGGCTCTGCTCATCGCGGGATGCGGCGCGGGCTCCGCCGTCTATGACTACGGCCAGGTGACCGAAGGCGCCAAGGGCAGGACCGTGAAGGTCGAGATCGGCAAGGGTCAGCGGTTCTCCCTGGAGGTCGACGACAACCCTTCGGTGGGCGACAGCTGGGAGCTGGTCGAGCTTCCCGACCCCAAGGTGGCGTCCTACATCAGCAAGGAGCGCGAAGCGAAGTCCGACCAGCCCGGCGCGTCCGGCGCCAGCCGCTTCGTGTTCAACGCCAAGAGCCCCGGCACCACCACCATCAAACTGTTCGACTGCTGGCGCTGCCCGCGCGACCGGGTGCCGGTCGACGAGCAGAGCAAGCAGAACTCCGGCGAGGCCGTCTTCCAGGTGACCGTCGAATAGCGCTTGCGGGCCGCCGCCCCGCCCGGCAGGCTGCGGGCATGAGCGATCTCAGGGACTTCGTCAGGGTGCGCGCCGCCGCCGACGGCTCCGAGGCCGTCTCCTGGTGGACCGGCGACGTGTACGGCTGGCAGCAGGACGACGGCCCGCACCACCTGTTCGGCTTCGAGGGCGTCAACGTGGCCCGCGCCGTACAGACGGACGGCGGCTGGGAGCTGCTGACCCGCGAGGCCGCGATCTACCTCGACCCGAAGTCCAGGGAGGTCCTCCAGGTCTGGGACAACCCGTTCACCGGCGCCGCCGTCGAGGTCATGCACGTCTTCAACGACCCGGCCAACCAGCGCCTGCGCGGCCCCGGGGTGCCCATCACGCGGCTCGGCGACACCGTGGCGCTCAACGCCGACGTGCTGCTGGCCTACCCGTCGCCGCTGCCGGTGGCCGACTACCCTGACAACTCCGCGAGCGACACCTACCGGGCGATGGAGCTGTTCCAGTTCTTCGCCCCGGCCGCCGCGTTCGACGGGGGCGGTGACTCGGTGCCGTGCGCGTTCTCGTGGTGCCGCGTCTCGCCGTGGCTGCCGTGGATGGCGATGGGGCCCCGGCACGGCGGCCTCGTCTACCACTGCCGGGGCACCAAGCTGGCCTCCTACGCCGAGGTGCCCGAGCGGCTGCGCGCGCACGCGGGAGAGCGCTACGAGCACGCACCCGCCGAGTGGAGCGCCCCCAACGAGAGCAGCTGGACCGCGTTCCGCAGGCGCTGAGCGCGGCGCGGGTGGGTCGGTGACGAAAGTAGGGTCGGGGGATGTGCCTCTTCTGTGAGATCGTCGCGGGGGCGCGGCCCGCCACCATGGTGCACGCCGACGAGGTCGCGCTCGCCTTCCTCGACGCCCGCCCGGTGTTCAAGGGGCACGTCCTGGTCGTGCCCCGCGCGCACGTCGAGACGCTGACCGACCTGACCGAGACCGGCCCGTTCTTCGACCGGGTGCGGCGGATCGCCCGCGCCGTGGAGGAGGGGCTGGAGGCCGGCGGCACGTTCGTCGCGATGAACAACCGCATCAGCCAGAGCGTGCCGCACCTGCACGTACACGTGGTGCCGCGCAACAGCAAGGACGGGCTGCGCGGCTTCTTCTGGCCGCGCAGCAAGTACGCCTCCGCGGAGGAGGCCGAGTCCTACGCCGCCCTGATCCGGAAAGCGCTCTGATGGAGCTGGTGATCGGCGTGGCCGTGGCCGGGGCGCTGGTCGGCGTGCCGTCCCTGGTGCTGTGGCGGGTCATGCGCGGGCGCCGCGAGCTGGGCACCAGCCCGGCGGAGCGGGCCACCTTCGAGACCCTGCACACCGCGTCGCTGGCCGCGCCGCCGCTGCGGGCGGGGCTGACCGCCGAGGGCAGCCTGCGCGCCTCCAAGCACCTGCGCGAGCTGCTCGGCTCGCCGGCCATCGCGATCACCGACGGCGAGCGGCTGCTCGTCTACGACGGGGAGGGCGACCATCACGCCCGGGACGCCTTCGCCAACGCCGCCGCGACCCTGGCCGACGGCCGTACCCAGGTGCTCGGTCTGGACTGCGGCTCGCTGGAGTGCCCGATCAGGCACGCCGTGGTCGTGCCGCTGACCACCGACGAGCGGGTGGTCGGCTCGCTCGCCGCCTACGGCGCGCACGCCTCGGCGGGCCTCGTCCGGGCCGCCCAGGAGGTGGCGAGCTGGGTCGACTCGCAGCTCGAACTCGCCGAGCTCGACCGCTCCCGCACACTGCTGATGGAGGCCGAGGTACGGGCGCTGCGCGCGCAGATCTCGCCGCACTTCATCTACAACTCGCTCACCACGATCGGCTCGTTCGTGCGCACCGACCCGGAGCGGGCCCGCGAACTGCTGCTGGAGTTCGCCGACTTCACCCGCTACTCCTTCAGGCGGCACGGCGAGTTCACCACGCTGGCCGAGGAACTGCGCTCCATCGAGCGCTACCTCATCCTGGAGCGGGCCCGGTTCGGCGACCAGCTCCGGGTCACGCTGCGCATCGCGCCCGAGGTGCTGCCCGTCGCGGTGCCGTTCCTGTGCCTGCAGCCGCTGGTGGAGAACGCGGTCCGGCACGGCCTGGAGTCCAAGCCCGGCGTCGGCCGGATCACCATCCTGGCCGAGGACGCGGGCGCCGAGTGCCGCATCAGCGTCGAGGACGACGGCATCGGCATGGTCCCCGACCGGCTGCGCCGCATCCTGGCGGGCGAGGCGGACGAGCGGTCGGGGGCGGGCGGCGTCGGCCTGGGCAACGTGGACGAGCGGCTGCGCCAGGTGTACGGCGACGACTACGGCCTGGTCGTGGAGACCGGCGAAGGCGCGGGAACCAAGGTGAACGTCCGGGTGCCCAAGTACCACCCCGGCGTCTCGGTCCGCTGACCCCTCACCCGAGCAGCGCGTCCAGGCTGAGGGTCTTGAGCTCGGGGTCGTCCCTGGACGGCAGGCGGTCGCGCAGCTCCCGCTCGGGAACGATGCCCATCGGCCTGGCCAGGTCGATCTCGTCGGCGATCATCTTGGCGACCCGCTTGCCGTCCCGGGGCACCAGGTCCGTCGAGTTCCACGCCCTGATGATCGCCTCCTTGCGTAGGGCCTCCAGCGTGTCCAGGTTGCCCCACAGGGCTGCCTCCGACGCCCGCCTGATCAGATCGGCGAGGACGGGCGTGATCGGGTCGTCGCGCTCCTCCCGGCACTCCACCCGCAGCACGAGGTGGTCGAGCTCGACGGGCTCGCCACCGGCCCGCAGCCGCCCCTCCACGATCTCCAGCGGCCCGGGCGGCTCGGGGGCGTCGATCACCACGAGGTGACCCGGCTGGACCGGCCTGCCGATCCCGCCCGGCGCCACCATGCTCCAGTGCACGCCCAGGATCGGCTGGTTGCCCGTCTCGGCCAGCACCGCCTCGAGGCCGTCGGAGATCTTCCCGGCGATGGCCGCCGCGCCCGCCAGCGGCGGCCCGACCAGCCCCGCCAGCGTGCCCAGCACGCGTACCGCCCCGCCCAGCGGCCCGGTCCGCGACACCTGGTACAGCCCGGCCTCCACGCCGACGATGCCGCCGAGGTAGGGCACCAGCGGCGAGATGTGCTGGTCGAGGTGGACGCCTGGGGTCGACCAGCTCGGGGCGGTCACCGTGCTGAAGGTGACGGGCTCGGTGCCGAGGAAGCTCAGCGTCACCCCGCCGTGCAGGGCGGGGAAGTGCTCGTTGCCCCAGGTCCTGCGCTGGGCGAGGAACCCTTCGGCCAGCCAGACCCGCAGGTAGCCCTCGCGCGGCAGCAGCGGCCGGGAGCCGGGCCCGGGCAGGAACGCCAGGTGGGTGTGCTCGGCCCGCGCGCCGAACCATGCGGACACTCGGCTCATCTGCTCTCCTCGAAGTAGGTTTCCGCCGGTAGGAACATGATCAGATCGAAGGCCGCGCGGTCTCCGCCGTCCGGCTCCTCCGCCTCGGTGACCAGCTCGCGCAGCCGCCGCAGGAGCGCCAGGTGGTTCCGTGTCCCGTGCCTGCTCCGCCAGGTCAGGGCCGCCTCCCTGCACAGGCCGATCGCCGCCCTGGCCGCCGCGTCCGGCAGCGGGGGCACGATGATGACGGATCGCGCGCCTGCCCGCATCAGGTCCCTGGCGAAGCCGACGAACCCCCTGCGGTCCTCGCCCAGCGGCCTGGCCCAGCCGTCGACGGGGTCGGCCTGCAGGACGACGAGGGCGAGGTCGTGCAGGGCCACGTCGCTGTAGCCGATGAGCTCGAATCCGCTGTCGGTACCGACGCGCAGGCGCCAGCCGTCGGCGGTCTCCAGGGGCGTGCCGACGAGGTGCCGGAGCATGCTCCGCAGGAGGGCGGGTCTTCTGCTGGGGAGGGGCGGGTTGAGGTGGGAGGGGCCGAAGTAGTGCTCCGAGCCTTCGGGCGGCTGCGGGAAACCGGGGACCGTGTGGGCGCGCCGGAACCAGATCGGCCAGTCGGGCTGGTCCGGCGGCAGTGCCCGGCCGAGCCACTGCTCCCAGTCCCGGTGTTCGAGGGTCGGTTCGACGTCCAGGCAGACCGCCTTCAGCCTCGGCCTGGGCAGGAGGCGGAGTCTGAGCGTGCCGTCGGGCGACAGCGGTTCCCGGCTGCGGAGCGGCTCCGGGTTCTGGGGTCTGAACAGCGCCAGGGCGTACTCCAGGTATCCGCCCCAGAGGGGTCCCCAGGAGACCATCGAGCTGAGGGGGGTTTCGGTCAGTTCGAGTTCGGCGGTGTCCGTGCGCCTGAGGGTCAGGGTCGCCGCGGTGGTCCTGTGGCGCAGCCGTACCGGGAGGAGCGCGCCCGCCCCGATCGCGGTGACCGCGGCCAGCGTCACGGCGAGCCAGCGCCACATGGGGGCGGTCTCCGGCCGCAAGAGCAGGGAGAGCAGACTCGCGGTGGTCAGCAGCGACAGGACGATCAGCGCGGTGCCGAGGGCGCGGGTCAGGCGGCGCGGCCCCGTGCGGCGGGAGGTCAACCATCGCTCACGCGCGGATCGGCGGGCGGTGTGCAGCTCGGGGGAGTTCCAGCTCGGGGAGAATCCGCCGTTGAAGCCGATGACCCGGTGCCGCCAGCCGCTACCCGACGGCAGCGGGATCGTGGCCGGGCCGGGCTGATCCTCCCAAGGCGTTTCATGCTCTCCGTCGCTCTCCTTGGACAGGGCGGCGGGAACCTCGGCGCGTCGCCGGGCGAGCCCCGCGAGGACCCGGGCCTGCCCGGCGTGGACGAGGTCTTCGGCCACGGCCAGCAGGTCCATCGCCTCCCACAGGACCGCTACCGCCCGCTCGGGGAACCGCAGGGCCAGCACTTCGCCCCAGGCCAGCAGCGCCCGGCCCCGCGTTCCCGGGTGGCGGTCGAGGTCCAGGGCGAGGAGCGCTCCGACGGGCTCGGGCGGCTTCGACCCGGGGAACAGCTCCGCGTACTCGCGCGCGCTCTCCTCGGACAGCGCGGCGGGAATCCCCTCCTCCTCGGCAGGAGGCGGCCAGGAGGGGAGGGCGCTCAGCCGCCGCAGATCCTGGCACTGCCACCAGCCGTACCAGCTCCCCGCCTCCTCGGGATCGGCCGGTCGCAGCCCCTCCACCAGGGTGAGCGTGATCCAGGCCTCCGCCCGCAGCAGCGGCGGGCCGTTCATCGCCAGGTTGAGCGCGGACGGGAGGTGGCGCATGTCGCGGGTCCTGCGGCACAGCCACAGCAGCGCGCGCTGGCACTCCTCCACCACCTCGGACTGGTCCGGGGAGGTCAGCGCGGAGTCGAGCCGGCGCCGGAGGGGGGCCGTCGCCAGATAGGGGTTGCCGCCGACGGCGCACGCCTGCGCCACGACGGTCAGGAGCGGCGGTATCTGGCGGTGGTGCCAGGCGCTCGGGCGCGGCGGGTCGCACCGCTCGATCCAGCGCTCGAGCGCCGCGAGCTCCGGATCGGGAATCGTGCCGCGCCCGTGCAGGTCCCACAGCTGGAGCGCCTGCTGCCGCTCCTGCTCGATGGAGGAGAGATCGGTCACCGCGTGGTCGAGATGGTAGCTGTCGTCCCCCTGCACGCAGGAGACCAGGAGCAGCACGTTGTTGCAGCGGCGCAGGAGATCGCCGGGCGGGATCCAGTCGGCCCACCGGGACGCGGCGGGCGGCTCGGCGTCCTCGGCTGCGAGCGTGTCCAGCAGGGCCCTGATCGCCCAGGGCTTGGCTCGCGGGTCACCCGTGCGCAGGGCGATCAGCGCGGCCTGGAGGAGCAGGTGGACGCGGGCGTCCGCGGCGACGGGAGCCTCCGCCAGTGCCTCGGGTGTGAACCTCCGCCACGAGGCGTCGTCGCCGCCCCGCGCCATCCACCCCTCCACCGCGGCAGCGACGGATCCCCCGGGCACGCCCTCGCACGCGATGATCGAGGGCAGCACCGCAGGGAGGTCGACGCCCTCGTGGTCGCCCGCGGCGGCCCGGCCCAGGATGGCGCGGGCGGCGAGGACGCGCGCGGTCGCGGGCAGCGGATGCCGGTCGGCGAGCCGCTCGACCTGCCGCCACAGCCTCGCCACCCCGCCCCTGCCGGTGTGGATCCTGGCCGCGGCCTGGGTGGCGAGCACGGCCGCCATGACGGACGGCGTGCCCGACTCCGCCCGCGCGCCCTCCTCCCCGCTCACCCGCGAGGCGATCTGCTCGGCCCACCCCCAGGCGTCCTCCTCCACCACCCGCTCCTCCAGGCTCTGCCACAGGTGGGCGGCCTCCTGGGGAGGCAGCAGGCGCACGGCCGTCGTCACGGTCGCCGCGGGCAGGCCGGAGACGGACGGCGCGGCGGCCACCAAGGCGGCGGCGTCGTGCCCGAGCCTGCCGGCGTGCAGCGGGAAGCGGGGGCGGTCGGCGGCGGTCACGGCCCGCAGCCGGTCGCGGAGGTTCTCGTCGACCTCGATCAGCGCCGGCCGCCCTTCGGCCGTCCCGACGACCCGTACCCACTCCTGGTCGGCCAGCCCCTCGAAGGCTCTGCCGGGATCTACGCCGAGCCGCTCGAACTCGGCCCGGACCAGCGCGCGGTCGAAGCGGCCGAGCTCGGCCGCCACGGCGAGGCAGCGGACCACGCCGGGATCGTTGATGCGGGCGACGATGCGGCGCTCGACGTAGGGGTCGCCGGTGGCCGCGGACAGCTCGGCGGGGTCGAAGTCCGGGTCGCCGAGCGCCCAGTCGGTGTAGCAGGCCAGATCGAACGGGGAGTGGCAGGTCTCGGACAGCGACCGCTCCAGCAGCGCCGCACGCAGGCGCACAGGCACGCCCCGGCGCTCCAGGTACTCCTCGGCCTCCGCCCGGGTGAACCCGGTGACCGGCACCACCCGGAGGTAGGGGCGCGGCGCCAGCGCGGGCCCGCCCGGCGCGACTCCGGGCAGCGGGGACATCGGCCGCGGGCCGGCCGGGGTCTCCGCGACGGCCGGCGCCCGCTCGGGCGGCAGGGACAGCGGCCGCCGGCCCGCCAGGATCACCCGTACGGCCGGCGCCCGCTCGTGCAGCATCTCCAGCATCCGGAACGTCATCTCGATCGCCGGAGCGGGCGCCCCCGGCGGATACAGCTTCGCCATCTCCTCGCACGTGTCCAGCACCAGCACCACCGGAGCGGGCAGCTCCTCGACGAACCGGGCGAACGCGGCCACCATCTCCACCAGCAGCGGCTCCTCCTGGTGAGGCAGCCGCGACAGTCCCTCGTGCAGGCGCTCGACGGTGTGCAGGAAACGGCGGTACCGCGCGTCGGCCTCCCGGGTGCCCGCGTGGCCGAGCAGGTCGACGGCCAGCGCCAGCAGCATCTCGCCCGGCCGGTCCTCCGGGTAGCGCGGGTCGATGTGGTCGAAGTCCACCCGGGCGACCGTGGGCTCGCCCGCCTCGCCGCCGCGCGCGAAGCCGCCCGACGACAGGCGGCGGATCAGCATGGTCTTGCCGACGCCGCCGAGCCCCAGCAGGTGGACCGCCCACGTGCCGGACGAGCCGAACAGGACCGAGCGGATCGCCGCCTCGATCTCCGCCCGCGGGTGGTAGTGCCGCAGGAAGTGGACGTCCTCCAGCCTCCGCCCCGCCTGCGCCACCCGCCAGCCCGCCCGCCTGGCCGAGTCGGCGAGATGCCCGCCCACCACCTCGCCCAGCGACTTCACGGTCGCCACCAGCCTGGCCGCGTCCGGCAGCAGGTCGTCGTCCGCGGGGGTCGCGTCCCGGAGCAGGCTCAGCCCCGAAGGGTCGTCGTGGTACTCGGTGGCGGCGCTGAGCCACGCGGGCGACCAGGCGGGCAGGTCCACGCCCTCGGTCAGGTGCTCCCTGAGCCTCCGGAGCTGGGCGTCGAGCACCTCGTGGTGGTGGCGCCGGAGGTAGGAGCCGAGCGAGGACCTGCTGCTCTCCCGGACCCAGAAGGAGATCTCCTCGGTGCCGTCGGCCCGCAGCACCGGCGCGCTCTCGATCAGCTCCAGTTCGCGCAGCCCGGCGAGCAGCTCGGGCAGGCGGCCCGGCGGGCTCAGCGGGAGGCGCAGGGCCAGCGACATCGGCCACTCCGGCAGCAGCGCGAGCCTGGCCAGCTCCTCGGGCGCGAAGGCGCCGAACACGGCGGCGTCCGCGTCCTGGCGGGCCCGCTCCAGCTCGGCGTGGAAGCCCTGCGTCATTCGTGCTTCAGTCCGTGCAGACGGGCGTAGGCCGTCCAGGCGCCCTCGTCGTCCTGCGGGCGGAGCTGCCCGTAGCGGGTGAGGATACGGGCGAGCTTGTACAGCGAGGCGCCGATGAGGGCGGGCCTGCCCTCGAACTCGTCTTTGAACGTCTCGCGCAGCGCGTGCCGGTCGTGGTCGGCGGTGGGCAGGTACACCTCCGGGTGGTCGGGCAGCCACGGGTTCAGCAGGACCCACTGGTAGCCGAGCGCGGCCTCCTCGTCCGACAGCGGCCGCAGCGGCATCAGCCGGTACGTGGACAGCCCCGACTGGTCGGACTCGAAGGCGCGCAGCGGTGCGCAGGCGTCGATCGCGGCCGTGGCGATCAGCGGCGCGGGGCGGGCGGGAGTGCCCAGGCCGCTCGCGGTCAGCAGGTCGAGCAGCCCCGGCGGCTGGATCCAGCCGAGCGCGCCCTCCCACAGGTGCAGGGCCTCGGCCAGGACGGCGACCCTGGTGTGCGCGCCGAAGGGCTCGCCCAGCACCCGCCCCGCGGTCTCGGCCAGGGCGTCCAGGTCGAGGGCCAGCAGCTCGGCGAGCTCGTCGGGCTGCGGCGGGGCCTCCAGCGCGCGGAAGTCCGCGATGGCCCTCAGCAGGGCGGACCGTTCCTCCCCGGTGCCGTCCAGCGTCCGGAGCCGCGGCAGCGGCAGGGCCAGTTGCCGCGCGGTCCGCACCGCCGTACGCAGGACGTCGGCCACGGCCTGGCGCAGCGAGCCGGGCGCGGTCTGGGCCATGATCGGCGCGATGAGCAGCGGCAGGTGACCGGCCTGCAGCAGCCGGAACCCGATCTCGCGCAGCAGCCGGGTCGCGCCGAGCTTGGAGAAGCCGCCCGTGGTCGTGGCGGCCAGCAGCGCCCGCTCGCGAGTGAACAGGGCGTCCACCTCGTCGAAGATGGGGCGGTGGCCGATGAACACCGGCCGCTGCAACAGGGTGAGCTGCTCGCCCATGCGCTTGACGGCGCGGGCGGGCGCCGGATCGAACGGCTGGAAGTCGGCGGTGACCTGGTCGCCGGTGAACACGATCGGCATCGCCCAGTCGAGCCGCTCGCCCGGATCGCTCTCCGCGCGCAGGGCCGCGCGCCGTCCGTGCGCCGCCGCCTCGGCGACGCTGTCGCCGTTGAGCAGGGCCCGCACCAGCCGCTTGGAGAACAGCCGGCAGGCCTGCTCGCCGATCTCGCCCCCCATCGCCACCACGATGGCCACGCCGCGTTCGATGAGCGCCGCGGCCAGCGACGAGTCGTCCACCCCCGCGGTGTGGCACGAACTCAGCACCACCGCGACCGGCCTGCGCTCACCCTCGGCCAGCGCCTCGGCCACCTGGTCGGCGGACTCGGGCCTGCCCGCGAACTGCAGGTACAGCCGCCCCCGGTGGTCGAGGTCGGCGTGCGTGACCAGGTGGACGAGATCCGGCTGCAGCGCCTCGCAGCGCAGCGCGAGCGCGTCCAGGGTGACGTTGTCCGCGATGCGGGCCATCGCCAGCCCCTGGGAGTCGCAGTCGCGGAGCAGCCCGAGGAACATCGCGCCCGCCCTGACCTCCGGGTGGGTGATCTCGGCTCCCGAGGCGAACAGGACGCGCGGGGTACGGCGGACGCGATCGGGCGCCCGCCACGCCGTCGGCAGGACCCGGGTGACGGCGACCAGCACGCCGGGATGGGCGGCGAGAGGGTGCTCGCCGTCGTGCATCGCCTCCCAGGCCCAGCGGTGCAGGTCCACCGGCAGGAGCAGGGCCAGCTCGAAGGCGCTGCGCTCCTGGGTGATCACGGGCCAGGCTTTGGCCAGGAGGGCGTCGAACAGCGCCCGGCCGTACGCGCGCGGGTCGTGGTCCTCGGACGGCAGCGTGCCCAGCGGGTACTCCAGGCCCTCGACGATCACCGTGGAGCCGAACACCCGGACCTCGACGCGGGGAAGGGTCACCGTCCGCCGCCGAGTACGCGCCCGGTCAGCCGCCTGGCCAGGTCCCGCACGGCGGGCTGTGGCGCGCTCGCGCCCAGGGTGCCCTCGCCGCCGCAGCGCGGGAGGTGGCCGACCAGGTTGGCGTGCACCCGCGCCGGATCGGCGGCGTGCCCCGCGACCCCCGCCGCCACCAGCTCCCTGGCCGCCTCGGGCCGGTCCAGCCCGGCGAACAGCGGCACCCCGCGGGCCAGCTGCCCCGCCCAGGCCGAGGCCCGCCCCGCGTCGGGCAGCCCGAGATCACGAAGCGGCCTGCCGCCCAGCGGCAGCCCCAGCAGCGCACGGGCGACGGCGGGGACCTCCGCCAGCCGCCGCTCCTGGGTCCGGCCGGCCCGGGCGAGCAGACCGTCCAGGTCCGGCTGCGCGGGCGCGGGCGCGCCCAGCCGCGCGCACAGCTCCGCCAGCAGCGCCGACCGCACCACGGGCGAGGGGTACGGCCCCGCCGGCCGGAGCATCGCCTCCTCCGGCCCGTGCTGGAGCTCGGCCACGAGCCAGCACGCCGCCGGCCCGATCATGACGGCGGAGTAGGCGTCCGCGAACGCCTCCGCCGCCCAGCCGATCCACTCCTCACCCACCTCCGCCAGCGCCGACCGCACCGCGTACGGCAGGCCGGGGTCGAAGTCGTGGTGGACGTGGTGGCCCGTCTCGTGGGCGCACATCCCCAGCCACCACGACTCCCGCGCCGCCCAGCCGGGCAGGCCGATCACCGGGATGGGCAGCTCGCGGACCAGCTCCTCGACGACGGAGTCCGCCGAAGGGCGCAGCCCCGCCGGAACCGCCGGCCGCGGCGTCGCACTCGCGGCGAAGCGGGCGTCCAGGTACGGCAGCGGCCCCGCCGCCGGGGTGCGCCCCGCGTGCTCGCAGGCGGCCCGCCAGCAGCTTCTGACGACCTCGTCGGCCGCCGCCAGCACCGCGTGCAGCCGGTCGTCCAGCCGCTGGTCGTACTTCTCGCGGTACCAGCCGAACAGCCGCTCGCCGACCAGCAGGCTCTCGTCCAGTTCCCTGCAGCGCTGGTAGGCCGGTCCGGAGTCCGCGGTCTGGAGAACCTTGAGCAGCTCGGACCTGATGGCGTCGAGGAGTTCGGCGAACAGCGTGTCCAGGATCGCGAGTTGTCGGCGGAAGCGCAGGAAGCGGGGGTCGTCACCACGCCCGGCCAGCCAGTGCGCGACCACGTCGCGGAGGGCGTCGGCGGCGGCGAGCGAGCGGTCCACCCTGGCTCGGACCCGTTCGCGCGACACCACAGGAAGATATGCCGCACGGCCCGGCCCGGGCGGGGCAATCGCCACACCTGTGATCGGCCCGTGACGGCACCCGCGAGCGGGCCGGGCGAGCCCGAATCCGCCAACGCGGAGCTGTGACCCGGTCGTGATGGCCTTGACGCCTCTTGTCTGTTTCATCACTCTCGTACGAAGGAGGACGAGTGACCGGTCTGCGTGTCCTGGCGGTGGACGACGAGCTCCCAGCGTTGGAGGATCTGTCGTACCTGCTGCGCGCCGACCCGCGGATCGCCGAGGTGGCCACCGCGCGGGACGGCGCCGCCGCGCTGCGCCTGCTGGACCGGGGCATCGCCGAGGGCAGGCCGATCGACGCGGTCTTCCTGGACATCAGGATGCGCGGGCTCGACGGCGTGGTGCTGGGCCGGCTGCTGTCGCAGTTCGCCAACCCGCCGCGGGTGGTGTTCGTCACCGCCTACGAGGAGCACGCGGTCGACGCCTTCGAGATCAAGGCCGAGGACTACCTGCTCAAGCCGGTACGCCCCGAACGCCTGGCCGAGGCGATCCGGCGGGTCTGCGTCTCGGCGGACGTGCCGGTGGACCCGGGGGAGGGCGACACGATCCCGGTGGAGCTCGGCGGGGTGACCAGGTTCGTCTCCACCGCCGACGTCATCTACGTGGAGGCGCAGGGCGACTACGCCCGCCTGCACACCGCGGGCGGCAGCCACCTGGTCCGCATCCCGCTGGCCACGCTGGAGGAGCGCTGGTCGTCGTCGGGGTTCGTCCGCGTGCACCGCAGCCACCTGGTCGCCGTCAGGCACATCGACGAGCTGCACATCGACTCGGGACGCTGCACGGTCCGGGTGGGCGACACCGAGATCCCGGTCAGCCGCCGCCACACCCGGGAACTGCGCGACCTGCTGGTGCGCAGGGCCAGGCGGGGGCGGCCCGAATGAGCGCCGAACCCCGGCCGGGCCGCAGGCTGCCGCTGGTCCGCGCCGACCAGCCGCGCCGGGTGACGGTCACCAGCCCGCGGACGGCCGCCGCCCGCCGCCCCCGCTACCCGGCCACCCGCGAGATCGACGAGCAGACCCACCTCGGCGAGCTGTACATGCGCTCGCTGGTGCGCACCCAGTTCCGGCTGGCCATGTTCGTCTGCACGGTGATGTTCTGCGTGGTGCTCGGCCTGCCGCTGATGTTCCTGCTCATCCCCGAACTGCGCGAGATCGACCTGCTCGGCGTGCCGCTGCCGTGGGCGGTGCTCGCGGGCCTGATCTACCCCGCCTTCGTCGTCGGCGCCTGGCTCTACGTCCGGCAGGCCGAACGCAACGAGCGCCACTTCGCCGACCTGGTCGAACGCCAATGACGCTGGCCGCCATCGTCGTGGTCATGCTCGCGGCCGTGCTGATCGGCGCGTTCGGCCTGCGCCTGTCGCGCACCACCTCCGACTTCTACGTCGCCTCGCGCACGGTCACCCCGCTGTGGAACGCCTCGGCGATCGGCGGCGAGTACCTGTCGGCCGCGTCGTTCCTGGGCATCGCCGGGCTGATCATGACGTTCGGCGCCGACATGCTGTGGCTGCCGGTCGGCTGGACCGGCGGCTACCTGGTGCTGCTGGTGCTCGTCTCGGCCCCGCTCCGGCGTTCGGGCGCCTACACGCTGCCGGACTTCGCCGAGGCGCGCCTGGAGTCGATGGCGGTCCGGCGCACCGCGAGCGTGCTCGTCGTGCTGATCGGCTGGCTGTACCTGATGCCGCAGTTCCAGAGCGCGGGCCTGGTCCTGCGCGAGGTCACCGGCGCGCCCGGCTGGGTCGGCGGGGCGCTGGTCGCCGCCGTCGTCGCGGTGAACGTGCTGTCCGGCGGCATGCGCTCGATCACCTTCGTCCAGGCCTTCCAGTACTGGCTCAAGCTCACCGCGCTGGCCCTGCCGGTGGTGTTCCTGCTGATGGCGTGGAAGGCGGACGGCGCGCCCGCGCTGTCCGCGCACGACGCGGCCACCTGGCAGCTCCCGCTGGCCAACGGCCGGGAGTACGGCCTCTACTCCACCTACTCGCTGATCCTGGCCACCTTCCTCGGCACCATGGGCCTGCCGCACGTGCTGGTGCGCTTCTACACCAACCCCGACGGGCGGGCCGCGCGCCGTACCACGCTGGTGGTGCTCACCCTGCTCGGCGCCTTCTACCTGCTGCCCGCGATCTACGGCTGGCTGGGCCGGATCTACGCGCCGGACCTGGCCCGCACCGACACCGTGGTGCTGGCGCTTCCCGGGCGGCTGGTCGACGGGCCGTTCGGCGACGTGCTCACCGCGCTGGTGACCGCGGGGGCGTTCGCGGCGTTCCTGTCCACGTCGTCGGGGCTGACCGTCTCGGTGGCGGGGGTGATCGCGCAGGATCTGCTGGGCGGCGGGGTGCGGTCGTTCCGGTGGGCGACGCTGGCGGCGGTGAGCGTGCCGCTGGTGCTCGCGCTGTGGGCCCGCGCGCTGCCGGTGGCCGACGTGGTCGGGCTGGCGTTCGCGGTGGCCGCCTCGTCGTTCTGCCCGCTGCTCGTCCTCGGCATCTGGTGGCGCAGGCTCACCTCGGCGGGGGCGCTGGCCGGGCTGTTCACCGGGGGCGGGCTGGCCAGCGCGGCGGTGCTGGCGACGATCATCGGCGGGCCGTACGACGGGGTGCTGAACGCGCTGCTGGCGCAGCCGGCGGCGTGGACGGTGCCGGTGGCGTTCACCGTCATGATCGTGGTCTCGCTGCTCACGCCGCAGGCGATTCCGGTGGGGGTGGCCAGGACGATGGTCCGGTTGCACACGCCGGAGATCCTCAACCTGGACAGGGGCGATTGGCGGCCGCGTTCGATGTGAGGCGACCACTCGTCGCGCTGAACGGACCTTTCACCGCATGCCGTACCCAACTGAACGCCACGCCGAGGCGGCTCACCGAAGAACCGGACTCGCCCCCTCCACGGCGGGTAGCTTGCGCTCTTACCTTGTGCGTGATCCGCATCACATCCCGTGGAGGTCTCGTGACCACCAAAGAACATGACACATCCGTATACGAAGAGGTTCAGGCCAGCAGCGAGTTCCAGGAGCTGAAGCGGCGGTTCAGGGCGTGGACGTTCCCGATGACGGTGGCGTTCCTGGCGTGGTACCTGCTGTACGTGGTGATGTCCGGCTGGGCGCGAGACTTCATGGGCGCCAAGATCCTGGGCAACATCAACGTCGCGCTGGTCTTCGGGCTGCTCCAGTTCGTGTCCACGTTCTGGATCGCCTGGGCCTACTCCCGGCACGCCGAGAAGAGGATCGACCCCATCGCCGACAAGCTCCGTCATGAGGTCGAGGAGAAGACGCAGTGAAGTCAGAGCTTCTCTCCACGATCCTCTTCCTGCTCTTCGTCGCCCTCACGCTGGGCATCACCGTGTGGGCCAGCAGGCAGACCAAGACCGCCGCCGACTACTACGCGGGCGGGCGCTCCTTCAGCGGCGTGCAGAACGGCCTGGCCATCGGCGGTGACTACATGTCGGCCGCCTCCTTCCTCGGCATCGCCGGCATCATCGCGCTGTCCGGCTACGACGGCTTCCTGTACTCGATCGGGTTCCTGGTCGCCTGGCTCGTCGCCCTCCTGCTGGTCGCCGAGCTGATGCGCAACTCGGGCAAGTTCACCATGGCCGACGTGCTGGCCTTCCGGATGAGCCCGCGGCCCGTCCGCACCGCGGCCGGCGTGTCCACGATCGTGGTCAGCATCTTCTACCTGCTCGCCCAGATGGTCGGCGCGGGCGCCCTGGTCGGTCTGCTGCTCGGCATCACCTCCGACGCGGGCAAGATGTGGACGATCATCGGCGTCGGCGTGCTGATGATCGTCTACGTGGTCGTCGGCGGCATGAAGGGCACCACCTGGGTGCAGATCGTCAAGGCCGTCCTGCTGATGACGGGCGCCGCGCTGATCACCCTGCTGGTGCTCGGCAAGTTCGGTTTCAACCTGTCGGCCCTGCTGGGCGAGGCGGCCGCACAGAGCGGCAAGCCCAAGCAGTTCCTCATCCCCGGCCTGAAGTACGGCACCGAGGCGCAGGGCCTGGCCGGCAAGATCGACCTGATCAGCCTGGGCCTGGCCCTGGTCCTGGGCACGGCGGGCCTGCCGCACATCCTCATCCGCTTCTACACGGTCCCGACCGCCAAGGACGCCCGCAAGTCGGTGCTCTGGGGCATCGGCATCATCGGCATCTTCTACCTGCTCACTCTGGTCCTCGGCTTCGGCGCGGCGGCCCTGGTCGGCAGCGCGAAGATCGCGGCGGCGGACCCGGCGGGCAACACCGCGGCGCCGCTGCTGGCCCAGGCGATCGGTGAGAGCTTCTTCGGCTCGGTCGGCGGCACCATCCTGCTGGCGCTGATCGGCGCGGTCGCCTTCGCCACCATCCTCGCCGTGGTCGCCGGTCTGACGCTGGCCTCCTCCTCCAGCTTCTCGCACGACCTGTACGCCCACGTGTTCAAGCGGGGCAACGTCACCGAGCGCGAGGAGGTGCTGGTGGCCAGGATCTCCGCGTTCGTCATCGGCGCCGTCGCGATCGTGCTCGGCATCCTGGCCCAGAAGCAGAACGTCGCCTTCCTGGTGGCGCTCGCCTTCGCGGTGGCCGCCTCGGGCAACCTGCCGGCGATCCTCTACAGCCTGTTCTGGAAGAGGTTCAACACGGCGGGCGCCGTGTCGGCCATCTACGGCGGCCTGGTCTCCGCCCTGCTGCTGGTGGTCTTCTCGCCGGTGGTGTCGGGGGCGAAGACGTCGCTGCTGAAGGACGTGGACTTCTCCTGGTTCCCGCTGAGCAACCCCGGCATCATCTCGATCCCGCTCGGCTTCCTGGCCGGCTGGATCGGCACGAGGCTCAGCAAGGAGTACAACGCGGCCAAGTACGCCGAGATCGAGGTCCGCTCCCTGACCGGCGTGGGCGCCGAGAAGGCCAGCGAGCACTGACCACCTGAGGGCCCGGCTCCGGCCGGGCCCTCTCGCCGGTGGCCTTCAGTGGTGGCCCTGCGACAGGTCCAGGTCGCGCGGGGTGATCCACCACACCACGACGGCGGCGAGCAGCATCAGGCCCGCGCCCGCCGCGCCGGTGATCGCCAGGGAGTCGCTGAAGGCCGCCTGCGCCTGCCTGGCCAGCTCGGCGCCCGCGGCGCCCGCCTCCTTGGCCACGTCGAGCGCGCCGCCGATGGACTCGCGGACCGCCTCGGTGGCCTCGCCGCTCAGGCCCTCGCCGGTCAGCCGGGACACCGGCAGGTCGGCCCGGTAGACGGCGCCCGCGACGGTGCCGAGCACGGCCACGCCCAGCGCACCGCCGATCTGGTAGCTCGTCTCCTCGATGGCCGCCGCGCTGCCCGCCTTCTCCGCGGGCGCCCCCGCCATGATCACGGCCGAGGCGATGGCCAGCGAGCCCATGCCCACGCCGACCAGCAGCAGCGCCACCGCGACCGGCGGGTAGCCGAGCGGGGCGGGCGCGACGAACAGCATCAGCAGGCCCAGCCCCGACACGACCAGGCCGCCGGCCAGCACCGTACGGGCGCCGATCCGCTCGGCGAGCGCCGGGGCGAGCGGCGAGACGACGAACGCGCCGACCGCGGTGGGCAGCAGGCGCAGCCCCGTCTCCAGCGGCGAGTAGCCCTGGACGAGCTGCATCCACTGCGCCATCAGCAGCATCATCCCGGCCATCGCGGTCTCGGTGGTCAGCGCCGCGATGGTGCCCGCGCTGAAGGACGGGCTGCGCAGCAGCCTGATCTCCAGCAGCGGGTCGGGCCGCCGCAGGCAGCGCAGCACGAACCAGACGAGGGTGACCGCCGCGACCAGGACGGCGGCCAGGGCGACGGGGTCGCCGAGGCCGTGCTTGCCGATCTGCTTGATGGCGTAGACGAGGGCGACCATGCCGGTGATCGACAGCAGCGTGGCGACCACGTCCCAGCGGCCCGGGTTCGGGTTGCGGGACTCGGGCAGCAGGAAGATCGCGGCGATGCCCGCCGCGGCCATCACCGGGACGTTCACCAGGAACGCGGCGTGCCAGGTGAAGTGCTCCAGCAGCAGGCCGCCCAGGATGGGGCCGAGCGCGCCGCCGACCGCGGCCATCGCCGCCCAGACGCCCAGGGCGGTGGCCCGCTCCCTGGCGTCGGAGAACAGCGTGCGGATCATCGACAGCGTGGACGGCATGATCATCGCGCCGCCGACGCCGAGCAGCGCCCGTACCGCGATCACCTCGCCGGGGCTGTCGGCCCACAGCACGGCCGTCGAGGCCAGGCCGAACACGGCGAAGCCGGCGATCAGCATCTTCTTGCGGCCCCACCGGTCGCTCAGCGCGCTGAGCGCGACCAGCAGCCCCGCGACCACCAGCGAGTAGACGTCGACCATCCACAGCAGCGAGACGGCGGTCGGGTGCAGGTCGGCGGAGATGGCCGGAAGCGCCACGTTGAGCACGGTGACGTCCATGACGACGAGCAGCAGGCTCGCCGACAGGACGGCCAGCCCCGCCCAGCGCCGGGGATGCGGCTGGAGGGCGGTGCCTGAGGCGGGGGCGAGTGTCATGGGTTCCTCATGGTGTGAAGTCGTCGTGCGCCCTGCCCACCGGGTTCGGCGAGAGGCGCGGTGATCGCCAGGCAGGGCGTCCCGTGGGGGGAGGCCCGCGGCGGAGGTTATGGGGTGTCTTGGGGGGTGGTGCCGTGGAGGAAGGTGTCGGCGAGGAGGCGGGGGACGTCGCGGCGGGCGACGTCGCCGCTGCGCAGGCTCTCCCGTACGGCGATCAGCAGGCCGTACACCGTGTTGCTCACCCACCGGGCGGGCTGGTCGGCGCGCAGCACCCCGGCGCGCTGGGCCGCCTCGAAGAACGCGACCTCGCGCTCCTCCAGCTCGTCCGAGCGGCGCAGCAGCTCGGGGTGGACGGCCATGGCGTGGTCGGTCAGCGCGAAGCCGTGCTCGTCGGCCGTGTCCACGAGCCCGGTGAGCATCTCGCGCAGGGTGGCGGCGATGCGCGCCGGGTCGGCGGACGCGGTGGCCTCGGTCAGGCCGACGGCCTCCTGGACCTCCGCCCACCGCTCCAGCGCCCGGCGGCCGAGCGCGATCACCAGGTCCTCGCGGCTGGTGAAGTGCCGGTGCAGGGTGGCCCTGCTGACCCCGGCGGCTTCGGCGAGCTGTGCCATGGACGCGGTGGGGTGCTGGTTCAGGTGGTGGATGGCCGCGCCGATGATCTGCTCCCGGCCCCGCGACATGCTACATCCCCGTTTCATTTGCGACAGCAATGTCTCATGCTACACGATGACCTGCCCTTTCCGGCATGGCCACCCCCGGGTGGTGGCGGCTATCGTTCGGCTGTGCCAGACCCCGACTCGCGTACGCGCATCCTGAACGCGGCCGAGGAGCTGTTCGCGTTCGGCGGCTATGCCGCGACCCCGACCGCCGTCATCGCCAAGCTCGCCCAGGTGCCCAAGGGCCTGCTGTTCCACTACTTCCCGCGCAAGATCGACGTGCTCGTCGCCCTGGTGGACGAGCGGACCCTGGTGGAGGAGAGCGGGGAGGTCGACGCGCTGCCCGGCGATCCGGCCGGGACGCTGTCGCGGCTGGCCAGGCGGCTGCCGCTGCGGGCCTCACCGGCGATGCGGCGCATCCTGTTCCGGGAGGCGGACACGCACGGCTCGGTGCGCGAGCGGCTCAAGCGGCTCAACGGCGAGCTGATCGGGCGGGCCCGGTTCGCGCTGGAGCTGGCGCTGCCCGGCGCGCGGGGCGACGCGGCCCGGCTGGAGGTGGCCGCGTCCACGTTCGCCGCGGTGCTGCTCTACCAGGAGAACCTCTGCCAGCTCACCGGCCACCAGATCGACCCCGACGCGGTCGCCGAGCTGATCGCGCACTCCCTGGCCTGACCTCAGCGGGACGCCACGACCTGCGCGTCCGGCCTGGTGGTCTTCGGGCCGGGCGCCGCCGGCGTGGGCAGGCGCAGCAGTTCGTCCATCGCCGCGTGCAGGTGGCCCATCAGGTCCCACCCGTCGCCGACCAAGTCGGGGCAGGTGAGCACGCCGAAGTCGAGGGCACCGTCGTAGGAGAAGCAGGTGATGTTCACCCCGCCGGTGATGTCGCTCAGCACGGAGACGGGATAGTACGACAGCACCCGGCCCCCGCCCAGGTACAGCGGGAACTGCGGTCCGGGCACGTTGCTGACGATCAGGTTGACCGGCGGGAAGGCGAGTGAGGCCAGCCGGAAGACGGCGGGGGTGGCCAGCGCGGTCAGCGGGGCGGGCAGAACCGAGCACAGCTCGTGCAGCCAGCTCGCCGGAGCCGTCGCGAACCGGCGCTTGGCCGCGTGCATCGCCGCGCCCACCGCGCGCAGCCGCTCGGCGGGATCGGCCACGTCGGTGGCGAGCGGCGTGATCATCGCGGAGAGCCGGTTGCCCACCCGATCGTGGGAGCCGGGCGTGCGGACGGCGACCGGGACCGCGGCGATCAGCGGCCGGTCGGGCAGTGCGCCGCGCTCGTCGAGCCAGGCCCGGAGGGCGGAGGCGCAGAGCGCCATGACCACGTCGTTGACGCTGAGGCCGTTCGCCCTGGCGACCTGCTTGACGTCCTTGAGCGGCACCGAGCCGTAGGCGAGACGGCGTTCGGCGGTGATGGGGCCGTCCATCGGCGTGTGCGGGGCGGTCAGCGACGGCAGCTCGGATCTGGGTCTGCGGTCGCCCGTGGCGCGGCGGGCCGCATCCGCGATCAGGCGGGAGCCGGGCAGCGCGGAGACGAGCGGGATGGCGTCCAGGTCGCAGGCCATCCTGGCCAGTGAGCGCAGCGCCCGCGCGGGGTGCGTCGCGGTGTGCACGGCGGCGCCGGCCAGCATGGCCGTCAGTCCGGGCGCCTCCTCGGTCGCGGGGGCGGGCGGCTCCACCGCGCGCGGCTCGGGCGACAGGTCGAGCAGCGTGGCCAGTGTCTCCGCGCCGGACACCCCGTCGATCGCCGCGTGGTGCACCTTGGTGTAGACCGCCACCCGGCCGCCGGACAGCCCCTTGATCAGGTGCATCTCCCACAGCGGGCGGGCCCGGTCGAGGTGCCGCGCGTGCAGCCTGGCCACCTCGTCGGCGAGCTGCCGGTCGCCGCCGGGGGCGGGCAGGGTGGTCTCGAACAGGTGGTGGCCGAGGTCGAAGTCCGGGTCGGGCGTCCAGTACGGGTGGTCGAGGCCGAAGGGGACCTCGGTCAGGCGCATGCTCAGCGCGGGCGACAGGTGCATCCTGGCGCGCAGCAGCGCGGCCAGCGACTCGCGGGTGACCGCACCGGAAGGAGCGCAGCTCGGGTCCAGGACGGCCACGCCCGCCAGGTGGGCGGCGGTCGTCGGGGTCTCGAAATGGAGGAACTGCGCGTCGAGTGCGGTCAGCTGGGACATCGGCCCTCCTTTTCGCCAACCCGGCCATCATCCGGCCGGACTGTTACCGGAACGTTTCCGCGAGAGTCTTTCAGATGAAATGGGTCATACCGTACGGCGACGGCGGCCTGTGGCGTCACGGCGCAGCTCAGGTGGCGGAAGTGACACTTCCCTATCTCCGGCCCTCCGAAACGAGGACCGGATGGCGCACGACCGCGTCGAAGTGGTAGCCGTGCGGATGCCGTTCGGCGCGGTCCGGCTGGGTCGCGCCGGTCTCGTCGGTGGCCCTGGCCAGCAGCAGGTGCGGCCCCTCCCGCAGGGGCGTCCAGCGCACGTGCCACGGCAGCCAGGCCCCGGCCAGGTGCGCGCCGTGGTGCTCGGCGAGCCGCCAGGTGGCGCCGCCGTCCACGCTCACCTCGACCCGGACGATCCGGCCATGGCCCGACCAGGACCGGCCGCGCAGCACGTACGGCCGGCCGGCCGTGAGGGTGGCGTTCCAGTCGAGCTCGAAGGCGCTCTTCACCGGCATCTCGGTGACGTCCGGGTAGAAGATCGTGTTCCACGGCGTCGACAGGGCCGTGGTGGCCACCTCGATCTCGCCGAGCCATTTGATGGAGGCGATGCCCACCCAGCCGGGCACGATGAGCCGGGCGGGGAATCCGTGGTCGGGGGGCAGTGGCTCGTCGTTCATCTCGTAGGCCACCAGGACGTCGTCGACCGCCTTGGCCACCGGCAGCGGCCTGCGCACGTGGCCGAGATCCCGGCCCTCGTGCACGTAGACCGGGTCGAGCCCGGTGGCCAGCACGTCGACGGCGTCCGGCCGCAGGCCCGCGCGTTCCAGCAGGTCGCGCAGCGGCACGCCGCGCCAGCGGGCCACCCCGATCGCGCCGAGACCCCACTGGGCGCCGGGGGCGCGCTCGTGCTGCTGGGTGGCGTAGAGTGCGCGGCCGTTGCCCGCGCACTCCAGGGCGGCGTCGATGGTGCGCGAGGGCAGGGCGAGCAGCTCGTCGTGGGTGAGCGAGAGGGAACGTTCCAGGCCGGGGCCGTGCAGGCGCAGCCGCCAGGTGGCGGCGTCGATGACGGGGGAGGAGGTGTGGTCGCGCACGAAGAACCGGTCGTTGGGCGTGTGGTAGCCCTGCCCGGCCATGGCCGCCCAGCGCGTCTCGGCGCCGGCCTCGTGCAGCGTGAACAGGTGATCGGGTGTGGGCTTGACGATCCCGCCGCGCCCGGTGCCGGCCAGCTTCATGACGCCACCTCCAGATTCCTCTATTTCCTACCAGCTAACCATGTAAACGAGGCGCGGGCACACCGCCCGCCGTGCCCGCGTCCTGTCCATGCTGGGTATATGCCCCGTCGGAGCTAGAGATGGTAGGCGTACTCGCGGAACTCCCAGTCCGTGACGTAGGCCGCGAATCGGTCCACCTCGGCCCGCTTGTAGGCCAGGTAGGCGGCGGTGAACTGCTTGCCCAGCACCTCCGCCAGGCCGGTGTCGGCCTCGAAAGCGTCCAGTGCCGCGCCGAGCGACAGCGGCAGCCGGGCCGACCGGGTGGCGTCGTAGCCGTAGCCCGCTGAGGGGGCGGGCGGTTCGATCCGGTCGCGGATGCCCAGGCAGGCGGCGGCCAGCACGGCGGCGATGCCCAGGTAGGGGTTGGCGGAGGCGTCGCCCAGCCGTACCTCCAGGCGGGTGGCCGGGCCGCGCTCGGGCGGGACGCGGAGCATGGCGGCGCGGTGGTCCAGGCCCCAGTCGGCCAGCCACGGCGCGGCGGTGCCGGGACCGAACCGCTTGTAGGAGTTGACGGTGGGGTTGAGCAGCGCGGCCATCGCGGGCGCGTGCGCGATCACCCCGCCGGTCGCGTGCCGGGCGGCCGGGGACAGCCCGTACGGCGCCGCCGCGTCCTCGAAGGCGTTGCGCCCGGCCCCGTCCAGGCAGGACAGGTGCACGTGGAAACCGGAGCCGCCGCCGTCGTTGAACGGCTTGGCCATGAACGTGGCCCGCAGCCCGTCCGCCCGGGCCAGCTCCTTGATCGAGCTCTTCAGCCGGAAGGCGCGGTCGGCCGCCTCGCCCGCCGCCGAGTGGCGCAGGTTCAGCTCGAACTGGCCGCCGGAGAACTCGTGGTTGCCCATGGTCACGCCGAGGCCCAGATCGCGCAGCGTCCGCAGGGTGCGCAGCAGGTGCGACCCGGCGTCACCCCGGCGACCGGTCGTGTAGACGTTGCCCGCCTCGTCGTCGTACGGCCGCCAGCCGTTCCCGTCCGGCTCCAGCAGGAAGTACTCCAGCTCGGGGCCGACCACCGCGCTCAGCCCCAGCTCGCCCAGCCGGGCGACGGCGGCGGCCAGCACCTGGCGCGGCGACTCGGCGAACGGCTCGCCCGTGGCCGGATCGACGGCGTCGCCCAGGCAGTGCGCCACCCCCGGCTCCCACGGCAGCTCGGCCAGCGTCGACAGGTCGGGCAGCACGCTGATGTCGGGCAGGCCCCGGTCCAGCCCGCCGGGCACGTCGACCGTGTCGCCGCCCGGCGAGGTGTAGTAGACGGCCCGGCAGAACGACAGGCCGTTCGCGGCGACCTCGGGCAGCCGCTCCAGCAGCACGTCCTTGCCGCGCTCGGTGCCCAGGAGGTCGGCGAAGCCGACTCTGACCACGTCGACGCCCCGCCCGGCCAGGCGCTCGACGATCCCCTCCACCGGCTCGCCCACGTCACCACCACCTCATACTTGTTTGGATCCAAACAATATGGCTGAATGGGCACGGCGAACAAGGGACCGTCCGAAGGAGGCGACGTGGCCGTAGTGCGCGGCTTCTATCCACCCAAGACCGCCACGGGCCGCTCCGCGCTGGTGCCGGGCCCGCCGTGGTTCTACTCGGGAGACCTGCTGACCGTCGAGTACCGCACCCACCCGGACAGGGTGGCCGAACTGCTGCCCGAACCGCTGGACCCGGCGCCGGAGGACCCGGGGGCGGTGGCGGTGATCTGGGCCGACTGGCAGTCGTGCGCGCAGGACGGGGAGGAACTGCTCGATCCGGTACGGGCCCAGTACAAGGAGTGCTTCGTGGTGGTGCGCTGCGCCTACCGGGGGCGGACCTACTCCCGCTGCGTCTACATCTGGGTGGACAAGGACTTCGCCGTCGCCCGCGGCGTACACCAGGGGTATCCGAAGAAGCTCGGCTCCATCCACCAGACCCGCCCGCACCCCTACGGCCGCGCCGCCCCGCGCCTCGCGCCCGGCGGCACGTTCGGCGCGACGCTGGCCGCCGCCGACCGCCGCCTCGCCCAGGCCGTGGTACGGCTGCGCGAACCGAGCGAGCACAACGGCTTCGTCAACGCCCACCCGATGGCCCACCACCGCTGGCTGCCCTCCATCGAGCCCGGCGGCGGCCTGGCCCTGGACGAGCTGGTCGCCAGCTCCGGCGCCACCTTCGAGGGGGGCGGGGCCTGGGCGGGCGAGGCGCGCATCGAGCTGTTCGAGGCGCCGACCGAGGAGCTGGCCGCGCTGGAGGTGGAGGAGGTCATCGGCGGCTACTACCGCCAGGTGGGCGTGTCCTGGAACGGCGGCACCCTGCTGGAGTCGGGCACCTCGGGCGCCCGGTGACTTGTTTGGTATCAAATGATTTTCGGAGGACGGGTATGGCTGCACTCGCCGTCGACGGCGGGCACTGGATCGGCGGCGAGCGGATCTCCTCGCCCCGCACCTTCGACGACCTCTCGCCCATCGACGAGAAGGTGATCGCCACGGTCGCCAGAGGCGGGCCCGGCGAGGTGGCCGCCGCCGTGGACGCCGCCGCCAAGGCCTTCCCCTCCTGGGCCCGCACCAGCCGGGAGGAACGGGCCCGGCTGCTGCACGCGATCGCCGACGGCGTGGAACGGCGGCTGACCGAGCTGGCCGAGACCGAGACGCTGGACAACGGCGCGCTGCTCCGCTCCCACCTGCGCGGCGTCATGCCCAGGGTCGCGCACAACTTCCGGTTCTTCGCCGACCGGCTGCTCGGCCTCGGCCACGACGACTTCGAGACGCGCGGCCACCGCAACCACGTGAGCTGGGACCCGGCGGGCGTCTGCGCGCTGATCACCCCCTGGAACGCCCCGCTCATGCTGGCCACCTGGAAGATCGCCCCCGCGCTCGCGGCGGGTGACACGGTGGTGCTCAAACCGGCCGAGTGGACCCCGCTGACCGCCTCGCTGCTGGCCGACGTCACCGCCGAGGCGGGCCTGCCCAACGGGGTGTTCAACATCGTGCAGGGCTTCGGCGAGGAGGCCGGGGCCGCCCTGGTGGCCGACCCGAGGGTACGGCGGATCAGCTTCACCGGCTCCGTCCCGACCGCGCGCGCCATCGCCGCCGCGGCCGCGCTGAACCTGACGCCGCTGTCGCTGGAACTCGGCGGCAAGTCGCCGCTGCTCGTGTTCGCCGACGCCGACCTGGACCTGGCCGTGGACCTGGCGGTGGAGCAGTACGACAACGCCGGGCAGGTCTGCCTGGCCGGGACCAGGCTGCTGGTGGAGGAGGAGCTCGCCGGGGAGTTCACCGCCCGGTTCACGGCCAGGGCCGCCGCGCTCGTCCAGGGCGACCCGCGCGACCCGGCCACCGACGTCGGCCCCAACATCCACCGCGCCCACCTGGAACGGATCGACGGCTTCGTCCGCCGGGCCAGTGCCGAGGGCGCCACCGCCGTCCTCGGCGGCGAGCCCAACGGCGACCTCGGCGGCCTCTACTACCGGCCCACCCTGCTCACCGGCGTCCGCCCGGACAGCGAGATCGTCCGCGAGGAGGTCTTCGGCCCCGTCCTCACCCTGCAGACCTTCCGCGGCGAGGAGGAGGCCGTCGAACTGGCCAACTCCACCCGGTACGGCCTGGCCGCCACCCTCGTCACCGGCTCGCCCGAACGCGCCGGCCGGGTCGCCGCCCGGCTGGTGGCCGGGACCGTCTGGGTCAACTGCTTCTTCGTCCGCGACCTGCGCGCCCCCTTCGGCGGTTCACGGAACTCGGGCGTCGGCCGCGAGGGCGGCGACTGGAGCTTCGACTTCTTCTGCGACCTCAAGAACACGGTGACCGCGCCATGGGCGAGATAGCCGGAGCGGGCCTGCTGGCCCATGTGCCCACCATCGTGCTGCCCGAGGCCACCCGCCGCGAGCTCAACGAGGGCCGGGAGATCACCCTCGTCACCGGGCTCAGGAGGCTGCGCGAGGAGGTCTTCGACACCGTCGAGTACGACGCGGTCGTGGTGCTGGACTCGCACTGGGCCACCACGGTGGAGTTCGTCGTCACCGCGCAGCAGCGGCGGGCCGGGCTGTACACCTCCGAGGAGCTGCCCCGGGGGATGTGCCGCATGCCGTACGACATGCCGGGGGATCCGGAGCTGGCGCGGCTCATCGCGGCGGGGGCCGGGCGGCACGGCACCTGGATCACCGCGATCGACGACCCTTTCCTGCCCGTCTACTACGCCACCGTCAACCTCTGGACCTATCTGGGGGTGCCGGGCAAGCCGTGGCTGTCGATCGGCGTCTGCCAGACCGGTGACACCGAGGACCACCTGCGGCTCGGCCGCGCGCTCGGCGAGGCGGTGCGCGCCTCGGGCCGCAGGGTGCTGCTGATCGCCTCGGGCGCGCTCTCGCACACCTTCTGGCCGCTGCGCGAGCTGCGCGCCCACGAGTCCTCCGACCCCCGGCACCTCCGTACGCCGCAGGCCCGCGCCGCCGACCTGGAGCGCATCGGCTGGTTCAAGGCGGGCGACCACGCCAGGGTCCTCGACACCATGCCGGACTTCCTGCGCTTCAAGCCCGAGGCGCGCTTCGCCCACTACTTGATGATGGCCGGGGCGCTCGGCGAGGGCGACTGCACCGCGCCGGCCCGGCAGTACGGCGAGTACGAGAACTCGATCGGCACCGGCCAGGCGCTGCTCTGGTTCGACCGGCCCGCCGAAGGATTCCCCGCCCCGCACGCCACCCTCCGAAGGAGCCGCTGATGACCGAACACCGCAGGATCCTGCTGGACGGCGCGGCTACCCGGGTCCGCCGGGAGGGCGAGCTGCTGCTCAGCCCGGACGGCAGGACCGTCGCCGCCGACCAGGCCGTGCACCTGCCCCCGTGCGAACCCACCAAGATCATCGCCGTGCACCTGAACCACCGCAGCCGGGTGCGCGAGTTCAAGGCCACGCTGCCGCCCGCCCCCACCTACTTCCACAAGCCCATCTCCTCGCTGAACGCCCACGGCGGGGCAGTGGTGCGGCCGGAACGCTGCCGCTACCTCAACTACGAGGGCGAGGTGGCCATCGTCATCGGCCGCACCGCGCGAGACATCACGCCGGACGAGGCGGCCGGCCACATCGCCGGGTACACGATCGCCAACGACTTCGGCCTGCACGACTTCCGGGACACCGACGCCGGGTCGATGCTCCGGGTGAAGGGCTCCGACACGCTCTGCCCGCTCGGCCCCGGCCTGGTCACCGGCTGGGACTTCCGCGGCAAGACCATCCGCACCCTCGTCAACGGCCAGGTGGCCCAGGAGGGCGACACCGGCGAGATGGCGTGGGACATGCACTACCTCGTCGCCGACATCGCCCGCACCATCACCCTGCGGCCCGGCGACGTGCTGCTGTCCGGCACCCCCGCCGGGTCGCGCCCGGTCGAACCGGGCGACGTGGTCGAGGTGGAGGTGGAGGGACTCGGCACGCTGCGCAACCACGTCGTCGCCGGGCCCGCGCCGATCCGCGACGGCTTCGGCGCGCAGCCCACCGCCTCGGCCGAGGTCGTCTCCACCGCGCTCGGCGGCGACTGGGAGCACCGCTGATGGCCGCGCCCCGGATGCTGCTCATCCTCAGCGAGAACTGGACCATGACCTCCGGCCGCGACCTGGCCGCCCTGGTGCGCTGGTCGCGCGAGGCCGAGGACGCCGGCTTCGACTCCGTCATGATCAGCGAGCACGTCGTGCTCGGCCCCGACGCGGGCACCCTCGGCCTCATGGCCAACCCCCGCGAGTACGCCGCGCCGGGCAACCAGGACCCCGCCACCTCCTGGCCGAGCTCGCTGATGCTGCTGAGCGCGATCGCCGCGGTCACCACCCGGCTGCGGCTGGTGGCCGGGGCGGTGCTCGCGCCGCTGCGCCACCCGCTGCCGCTGGCCAAGGACCTGGCCACGCTGGACCTGCTCAGCCAGGGCCGCCTCGTCGTGCTGCCGACGGTGAGCTGGAGCAGGGACGAGTACGCCGCGCTCGGCGTGCCGTTCGAGCGGCGCGGGCGGCTGCTGGACGAGCACCTGGCCGCCTGGGAGACGCTGTGGCGGGACACCCCGGCGAGCTTCGACGGGCCCGCCTACCCGTTCCGGGACGTCTACCTGGAGCCCAAGCCGTACCGGCCGGGTGGTCCCGAGCTGTGGTTCGGCGGGTCCACGCTGCATCCGGCGCTGCTGCGCCGCATCGTCAGGTACGGCCACGGCTTCAACCCCCTCGGCCGCCCCGCCCCCGCCGAGCTGGACGCGCTCGCCCGCGCCATGCGGGAGGCCGGGCGGGATCCCGCCGAGCTGGAGATGGTCGGCGGCACCCGCGCCGTCTTCCCCGGCCCCGACGCGGTGGCCGACCTCGACCGGGCGCTGGACACCATCCCCGAGCAGATGGCCCAGGGATTCGGCACCTTCTGCGTGAAGCCGTCCCAGTTCACCGACGACCCGTACGACGTGGCCGCCTTCTGCCGCAGGGTGATGTCCCGGGTGTCCCCGCCCTGAGCCGGGCGGGGTCAGACCAGGCCGAAGCGGGGGATCGGCAGGTCGTCGGTGGCCACGTGCACCACGTGCGGCTCGGTGAACACCTCGATGCTGTGCCGGCCGCCCTCCCGGCCCAGGCCGCTGGCCTTCACCCCGCCGAAGGGGGTGCGCAGGTCGCGGACGTTCTGCGAGTTGATCCAGACCATCCCGGCCTCGATCGCCTGGGCCATCCGGTGCGCCCGGCGCAGGTCGCCGGTCCACAGGTAGGCGGCCAGGCCGTACCGGGTGGCGTTGGCGAGCTCCACCGCCTCGGTCTCGGTGGAGAACGGGGAGACGCACACCACCGGGCCGAAGATCTCCTCCTGGAAGATCCGCATGCCCGGCGTCACGTCGGCGAAGACGGTGGCCTCCAGGAAGTTGCCGTGCGGCAGGGACGCCGGGCGGGAGCCGCCGACGGCCAGCCGGGCGCCCTCCTCGACGCCGACCCGGACGTAGTCCAGCACCCGGTCGTAGTGGTCGGGATGGATGAGCGCGCCCAGCTCGGTCGCCGGGTCCTCGGGGGAGCCCACCCTGATCCTGGCCGCCCGCTGGGCCAGCCGCGCCACGAAGGAGTCGTAGACGGTGTCCTGTACGAGCACCCGGGAGCTGGCCGTGCAGCGCTCGCCGTTCAGCGAGAAGACCCCGAAGATCGCGGCGTCCAGCGCCCGGTCCAGGTCGGCGTCGTCGAAGACCACCAGCGGCGACTTGCCGCCCAGCTCCATGGAGAGCGTCTTGAGGTGGTCCGCGGCCGAGCGCATGATGATCCGGCCGGTTCCCGTCTCCCCGGTGAAGGAGATGACCGGCACGTCGGGATGCGCCACCAGCGCCGCGCCCGCCTCCTCGCCGATCCCGTGCACCAGGTTGAACACGCCGGGCGGCAGCCCCGCCTCCTCCATGATCTCCGGCAGCAGGCTCGCCGACAGCGGCGACCACTCCGCGGGCTTCAACACGACCGGGCAGCCCGCCGCCAGCGCGGGCGCCAGCTTCCACGTCTCCAGCATGAACGGGGTGTTCCACGGCGTGATCAGCCCGGCCACCCCGATCGGCTTGCGCACCACGTAGTTGAGCTGCGAGCCGGCCACCCGGTAGACGTCCTCGCCGAGCGTGGTGATCAGGTCGGCGAAAAACCGGAAATTGTGCGCGGCCCGCCGCGACTGCCCCCTCGCCTGGGTGATGGGCAGCCCGGTGTCCCGGCACTCGTGGGTGGCCAGCAGGTCGTCCCGCGACTCGATCGCCGCGGCGATCGCGCGCAGCACGGCCGCCCGCTCCTCACCCGTCATCCGCGGCCACGGCCCGTCGGTGAAAGCCTTGCGCGCCGCCGACACCGCGGCCGCCACGTCCGCGGCGTCACCGGCCGCCACGGTCAAGTACGGCTCGTTGGTCGCCGGCGCCAGCGCGGTGAACGTCTCACCGGACACGCTCGGGACGTGCGCCCCGTCCATGTAGTGCTCAAGATTCATCGCGTGACGTCCTCGCTCAAAGCCAGCAACTCGGTGATCCGGGCGACCCCCGCCTCGGTGGGCGGGATCAGCGGCGGCCGTACCCACCCCGACGAGATCAGCCCGCGCCGCTCCAGCACCCACTTGGCCGGAGCCGGGTTGGGCTCCACGAACAGCAACTCCACCAGCGGGTGCAGGGCGTAGTGCAGGTCCAGCGCGCCCTCCCGGTCACCCTCGGTGAAGGTGGTGTACATCCGCGCCACGGCCGACGGCGCCAGGTTGGCGGCGGCGCTGACGAAGCCCGCCCCGCCGATCGCCAGCAGCGGCAGGCAGAGCGACTCGATCCCGGACCACATGAGGAAGTCGCGCCCGCAGCGGTACAGCACCTGCGAGAAGTGCTCGAAGTCCTTGGTGGTCTCCTTGATGCCCACGATGTTGTCGTGGGCGCGGCGCAGCCTGGCCACCGTGTCGGGGGCGATGTCCACCGCCGTCCGGGACGGCACGTTGTAGATGACGATCGGCAGCGCGGGGAACTCCGCAGCGATCGTGGCGTACCACCGGAACAGCGCCTCCTGCGAGGGGCGCGCGTAGTACGGGGTGATGACCAGGACGGCGTCGGCGCCCAGCCGGTCGGCCTCGGCGGTCAGCAGGAGGGTCTCCTCCAACCGCGCCGAACCGGTCCCCGGCAGGAACGGCACGCGGTCGGCCGTCACCTCGGCCACGGCGGTCATCGCCGCGATCCTCTCCTGCGCCGACTGGGCGCCCGGCTCGCCGGTGGAGCCGCCGATGGAGACGCCGTGCGAGCCCTGGTCGAGCTGCCAGCGCACCAGCGCCCGCAGCGAGTCCAGGTCCAGTGCCCCCTCGGCGGTGAACGGCGTCACCACCGGGGCGATGGACCCGCGGACGGCCGCCGGATCCGAACGGAACTTCATGTGATCCCTCCTTGACGCGATGATGGGCGCGGCGTCACCGGGTGGCCCGCCACCGCTGGTACTCCGCCCGCCAGGTCTGGTTCATCGGGTACAGACCGTCCACGGAGGCGCCCTCGCCGACCCGTTCGCAGATGAAGCGCTCCTCGTCCTCCTGCCGGACGGCGTCCCGCGCGACCTCGGCGGCCAGCGCGGGCGGGATCACCACCACCCCCTCGGCGTCGCCGGCCAGCACGTCGCCGGGCATCACCAGCACGCCGCCGCAGGCGACCGGGAGCTGGGAGTCCATCGGGACGTGACGGCGGCCGAGCACGGCCGCGTGCGGGACGGCGAAGTAGGCGGGCAGGTCGAGTCCGGCGAAGGACGGGCTGTCGCGCAGGCCGCCGTCGGTGACCACACCCGCCGCGCCCCTGCGCAGCGCGCGCAGTGCCAGGATGTCGCCGAGGGTGCCCGCGCCGTGCTCGCCGCGCGCCTCGATCACCAGCACCTCGCCGGGGCGGATCTCCTCCACGGTGCGCTTCTGCGCGTTCATGCCGCCGCCGCGCTCGGCGAAGACGTCCTCGCGCAGGGGGAGGTAGCGCAGCGTCCTGGCCACGCCGACCATGCGCAGGTCGGGACGGGTGGGGCGGACGCCCTCGATGAAGTGGTGGTCGATGCCGCGCTTGCGGAGCTGCGCGGAGAGCGTCGCGGTCGACACCGACTTCAACGCCGCCACAACCTCAACATCCATCCTGTACGGCTCCGCCACCCCCGCCCCCGCCGCGCCCGCCGTGACCACCTCCGTCACGCCCGCCCCTGTCGTACCCGAGCTGTCGGTTTCCGGATTTTTCGTGGTTTGTTGCGATATGCGAGGTGAGCCGTAGGCGGCGGTTCGGGTGGCGGCGTCGATGTGGGGCTGGACGCCCCAGGGCGGCAGGGGAGTGCGGGCGGCGACGATCTCGTTGCGCAAGCGGCCCGCGCCCTCCAGCTCGACCTCCACCACGTCGCCGGGCCGTACCACGGTCGAGCCCGCCGGGGTGCCGGTGAGGACGATGTCGCCGGGGTCCAGCGTCATGAGCCGGGACAGGTCGGCGATCAGCACGTCGAAGCCGAACAGCAGCTCCCCGGTGTCCCCCCGCTGCACCAGCTCGCCGTTGACGTAGGTGCGCAGGCGCAGGTCGGCCGGCTTCACCCCGGTCAGCAGCTCGGGGCCGACCGGCGTGAAGCCGTCCTGCCCCTTGGCCCGAAGGTTGGAGCCGAGGTCGGCGTGCTTGAAGTCGTAGACGCCGAAGTCGTTGGCCGCCGTGTACCCCGCCACGTGCTCCAGGGCCCGTTCGGGGGGCACCCGGTGGGCGGCGGCGCCGATCACGATGGCGATCTCGCCCTCGAAGGCGAGCAGCTCACAGCGGTCCGGACGGACCACGGGGCGTCCCGTCCAGGACAGCGACGAGGTCGGCTTGAGGAAGTAGGAGGGCACGGCCGGGCTGCGGCCACGCTCGGCCGCTCGGCTGCGGTAGTTGAGATGGACCGCGACGATTTTCCCCGGGGCCAGGCCGAGCGGGTGCACCACCGTCATCCTTTCCAAATCATATATGACATCGTCGAGGATAACGGATCGGGGCGCGTTGGAGCTATAGACAAAAATATTTGGATTCGTACATGATTTACCGCACGTGGCCGGAACCCCCAGGGAGGGAAGCGATGGGCGAGATCGTGATGGCCGCCAAGATCACGCATGTGCCGTCGATCTGGCTGTCCCTCCAGCCCGGCAAGCACCACGGCATCCGCCGCCCCGCCGAGAAGGCGCTCACCGAGGTGGGCAGGCGGGCGCGCGAGCGCGGCGCCGACACCTTCCTGGTCGCCGACACCCACTGGATGAACAGCATCGGCTTCCACCTCAACGGCAGGGAACGGCACCGGGCCTCCTACGCCAGCCACGAGCTGCCGCACTTCATCCACGACCTGGAGTACGACTACGCGGGCGACGCCGAGCTGGCCGAACTGGTCCGGCAGGAGATCGTCGCGGGCGGGCAGAAGGCGCTCGTGCACACCTACCGCGACCTGGGCCTGGAGTACGCCACCCTGGTGCCGATGTACTTCATGAACCAGGACTCCGGCATCCGGGTGCTGCCGATCGGCTGCAACATCTACTCCACGATCGACGAGAACCGCCGGATCGGGGAGGCGCTGCTGCGTGCCGTACGGCGGAGCGACCGCAAGGTGGCCTTCCTGGCCAGCGGGTCGCTGTCGCACGCCTTCCCGCCCAACGAGATCGCCGAGACGCTGCTCAACGAGGTGAGCAGCGAGATCAACAAGAAGGTGGACCTCGCCGTCCTGGACATGTGGGCGCAGGGCCGGATCGCGGAGTTCCTGGCCATGCTGCCCGACTACAACGTCAGGTGCACGGGTGAGGGTGCGATGGCCGACACCGCGATGCTGTTCGGCCTGCTGGGCTGGGCGGACTACGCGGGCAGGGGCGAGCTGCTGTGCCCGTACTTCGGGTCCACGGGCACCGGCCAGGTCGTCGTGGACTTCCCCGTGCCCGCCTGAGCCGGACAGTACGATCGGAAATCGTATGCGAAACTATGTGACGGAATGCGCCGGCCTCGCCGTGCGCACGTTCATCCCGCAGGAGCCGGAGACGGCGCCGCCCGTGCTCCTCGTGCACGGGTTCGCCTCCGACGGCCGCGCCGACTGGGAGGAGACCGGCCTGGTCGCCGCCCTCACCGGCGAGGGACGCACGGTGATCGTCCCCGACCTGCCCGGACACGGCGACAGCCCCGCCCCCGGCGACCCCGCCGAGGCGGGCGCGGCCGCGATCGCCACACGCCTGGCCACGGCGGTCGGCGACCGGGAGTACGACGTCGTCGGCTACTCCCTCGGCTCCCGCCTCGCCTGGGAACTGCCCGGCCGGGTACGGCAGGCCGTGCTCGGCGGGCTCAGCCCGTTCGAGCCGTTCGCCCCCGTGGACGTCGAGGCGCTGCGCCTCGCGGTCACCACCGGAGCCGACCCGGCCGACCCGCTGACCGCGATGATCGCGGGCCTGGTCCGCTCCTCCGGCGAGCGCGCGGCCGGCCTGGTGACCTGCGTGGAAGGGCTGCGGGCCACCCCGTTCGAGCCCGGCGCGTGGCCCGGGGAACGGCCGCCCGTCTTCGTCGCCGGCCGCGACGACCCGATGACGACCGGCGTCGAGCGCGTCGCCGGCCTGACCGCCGGAGCCGAACTGGTGACCGTGCCCGGCGACCACCGGGGCGCCCTCGCCGGGGCGGAGTTCCGCGACACCGTCCTGAGAGCCCTCCGGCGGGCCGGGGACGATCGGTGAGCTCCACCAAGGCGTCCCGCGCCTCAGGGTTGCCGTACCCCCGTCTGCCCTGTGGGTCAGACCAGGAGCTGACCCCCGTCCACCTGTACCACCGTCCCCGTGATGTGGCCCGCCTGGGGTGAGGCCAGGAAGAGGACCAGCGGGATGATGTCGCCGGTCGAGGCGATCCGGCCGAGTGGGATGCGCGACTCCCAGGCGGCGCGGGCCCGGGGGTCGTCCATCAGGCCCGCGGTCATCGGGGTGTGCACGGGGCCGGGGGCGACGCCGTTCACCCTGATGCCGTGCCCGGCCAGCTCCAGCGCGGCGGTCCTGGTGAGCGCGTCCACGGCGGCCTTGGTGGCCTCGTAGTGGCCCAGCCCGGCGGTCGGCTGACGGGCGCCGATGGAGCTGATGTTCACCACACTCCCGGCGCGGCCCTCGGCGATCATCCGCCGGGTCACCGCCTGGGTGACCAGGAACGTGCCGCGCAGGTTGACCGCGATCACCCGGTCGAGGATCTCCACCGGCAGCTCGGTCAGCGGGCCGCCGCCCGCCACGATGCCCGCGTTGTTCACCAGCACCTCGACCGGGCCCGCCTCGGCCACGCCCGCGGCGACCTGGGCGGCGTCGGTGATGTCCATCTCGACGGCGGTCGCGCCGAGCCCGGCGGCGACCGCCTTGGCCGCGGCGCCGTCCACGTCGGCGACGACCACCCGGTCGCCCGCCGCCGCGAACGCCTCCGCCGCCGCCCGCCCGATTCCGCTCGCCCCACCCGTGACCAGCACGACCCGCCCGCTCATCGGGCTTCCGCGACGATCACCCGGGGGCTGCCGGGGAGGGTGAGGGTCTCCAGGGGCGTCCAGCCGGCTTCGGTCAGCCAGCCGCGCACCTCGTCCTCGGGGTAGACCACGGTGCCGTCGATGACGAGGTACTCCGCCGCGTGCAGCGCGTCGATGGGCCGCTGGGCGGGGTCGGAGTCGAGGAAGAAGTCCAGCAGGAGCAGCCGGGCACCGGGGTCGGCGGCCTGGCGGGCGCGGCGGGCGATGGCCAGGTTCTGGTCGGGCTGGTAGCGGTGGACGAGGTGTTCCAGCAGCACCAGGTCGAAGCCGGCGGGCACGTCGCCGGTGAGCGGGTCGCCCTCCACGACCTCCACCCGGTCGCCCACCCCCGCCTCGGCCAGCGTCTTCCTGGCGTGCCCGGCCAGGTCCCCGCCGGACAGGAACACGCCGCGCAGGCCGGGCGCCGAGCGCAGCGCCTCGGCCAGGAACGAGCCGGACAGGCCGCCGAGGTCGAGGACGCGCCGGTGGACGGTGAAGTCGTACGCGGTGGCGAGCATGCTCGCGTGCAGCGCGTTGTAGGTCATCACCCCGGTCAGGAACCGGCCCATCCGGTCGCCGCCCAGGTCGAGCGGCGCGGGCCGGGCCGTACGGGCGGTGGTGCCGAAGCCCTGCCAGTGGCCGTAGCTGATGCCGTCCAGGAAGGCGAGGAACGGCCGCAGATCGATGTCGTCGCCGCCGGTGAGATAGCGGGCGGTGGCGGGGGTGTTGGCGTACCGGCCGCCGGTTCTGCTCAGCAGCCCGAGGGAGGACATGGCGTCGGCCAGGATCCTGGCCGTGCGGGCGGGCAGCCCGGTGCGCTCGGCCAGTTCGCCCGCGCTCGCGGGAGCGTCGGCCAGCGCGGCGAACAGGCCGTTCTCGGCCGCCGCGAAGAGCTGTTTGGCGGCCATGTAGCCGATGGCGACGTCCACGATGCGTTCGGGGCCGGAGTTGTCCAGGTGGGGGGACATGGCAACCTCTCCTTAAAGTATGGGGAATAATATACGATTTGTGGTCTCGGTGGCCAGGGAATGGGAGGAACGGCGGTGGACGCAGGTCAGGTGCCCACCCGGCGGCTCGGCGCGAACGGGCCCGAGGTGCCGGTGTTCAGGCTCGGGTCGTGGAACACATGGGACCGTATGACGCCGGAGCGGGCGGCCGAGCTGATCGCGACCGCCGTCGGGCGCGGGATCACCCTGTTCGACGTGGCCCACTACAACTTCGGGCCGCACGCCGAGAACGCCATGACCGACGTGATCTTCGGCAAGGCGGTACGGGAGGCCGGGGTCGCCAGGGAGGACTACCTGCTGTGCGGCAAGCTGTGGCTGTGGGACTATCCGGCCGCCTCCTTCGCCGGGCAGCTGCGCACCTCACTGGACCGGGTCGGGGTCGACCGGGCCGACCTCGTGGTCCTCGGCGACTTCTTCGGGCCGCTCGACCTGCGGGCCGTGGTGGGCGAGGTGGGGGAGCTGATGCGGGACGGATGGTTCGGGGCGTGGGGGGTGAACAACTGGGCGGCGCGTGACGTGTGGCGGGCGCGGGAGATCGCGATCGCCGAGGGGGTGACGCCGCCGTCGTTCGCGCAGCTCAAGTACAGCCTGGCGCGGCGCTCGGTGCCCGAGGGCGAGCCGTACGGGCGGCTCTTCGCCGAAGGCGGGATGGGCCTGCAGGCCTCCGATGTCTTCGAGGGCGGCATCCTCGCCGGGAAGCTCCAGCCCACCCGCAAGATCGGCGCCGACCCGGGCGGCATCCGCGACCGGATCAGGGCCGCCTACCCCCGCGTGGAGGCGGCGGCCCACCGGCTCGGGGCCACTCCGGCACAGCTCGCGGTGGCCTACTGCCTGACACATCCCCCGGTCGCCACCGTCCTGTTCGGCGTGAGCGACCTGGCCCAACTCCAGGACAACCTCGGCGCACTGGACCTGCTCACCCGCCACGGCGACACCCTGCGCGAGGCACTCACCGACCTGTGGCTCGACCGCGACATCGTCCACCCCGACGCCTCCTGGGGCACCGACGGGCCGACGGACTGACTTGACCGCAGGCGGGTCAGGCCTCGTGGATCACGTGTCCGCCGATCATGGTCATCTGGATGGGGAGTTGGGGGATGGCGTCGGGTTCGGTGTCGAGGAGGTCGCCGCCCAGTACGCAGAGGTCGGCTGTCTTGCCCTCCTCCAGGGAGCCCTTCCACGCCTCGGCGCCATCCTGCCAGGCGGGTGCGATCGTGTACGCGCGCAGCGCCTGGGCGACGCTCAGGCGCTGCGCGGGTCCGCGCACCCGCCCGTCCGCGCCCTTGCGGGTGACGGCGGCGGCCAGTCCGGCCCGCCAGTCCGGGCTGAGCACGGGCGCGTCCGAACTCAGGCACAGTACGGCCCGCGCGGCCAGCGTGTCCCGTACCGGCCAGGCGTCCGGCAGCACCCGCTCACCGAGCGCGCCCACCAGCATGTCCTCGGTCGCCACCGCGATCCCCGCCTGCGTGTTCAACCCGATCCCCGCCTCGGCCATGGCCGCCAGCGTCCCGGGACGCAGCACGTCGCCGTGGATGACGTAGTGCCGCGCCCCCCACCGCCCGTCCGCCGCCATGGCGGCCCGCATCGCCTCGACGGCGGCCCGCGTCGCCCGGCCGCCGGTGGCGTGCACCCCGACCTGGTACCCGGCCGCGTGCGCCGCCCGAACCATCAGTGAGAACGCCTTCCCCCGCCGGTCGTCCTCGCCGTCACCCGCACTCTCGCCCACGGCGCCCGCGCTGCGGCGCTCGCCGGTGCCGTACCCAGGGCCGGTGCCGTACCCAGGGCCCGTGCCGTAGCCAGGGCCCGTGCCGTACCCGGGGCTCGGGGCGTCGAGCGGGGCGATCAGGAGGGAGCCGTGGCCGGTGCCGTCGGCGTAGGGTTCGTCGGTCCAGGCGGTGCTCATCGGGGGGATGCCGTCGGCGAAGATCTTGACGCCCGCCACTCTGAACCAGCCCGGCACGTCGCGCGGCGGCTTGAAGTCGCGCAGGCCGTCCAGCAGGGCGTCGAGCGTGCTCGGGCCGTCCAGCTCCCCGAACAGCATCAGCGCGGTGACCCGTGCGGTGAGCAGCCCTTCGGCGGCCAGGTCGGCGTAGTCCCGCAGCGCCCCGGAGGAGAAGCAGCCGCTCGCGCCCGCGTCCTCACCCGGCCCCAGGCCGGGCTCGGTGTAGCTCGTCACCCCCAGCGAGGCCAGCAACTCCTGCGTACGCAGGATCGCGGCCCGCCGCTCGGCACTGCCCTCCAGCCGCGAAGGCCCGGCCGCGCCGGGCTCTGGTCTCCCGTGCCCCGGCGCGGTGAGCTGGTCCATCAGGAGCCGAGGCCACATGGCGCCGAGCCAGACGCCGTGCAGGTGGGAGTCGTTGATCCCCGGTAGCACCGAGGCGCCGGCCAGGTCGACGACGCGGGTGGTCCGGCCGATCAGGGGGGCGACCTCGTCGGCGGTGCCCACCCTGGCGATCCGGCCGTCGCGGATCGCGAGGGCTTCGCGGACGCGGTCGGCGGCGTCGACGGTGTGGACGCGCCCTCCGGTGAGCACGGTGTCCGCGGCGGTCGTCTCGTCCCGGCATTCGTTGCGCAACGTCTACCTCTTCGCTCTGGACACCATCATCCGGATCCACATACCGTACATGGAATCAAATACGATTTTCGAGAGGTCATGATGCCCCTCCATCCCGAGGCGCAGCGGATCATTGAACGCACCCGCGTCGAGGATCCCGCCCAGGCCGCGCCGCTCGACCCGCGGACCATGCGCGAGATGTTCCGCGGCCTCTGGCGGATGCCGGACGACCTCCCGCCGGTGGGCGGGGTGGCCGACACGATCCTCGGCGACGTCCCGGTCCGCGTCTACACCCCTGATGGCGACGGCCCCTTCCCCGCCTTCGTCTGGTTCCACGGCGGCGGCTGGACGATCGGCTCGCTGGACGAGAACGAGGTCGCCTGCCGGGAGGTGTGCGCGCGGGCGGGCGCGGTGGTGGTGTCGGTCGACTACCGGCTGGCACCCGAGAACCCGTACCCGGCCGCCGTGGACGACTGCTACGCCGTGGTCGAGTGGATCGCGGCGCGCGGCGCGGAGCTCGGCGCCGACCCGGCGCGGATCGCGGTCGGCGGCGAGAGCGCGGGCGGCAACCTGGCCGCCGTCGTCGCGCTCAAGGCGCGTGACCTGGGCGGGCCGCCGATCGCGCTGCAGGTGCTGGTCTCTCCGGTGGTCGGCCACTGCGACGACGGCCAGGCCTCCTACCGCGAGTACGCCGACGGCTACTTCCTGTCCAAGGACAGCATGGCGTGGTTCTTCACCCTCTACCCGCGCGGCCCCGAGGACCTCACCGACCCCTACTTACTCCCGCTGCGCGCCACCGACCTGTCGGGCCTGCCCCGCGCGCTGGTCATGGGCGCGGAGTACGACGTGCTGCGCGACGAGGGCGAGGAGTACGCCCGCCGCCTGGAGAAGGCCAGCGTCCCGGTCGAGTTGGTCCGCTACGACGGCCTGATCCACGGCTTCTTCGGCCTGCTGGCCACCGAGCTGGGCGCGGCGAGCGACGCGCACCGGCGTGCCGCCGCCGCCCTGCGCTCGGCCTTCGCCGGAGAACGCTGATGTCCGGCGGGATCCTCCGGCTGAGCGGCGTGGCGGTCAACCGGGGCGAGGTCCCGGTCGTCCAGGACGTCTCGGTGGACGTGGCGGCCGGCGCGGTGACGGTGGTGCTCGGCGCGAACGGCGCGGGCAAGACCACGCTCATGGACGGCATCGCCGGTCTCGCCCCCACCCCGGCGGGGACGATCGAGCTGGACGGCCTCGCCATCCAGCGGCTGCCCACCTACAAGCGCGCCCAGGCCGGGCTCGGGTACGTCGAGCAGTCCCGCACGGTCTTCCGCACCCTCACCGTCGAGCAGAACCTGCTCGTCTCGCAGGCGGGCGACGGCGACCCGGCCACCGTCTACCGGCTCTTCCCCGAACTGGACAACCGCCGCGGGCTCCAGGCCGGGCACCTGTCGGGCGGCGAGCAGCAGATGCTGGTGCTCGGCCGCGCCCTGGTGTCGGACCCGAAGGTGGTGCTGATCGACGAGATGTCGCTCGGCCTCGCCCCGGTCGCGGTGCGCCGCCTGATGAAGGCCGTCGGCGACCTGGTGGGCCTGGGCATCGCGGTCCTGCTCATCGAGCAGTTCGCCGGGCTGGCGCTGGAGCTCGGCAGCCACGCGTACATCCTGCGCAAGGGCCGGGTGGTCTTCGACGGCCCGTGCGCCGAGCTGCGCGGGGACGACGAGCGGCTGCACGAGTGCTACTTCGGCCTGGCGCCCGCCGGGGATGGGAGCGACAGCCGATGAACCTGATCGACCGCCGGGCCGCCGCGCTGGGGGTGGGCGCCGCGGTGGCGGCCTGCGTGGCGCTGCCCGCGGTGCTGCCGCCGTACTGGATCTATCTCGCGGTCGCGGCGATGGTCAGCGCGGTCATCATGCAGAGCTACGGCGTGATCATCGGTAGGGCCGGGATGATGTCGCTCTGCCAGATGTCGTTCGCCGCCATCGGCGCCTGGGTGGTGCTGCGGCTGAACCTGGCCGACGCGCCCGGCGGGCTGCCGCTCTGGCTGCTGCTCGGCGGGCTGGCGGCGGTGCCGGTCGGCGTGGCGATCGGGCTGCCCGCGCTGCGCATCCGCGGCGTGAACCTGGCGGTGGTCACGCTCGGCTTCGCGGTCTCCACCGACATCGTCCTCAACGCCCACCAGTTCCCCGGTACGAGCGAGCTGAAGACGCTGGTCAGGCCGTCGATGTTCGGCACCAACAGCCGCTACTTCGTGCTCACCGTGATCGTCTTCACGCTGATCGCGCTCGGCCTGGCGGTGCTCAACCGGACCAGGCTCGGCATGTCGTGGCTGGAACTGCGCCACTCCGAGCGGGCCGCCGCCGCGCACGGCATCTCGGTGGCGCGCAGCAAGCTGGCCGCGTTCGCGATCAGCGCCTTCATCGCGGGCGTCGGCGGCGGGCTGATGGCCGGGCAGCTCGGCCTGGTGGTCTCCGGCAACTTCGCGATGACGCAGTCGCTGGCGCTGTTCGCGGTGGCCGTCCTGATCGGGCCGCACCACCCCGAGGGCGCGCTGATGGGCGGCGTCTTCGGCGCGGTGATGGCGACCCTGCTGGAGAAGCTCAGGCTGCCGCAGGACCTGGGCGGCATCCTGTTCGGCATCATGGCGATCTTCGCACTGCGCGGCGGGGTCAGCCAGACCGACCTGGTCCGCTCCCACAGACGGGAACGCGCGGCGCGGGCCCTGCTCGCGTCCCGCGACCCGCGGCCCGAGCACGAGCCCGCCCCGGAAGACCCGGCGGGTACGGCGGCGCAGCCGAGCCTCACCGTGCGCGGCCTCACCGTGCGCTACGGCGAGGTCCTCGCCCTCGACGAGATGGACCTGACCGTCCCCGCCGCCTCCGTCGTCGGCCTGATCGGCCCGAACGGCGCGGGCAAGTCCACCTTCATCGCGGCGGTCAGCGGCTTCGTCGCCGATTACCAGGGCACCGTCGCGCTGGCCGGTGACCCGCTGGACGGGCTCAGTCCCAGCGGCAGGGCGCGGCGGGGGCTGCGCCGTACCTTCCAGACCACGCTCATCGCGCCCGAGCTGACCCAGTACGAGTACATGACGATCGGCGCCGGCCGCAGGCTGGCCGCCGAGGAGGCCGACGAGCTGCTGGCCTTCTTCGGCTGCCCGCCGGGCGTGGTGCCGGTCTCGATCCTCGACGCGGGCACCCGCCGCCTGCTCGACGTGGCCGCCGCGGTCGCCGCCAGGCCCCGCGTCGCGCTGCTGGACGAGCCGGGCGCGGGCCAGTCGGCGGCCGAGTCGCTGGCGCTGGGCGCCAGGCTGGCCCAGGTTCCGGCGCGCTTCGGGGTGTCGGTCCTGCTGGTCGAGCACGACTTGGAACTGGTCAGGGCGGCCTGCGAGCAGGTCACCGTCCTCGACTTCGGTCACGTCATCGCCTCGGGCCCGACCGGGGCGGTGCTGGAGGATCCGGCGGTCGTGGCCGCCTACCTCGGCACTGCGGACGTCCCCGTGGCCTGACACCCCCCAACCTCACCGGACGAAGGACACCCATGAAGCGTTCGCACCTGGCCGCGTCGGCGGCGCTCGCGCTCTGCCTGGCCGTCACCGCCTGCGGGGGCGGCGGTGGCGGTCCCGGCGACCCGATCAAGGTCGGTTCGATCAACGGCGTCACCGGCCTGTTCCAGACCCCGGAGGTGCCGCCTGCGGTCAAGGCGGTGTTCGAGGAGGTCAACGCGGCCGGCGGGATCAACGGCCGCAAGATCGAGCTGATCAGCAGGGACGACGCGATGAACCCGCAGCGCTCCACCGAGGCCGCGCTGGAGCTCATCGAGTCGGAGAACGTGGTCGCGCTCGTCGGCTCCTCCAGCGCCGTGGACTGCGGCCTCAACCGGGCCACCTACAGCAATGCCGGGATCGTCTCCATCCCGGCCATCGGCGTCGACCCCGCCTGCTTCACCAGCCCGAACATCGCGCCGGTCAACCCCGGCCCGTTCAAGCTGATCACCGCGATGCTCTACTACGCCTCCGAGACGCTGAAGCGGGACAAGGTCTGCCTCTACTTCACCGTGCTGCCGGGCAGCGGCGGCGGCATCGACAACGCGATCAAGGAGTGGACCGGCCTGACCGGCAAGTCGCTCGCGGTCAAGGACACCTCGGTCGGCCAGGGCGACCCGACGCCGTACCTGGTCAAGGCCAAGAGCTCCGGGTGCCAGGCGATCCTCTACAACGCGCAGGTCGGGCCGTGGTTCGCGCAGGCCAAGACGCAGGGCATGCAGGACGTGGACTTCATCATGGCGGCCAACAGCTACACCGACGCCAACGCCGAGGTCATCCCGGACGGGATGAAGGCGTACGCGGGCACCGAGTGGCAGCCGTACACCGACGAGTCGCTGCCCGGCAACCAGCGCTGGGCACAGGTCATCGACAAGAACAAGATCCAGAAGACCGCGTTCAGCCAGGGCGCGGTGATGGCGGCCGACGTGTTCGTCCAGGTGCTGAAGTCCATCAAGGGCGACATCACCCGTGAATCGGTCACCGCGGCGTTCAAGGGCATGCAGCCGATCGACTACCCGATGGTGGGCACGCCGTGGGTGTTCGGTCCGGGCGAGGCGCACAACCCGATCGAGGGCAGCCGCTTCGTCAAGGTCAACGGCGGCAAGTGGGAGGTCCTGCCCGAGGACTTCATCGTGCCGGGGAGAAAGTGATGCTGAACTCCGTGGTGGCGGGCCTGACCAGCGGCGGTGTGTACGCGCTGCTCGGCCTGTGCGTCGTGCTCACCTACCGGCTGGTCGCCGTGGTCAACTTCGCGATGGCGGCGGTCGGCGCGATGGGCGCCTTCGTCATGGTCACGCTCACCGACGCCGGGCTGCCCGCCTGGCTCGCGCTGCCGCTCGGCGCGGTCGCGGGCGGCGCGCTGTCGGCACTGCTCGGTGCCGCGCTGGCCCGCTGGTTCGGCGAGCACGGCGAGCGCACCAAGGCCGCCGTGACCGTGGCGGTGTACGTCGCGATCATGGCGATCGGGCTGCGCCTGTTCGGCAGTGTGACGACCGGCGCGCGGCGCTTCCCGGCCTGGTTCGACGCGCCCGCCTTCACGGTGGGCGGCGTCGTGGTGCCGCAGTCGGTGCTCGTCTCGCTGGCCTTCGCCGTCCTCATCACCGTCGGCGTCGGCCTGCTGCTCACCAGGACCGCCGTCGGGCTGCGGCTGCAGGCGCTGTCGGAGCGGCCCGCCACGGCCCAGGTGGTCGGCATCGCCGCGCCGCGCCTGGCCGTGGCCGTGTGGGCGGCGATCGGCGCGATCAGCGCGCTGGTCATCGTGCTGGTCGCGCCGCGCCTCGGCGGCGACTTCTCCACCCTCGGCAACCTCATCACCACGGCGCTGGCCGTCGCCATGGTCGGCGGGTTCCGCAGCCTGCCGCTGACCCTGGCGGGCGGGGTGCTCCTCGGCTGCCTGGAGGGGCTGTCGGCCTCGCTGGCCGCCATCCAGCAGTACCGCGGCGTCGTCCCGTTCCTGGTGATCCTCGTGCTGCTGTGGTGGCGCAGCCGCGACGAGGTCTGGGACACCGCCCACACCAGATAGCGCATCGGAGAGGATCACATGCCAGTCCCCACCTCCACCAGGGCCGCGGTGCTGCGCGAACACGCCGGGCCGCTGGCCCTGGAGAAGATCCCGCTACCGGAGGAGTGCGAGGCGGGCGCGGCGGTCGTCGCCGTCCGCTGCGCCACCCTGTGCGCCACCGACGTCCACCTGTGGAGCGGCGCCATGTCGCTGCCCGGCATGCTGCCGATGGTGCTCGGCCACGAGATGGCGGGCGTGGTGGAGGCCGTCGGCCCCGGCACGGTCGACGCGCTGGGCCGCCCGGTCCAGGTGGGCGACCGGATCGGCTGGTCGGAGTCCACCTGCGGGCACTGCTACGGCTGCACGGTGCTGCGCGCCCCGGTGGCCTGCCTCGACCGCGGGTACGGCTTCCGCCAGCGCGCCGACCGCTGGCCGTACTCCACGGCGGGCCTGGCCGAGTACGCCTACGTGACGCCGGGCGCGCAGAAGGTCGTGCTGCCCGGCGACGTGCCCGACACCTGGGCCGCCGCCGCGGGCTGCTCGGTCAAGACCGTGCTGCACGCCTTCGACCGGGCCGGCGGCCTGCGCCCCGGCTCCAGCGTGCTGGTGCAGGGCGCGGGCGCGCTCGGCCTGGTGGCCACCGCGGTGGCCAGGGCGTCGGGCGCCGGCACGGTGATCACCGTCGGCGGTCCCGGCTACCGGCTGGACCTGGCCAGGAGGTTCGGCGCGGACGTCACCGTCGGCCTGGACGGCGAGCCCGCCGACCGGCTGGCCGCCGTGCTGGAGGCCACCGAGGGGCGCGGCGCCGACCTGGTGCTCGACCTGGCGGGGGCGCCCGGCGTGGGCGCGGAGGCGGTGGACGCCGCCGCCTGGGGCGGCACGTTCGTCGTGGTCGGCAGCACCGGGCCGCGCCCCGAGCCGATCCCGCTGGGCACGGTCATGGGCAAGGAGCTCACCGTGCGCGGCTCGCTCAACGGCGACGTCGCCGACTACCACCGGGCGGTCGAGTTCCTGCGCGCCTTCCGGCTCAGATTCCCCTGGGACGATCTGTTCGGCGAGCCCGCCGGGCTGGCGGGCGCCTCCGCGGCGCTCGTCTCGATGTCCCGGCTCCAGCAGGTCAAGGCCGTCATCCATCCCTGGCTTCCGTAACGAGGAGACCGATGTCGAAGATCATCCCGCGTCGCCGGATCGGCACCCGCGGTCCCGACGCCTCCGTCCTGTCGCTGGGCTCCTGGCACATCTACGACAGGATGAACTTCGCCGACTCCGTGGCGATGCTGCAGCGCGCCGTCGACCTGGGCGTCAACCTGTTCGACGTCGGCGTGTACGGCCTGGCCGACCAGCCCCCCGTCTACACCGACGTGCTGTTCTCCGCGATCGTCCGCGCGGCGGGCATCGACCGGGACGACTACCTGCTGTCGGTCAAGTTGTGGCTGGAGCCGTACCCCGAGCAGGCGTTGCGCGACCAGCTCGAACACGCGCTGTTCCGGGTGGGCGCGGAGCGGGCCGACATGGCGGTGCTGGGCGACATCCGCGACGAGGGCCTCGACCTGCGCCGCCTGGCCGCCGACCTGGCCGAGCTGGAGTCCCTCGGGCTGCTGGGCTGCTGGGGGGTGAACAACTGGTCGGCCTCGGCGGTGCACGAGATCAGGCGGCACGCGCTGGCGGCCGGGTCGCCGGGGCCGCAGCTCGCCCAGCTCAAGTACAGCCCGTGCCGCCGGTCGATCCCCGACGGGGCGCCGTTCGCGGCGGTGTTCGCCGAGGGGATCAGCCTGCAGGCCTCCGACGTGCTGGAGGGCGGCCTGCTGGCCGGGCGCAAGTCGCTGACCCGGCAGATCGGCCGGGATCCGGGGCTGGTGCGGGACCGGATCATCGAAGCGGCCGGCGGCATCGGCGCGGTCGCCGCCGACCTGGACGCCACCGCGGCCCAGCTCTGCCTGGCTTTCGCACTCAGCCACCCGTCTGTGTGCACCGTGCTGTTCGGCAGCAGCGGCACCGGCCAGTTGCTGGAGAACGTGGGCGCGCTGGAGTTGCTGGAGCGGGTCGGCGCCGACCGGCTGCGCGGCCTGCTGGAGCCGTTCTGGGTGGACCGGCACGTGATCGACCCCGAGGGGCCCTGAGGCTAGGAGGTCTCCAGATGTCGCACGATCGTGCGCAGCGCGGCGGCGAGCGCCCTGCGCTGCTCGCCGTCCAGGTCCTTGACGACGAACGCCTCCTCGCGGTTGAAGTCGGGGAACAGCGTGCGCATGAGCCGCTCGCCGGGCGGGGTGAGCGCCAGCATGACGCGCCGCCTGTCGGTCGGGTGGGGGGAGCGGCGGACGTAGCGGTAGGACTCCAGCGTCTTGGTCACGCCGGTGAGGGTGCCCTTGGAGATGCCGGCCTCGGCGGCGACATGGCGGGTCTCGCTCTCCCCCCAGATCCACACCACCCACATCACCACGAACCCGGTCCAGGTCAGTCCGGTGTCGCGGAGCACGGTCCGTTCGAAGTGGTTCCGGATCGAGGCCGAGGCCCGGTAGATGTTCGAGACCGCCCACATGGCCTCGAAGTCGATGTTCAGGCCGCCCAGCCGCTGGGTGATGGCGTCCTCGGTGCTCCGCAGGTCGTGGTGTCCCGTCATACCGGCCACGTTAGAGCCGCCGGCGGCGGACGCCGAACACGAGCCGCCCGGCGCCACGCGTTTCATGAGCAGATCGTTTGCTATGAAACGACTTGTTCAGCATGAGGCAGCACTTTATCGTATGGAACCTAACGAAATTGGGAGGCAGGGATGGGCGGTGCCGATCTGCTGCTCGTCAACGCCGACGTCCGCACGATGGACGGCGCACGGCCGCGAGCCCGCGCCATCGCGGTGAAGGACGGGCTGATCGTCCACGTCGGTGACGGGCCCGGCGGGTGGGCCGGGCCGCGGACCGAGGTGGTCGATCTGGCGGGCCGTACCCTGCTGCCGGGGATCAACGACGCGCACGCGCACGCCTGCGGGCACGCGGCGGGGCGTCCGCCGTACGTGATGAGCCTCGTCTATCCCGAGGTGCGGTCGATCGCGGACGTGCTCGCGCGGGTCGCCGAGGCGGTTCGGCGCACGCCCGAGGGGGAGTGGATCAGGGGGACCGGCTGGGACGCGGGCTACCTGGAGGAGGGGCGCCTGCCGCACCGGGCCGACCTGGACGCGGTCGCGCCGTACCATCCCGTGCTGCTGCAGGACTTCTCCGGGCACCGCACCTGGGCCAACTCGCTGGCCTTCGAGCTGGCCGGGATCGACGGGCCGGTGACCGACGGGGTCGTGGTGGACGGGGCGGGGCTGCCGACCGGGCTGCTCGACAACGCGGCGCAGGAACTGCTGCAGCGGGCGGTGCCCCTGCCCACCTTCGCCGAGCGCAGGGAACTGGTCCGGGCCGCGGTCGCCATCATGCACCGGGAGGGCGTCACCAGCTTCACCGAGCCAGGCCTCGGCCCCGGCGGCGAGCGGCTGTTCTTCGGCGCGCTCGGCGAGGCCACCCTCGACGCCTACGCCTCGCTGGCCCGCGAGGGCGAACTGCGGGCCAGGGTGAGCGTGCTCGCGCTGCCCAGCGGCATGTCGGGCGCCTCGGTACCGGACCTGAAGGGGTACCTGTCGGCCCGCGACCCGCTGGAGGACGTGGACCCCCGGCTGCTCAACGTGCTCGGCGTGAAGATCTTCGCCGACGGCATCCCCCCGGCGAGGACCGCCTGGATGCACGAGGAGTACCCGGAGGGCGGCCACGGCGGGCTGTGCGTGCGCGGCGCCTCCGACGCGGCCAGGGGCGAGGAACTGGCCGAGATGGTCAGGCTCGCGCACCAGGCGGGCCTGCAGGTGGGCGTGCACGTGGTCGGCGACAGGGGGATCGACGAGGTGGTGCGGGCGCTGGCCGCCGCCGTCGCGGGCGATCCGCGGCCCGACGCCCGGCACTACGTGATCCACGGGCAGTACGTCTCGCCCGCGGCGCTGACCCGGCTGGCCGCGCTCGGCTTCGGGCTGAACATCCAGCCCCGGCTGCAGGCGCTGGTCGCCGAGCAGACCAGGGAGCTGTTCGGCGACGAGCTGACCGAGCGGGAGTGGCCGGCCGCCTCCGCGCTGGCCGCCGGGGTGAACGTCACCTCCAGCTCCGACTGCCCCGTCACGCCGCCCGACTGGCGGGCCGGGCTGGCCGCGCTGCTGACCCGCCGGGCCGAAGCCAGCGGCCGGGTCGCGGGCGAGGCCGAACGACTGACGCTGGACCAGGCGCTGCGCACCTACACGGTGAACGGGGCCTGGCAGGACTTCGCCGAGTCGTGGAAGGGCAGCCTGACCCCGGGCAAGGTCGCCGACCTGTGCGTGGTCGACGCGGCGCTCGGCGAGGTGCCGCCCGCCGAGGTGGCCGCCGTGCCGGTGGCCATGACCGTGTTCGGCGGCCAGGTCGTGCACACCCGGCTCAGCGGGTGAACGTCCCTCGGTAGGGGGCCACCTGCGTGCCGGTGTCGAGCAGGTCCGCCTCGACCCGCGCGGCGGCGGCCAGCAGGAGCGGCAGGGAGTCACGGCGGGCGACGTCGACGGAGGTACGGCTGGCGTGAAAGGACAGGTTGATCGCGGCCACCACCTGGCCGGACGCGTCGCGCACCGGCGCGGCCATGGACCGCAGGCCCTCCTCGAACTCCTGGTCCACCATGGCCCAGCCGCGCGCCCTGACCCGGTCGATCTCGGCCCGGAACGCGGCGGGGGAGGTGACGGTCCTGGCGGTGTAGGCGGGCAGCTCGGCCCGCTCCAGGTAGGCGGCCAGCCCCTCCGGCGGCAGCCCGGCCAGCAGCACCCGCCCCATGGAGGTGGGGTGGGCGGGGAAGCGGGTGCCGATGTTGATGCTCACCCGCATGATCCGGGAGGTGGCCACCCTCGCGACGTACACCACGTCGTCGCCGTCGAGCACCGCCGCCGACGCCGACTCGTGCACCTCGGCGGCCAGCCGTTCCAGGTGCGGCTGGGCCACCTCGGGCAGCGTCATGCCGGACAGGTAGGCGTAGCCGAGCTCCAGGATCCGGGGCGTGAGCGTGAACAGCCGCCCGTCGGAGCGCACGTAGCCGAGCTCGGCCAGGGTGAACAGGAACCTGCGGGCCGCCGCCCTGGTCAGGCCGGTCGAGCGGGCCACGTCGCTGAGCGTCATTGCCGGATGTTCGGCGTCGAACGCCCGGATCACCATCAGGCCGCGGGCGAGCGACTGGACGTACTCGGCTGCCCGCTCGGGGGGCTGCTCCATCGGCTCCTCCTCGCTTGGGTGGACGTCACTATAGAGTGCCGTTCGCATGGCGAACAGTCGTTCTGTACGCGAACATTGGAGGAAATCATTTGTTACCAAACAGTTGATGAGATGCCCGTTGACGTGACCGATGTCACCACTTAGCGTCTGCGCAACACGCATACAGCGAACGACAGTTCGCCAGACGAACATGGGAGGGCCCTTGCCCACCGTTCGGGACGCAACGTTCTCGGTTCTGCGGCGCCACGGGATGACCACCCTCTACGCCAACCCGGGATCCACCGAGGTCTCCCTCCTCGCCGGGCTGCCCGACGACCTGTCGTTCGTGCTCGCCCTGCACGAGGGGTCCGTGGTGGGCCTGGCCACCGGGCAGGCCATCGCGACCGGGCGGCCCGCGCTGGCCATCCTGCACACCACCGCCGGGCTGGGCAACGCCGTCGGCGCGATCGCCACGGCCCGGGTGAACCGGGCACCGCTGGTCGTCCTCGTCGGCCAGCAGGACCGGCGGCACCTGGCCCTCGAACCCTTCCTCACCGGGCGGCTGACCGGCCTGGCCGGCGACTACCCCGTCTGGACCGACCAGCCGCTCAGGGCGCAGGACGTGCCGGGCGCCATCGCGCGCGCCTGGCACGAGGCCGGCACCGGCCGGGGGCCCGCGCTGGTCGTGGTGCCCATGGACGACTGGGCCGCCGAGATGCCCGCCGGCCAGGTCGTCGCCGCGCCGCTCGCCCTGCACCGGCCCGCCTCGGTGCCGGAGGCCGGGATCGCCGACCTGGTCGCCCTGGTCGCCGGGGCCGCCTCACCCGCGCTGGTCACCGGCGCGGGCGCCGACCACCCGGCCGCCTGGTCGGCGCTGGTGGAGCTGGCCGACCGGCTGCGCTGCCCGGTGTGGCAGGAGTCGTTCGGGGCGCGGGCCGGATTCCCGCAGGACCACCCGCTGTTCGCCGGGGTCCTCCCGGCCGGGCGCGCCCAGCAGCGCGAGGCCCTCGCCGGGCACGACCTGGTGCTGGTCGTGGGGGCGCCGGTGTTCCGGCACTACCCCTACCAGCCGGGGCCGCTGCTGGAGCCGGGCACCAAGATCGCCCTGGTCACCGACGACCCCGCCGAGGCCCACCGCAGCCCCGCCGACCTCGCGGTGCTGGCCGACCTGCCTGCCGTCTGCGAGCGCCTGGTCGCGGCCCTGCCCTCCGACAGGCGCCCGCGGGGGGAGACGGTCCGCGCGCCACGGGTCTCGCGGGAGGGGCCGCCGCCGCCCGCTCCCGGCGAGCCGCTGCGGGCCGCGCACGTGCTGGCCGCACTCGCCGTACGGCTGCCGCCCGACGCCGTCGTCGTCGAGGAGACCCCCTCCTCCCGCCCCGACCTGCACCGCCTGCTGCCCGCCCGCCGCCCCCTCGGCTTCGTCTCGGCCGCCATGGGCGGGCTCGGATTCGCCCTGCCCGCCGCCGTCGGCCTCAGGATGGGCGTCCCGCACCGGCCCGTGGTGGCCGTCGTCGGCGACGGTTCGGCCGTCTACGGCATCCAGGCCCTCTGGAGCGCCGCCCGCTACCGCGCCGGCGTGCTGTTCGTCGTGCTGTCCAACGGCCGCTACGCGGTGATGGACCGCCTGGCCGAGGCGCACGGCGCCGGCAAGGCGCCCTGGCCCGCCTTCGAGGAGGTCAGCCTGAGCGGTCTGGCCACCTCCTTCGGCTGCCCCTCGCTCCGCGTGGACGACCACGACGAGCTGCTCCGCGTCCTGGACGAGGTGATCCCCGGCCTGGCCGCCAGGGACGAACCCCTGCTGCTCGACGTGGCTGTCACCCCCGACCCCGACTTCCGCCCCTGAGAGGCCTCGCGATGACGCTGCTCGACCCCAAGATCTGGAGCGGGTCCCTGTTCACCGGCGGCTGGACCGAGGCGCTCGGCCACCGGGCGGTGACCGAGCCCGCCACCGGAGCCGAACTCGGCAGGGCCGGCATCGCCACCCCCGCCGAGATGGCCGCCGCCTGCGCCCGCGCCGCCGCCGCCCAGCGCGCCTGGGCCGAGATCTCCTTCGAGGAGCGCGCCGCCGTCCTGCGCCGCGCCGGCGCGCTCTTCGAGCGGCACGCCAACGAGATCCAGGACTGGCTCATCAGGGAGGCGGGCTCGATCCGCGGCAAGGCCGGATTCGAGACCCATGTGGCCGCGCAGGAGTGCTTCGAGGCCGCCGCGCTCGCCTCCCACCCCCTCGGCGAGATCCTGCCGACCGCCAAGAAGCGGCTCAGCCTGGCCCGCCGCGTCCCCGCGGGCGTCGTCGGCGTCATCGCCCCGTTCAACGCCCCGCTCATCCTCGGCATCCGCTCCGTCGCCCCCGCCCTGGCGCTCGGCAACGCGGTCGTGCTCAAACCCGACCCCCGCACCGCCGTGTGCGCGGGCGTGGCCATCGCCCGCGTCCTGGAGGAGGCCGGGCTGCCGCGGGACGTCCTGCACGTGCTGCCCGGCTGGGTGGACGCGGGCGAGGCGCTGGTCGCCGACCCGCACGTGCGGGTCATCTCCTTCACCGGCTCCACCGCCGCCGGGCGCCGGGTCGGCGAGGCCACCGCCCGCCACCTCAAGCGCGCCCACCTGGAGCTCGGCGGCAACTCCGCGCTGATCGTGCTGGACGACGCCGACCTGGACCGCGCCGTCTCCGCCGCAGCCTGGGGCTCCTTCTTCCACCAGGGCCAGATCTGCATGACCACCGGCCGCCACCTCGTCCACCGCGACCTGGCCGAGGAGTACGTCGAGCGGCTGGCCGCCAAGGCCGACGCCATGCCGGTGGGGGACCCGTACACCCAGGACGTCGCCCTCGGCCCGATCATCGACGCCGGCCAGCGCGACAAGATCCACGCCTTGGTGACCGCCACCGTCTCCGGCGGCGCCAGGCTCGCCGCCGGGGGCACCTACGAGGAGCTGTTCTACCGGCCGACCGTGCTGGCCGGGGTCGGGCGCGACAGCCCCGCCTACGCCGCGGAGGTCTTCGGCCCGGTCGCGCCCGTCCTGCCGTTCGCGACGCTGGACGAGGCCGCCGCGCTGGCCGCCGACAGCGCGTACGGCCTGTCCCTCGGCATCCTCACCGGCGACGCGATGAAGGGCCTGGACCTGGCCGAACGCATCCCCACCGGCATCGTGCACATCAACGACCAGACCGTCGACGACGAGGCCGTCGCCCCCTTCGGCGGGGTCGGCGCCTCCGGCACCGGCTCCCGCTTCGGCGGCGCCGCCGCTAACGTCGAAGCCTTCACCGAGACCCGCTGGATCACCGTGCAGGGCCCCATCGAGCCCTACCCCTTCTAGGAGTCCCCGTGAACGATCAGGCCGCGGAGGCACCGCCGCCGCCCCCCGCCCGCGGGCTGCTGCGCCGCGTCTTCGGCGTCGACGAGGTGGGCGTCGTCGTGGTGCTCGTCGCGCTGGTGCTCGGCATCGGCGCCTTCCACCCCGACTTCCTCGACCGCGCCCAGCTCATCGACGTGGTACGGCAGGCCGCCTTCGTCGGCGTGCTCGCCTGCGGCATGACGTACCTGCTGGCCATGCGCGAACTGGACCTGTCGGTCGGCTCCACCTACGCCCTCAGCCTCATCGCCGGCGCCATGCTGATGCGCGGCGGCGTCAACCCGTGGCTGGCGGCGCTGGCCGGCATCGGCGTCGGCGCGCTGCTCGGCCTGGTCAACGGGCTGCTCTGCAACGTGCTCAGAATCCCCTCGATCATCGCCACGCTCGGCACCCTGTCGGTCTTCCGCGGCCTCGGGCTCGCGCTCAGCGAGGGCCGCCAGGTCGCCGGGCTGCCCAGGGACGACGGATTCTTCGCCGTCGTCGGCGGCGACCTGCTCGGCGTGCCCACCTCCATCTGGGTGCTGCTGGCCGTCGGCGCCGTCCTCACCGTGGTGTTCAAGGCCACCCCGTTCGGCTTCCGGGTCCGGGCCATCGGCTCCAACCCGGACGCCGCCCGCTTCTCCGGCATCTCCATCCCGCGCGTCCGGCTGCAGGTCCTCGTGCTGTCGGGCGCGCTGGCCGGCGTCGCCGGCGTGCTCACCCTCGGCTTCTTCGCCTCCGGCCAGCCCACCATCGGCCAGGGGTACGAGTTGCAGGCCATCGCCGCCGCCATCATCGGCGGCACCCCGCTGCGCGGCGGCTCCGGAACCGTCTGGGGCTCGCTGCTCGGCACCGTCATCCTCGGCACCGTCGCCAGCGGCCTCGTCTACTTCGGCGTGCCCATCAACTGGAGCCTGTTCGCCACCGGCATCGTCATCCTGCTCGCGGTCGCGCTCGACGCGCTGCTGCGCCGCCGGGGTACGGCCGCCGACTCCACCCTCTGACCTGGAGCAACCCATGAATCGTGCCCTGTCCGGCGCCCTCGCCCTCTGCCTGGCCCTGACGGCCGCCTGCTCCAGCGGAGGAGCGGGCGACGACATCCCCAAGATCGGGTTCTCACTGGCCACCACCGACCTGGACTTCGCCCAGGAGATGGCCGCGGGCGGCAAGTACGCCAACGACGTCGTCGGCGACGTCGACCTGCAGATCAGCGCGCCCAACCAGATCGACCCGCCGGCCCAGGTCAAGCTCTTCGGCGACCTCGGCCGCACCGCCCCCGACGGCATCGCCATCGAGGACCTCGCCCCCGAGCTGTTCGTCCGCCCGCTCGCCGACCTCGCCGCCCGCAACATCCGCCTGGTCGGCGTGGACACCGTGCCCGCCCCCGGCAGCAACGTCGGCCTCTACATCGGCAACGACAACCGGGCGGCCGGCCGCGCCCTCGCCGAGGAGGCGATCAGGCGGCTGCCCGCCGGAGCCACCGGCGAGGTCGTGCTCGGCACCAGCAACCCCGGCGTGCCCGTCCTCGACGAACGCGCCAACGGGATGAAGGACGCCTTCACCGAGAAACTGCCCGGAGTGAAGGTGCTCGGCCCGTTCGAGACCAAGAACGACCCCGCCGTCAACTTCGACATCTGGAACGGCCTGGTCAAGGCCCACCCGAAGGCGCTGGCCTTCCTCGGCACCGGCGACGCCGACTCCTACAACCTGGCCAAGGCCAAGCAGACCAACGGCGGCAGCTACCTCACCGCCGCCTTCGACCTGGACGCCAAGGCGCTGCAGGCGGTCAAGGACGGCACCAACTTCGCCGTCATGTCGCCCGAGCACTACTTCAAGGGGTACGTCGCCATCCGCCTGCTGGCCGAGGCGGCCAAGGCGGGCAAGCCGCTGCCCGAAGGCTGGATCGACCCCGGCCACCTGCTGGTCACCGAGGCGAACATCGACGAGATCACCGCCAGGCAGTCCTCCGAGCAGTCCAAGCGGGACTGGCTCAAGCCCAAGGCGGAGGCGTACTTCGCCGAGATCGAGAGCAAGCTCAGGCCGATCGCCGAGGCGAAGTGACGATGTACGTCGCCACCCGGATCAGCAAGCGCTTCGGCGGCGTGGTCGCGCTCGACGGCGCGTCCCTGACGCTGGAGCCCGGGACCGTGCACGCCCTGCTCGGCGAGAACGGGGCGGGCAAGTCCACGCTGGTCAAGGTGCTGGCCGGGGCGCTCCGGCCGGACGAGGGCACGCTGGAGCTGCGCGGCGAGGCCGTACGGTACGGCTCGACCAGACAGGCGGCCGCGCGCGGGGTCGCGGTCGTCTCCCAGGAGCTCAGCCTCTTCCCCGACCTCGACGTGCTGGCCAACCTCTTCCCCGCCTGCCGCCCCCGGCGGGCCGGGGTGCTGATCGACCGGGCGGCGATGGCGGCCAGGGCGGCGCCGGTGCTGGCCGAGCTGGAGTTCCACCGGCCGGTCGGCACCCGGGTGGCCGAGCTGACCCTGGCCGAACGGCAGCTCGTGGAGATCGCCAGAGCGCTGCTGGAGGACCCGGCGGTGCTGATCCTCGACGAGCCCACCTCCGCGCTGCAGTCGGACGCGGTGGCCCGGCTGCTGCGCATCCTGGCCGCGCTGCGGGCCCGCCAGGTCGGCGTCGTGTACGTGTCGCACCTGCTCGAAGAGGTGCTGCAGCTCTGCGACGCGGTCACGGTGCTGCGCGACGGGCGCAACGTGCTGTCGGGCGCGCCGATCGGCGAGGTGACCATCGACAGCATCGTCCACGCCATGCTCGGCGACCGCACCCCGGCCCCGGAACCGTCCGCCGCTTCGCCGGAGGCCGCCGCGCGGCCCGGCGCGGAGGCCGGGCCCCGGCGGGCCGGGGTGACGCTGCGCGGGGTGACCGTGCCCGGAGTCCTGCGCGGAGTCGATCTCACGGTGGGGCACGGGGAGATCGTCGGGCTGGCCGGGCTCGCCGGGGCCGGGCAGACCGCCGTGCTGGAGGTGGTGTGCGGCCTGCGGAACCCGGCCGAGGGCGAGGTACGGCTGCCCGGCGGCGCTCCCCGGCCGCGCTCGCTGGAGCGGGCCATCTCCGGCGGCGTGGCCGTCGTGCCCAGCGACCGCAAGCGGCTCGGCCTCATGCTCGACAAACCCCTGTGGGAGAACATCGCCCAGGTGCGGGCCGTGGCGCTGGGCCGTACCGGGACCTTGCTGCGGACCGGGGACCTGCGGGCCCGCACCAGCGCTGCGATGCGCAGGCTGGGCATCCGGGCCGCCGGGCCCGACCAGACGGCAGGCCAGCTGTCCGGCGGCAACCAGCAGAAGGTGGTGTTCGCGAAGTGGCTGGAGGCGGGACCGGAGGTCGTCCTGCTCGACGACCCGACCAGAGGCGTCGACGTCGGCGCGAAGGCCGAGATGCACGCCATCGTCCGCGAGCTCGCCGCCGAGGGCCGGGTCGTCCTGCTGACCTCGACCGACCTGGGCGAGCTCGTCCAGCTCTGCGACCGGGTCGTGGTGTTCCGCAAGGGCCGGGTGGCCGCCGAGCTGAGCGGCGCCGAACTGACCGAACAGGAGATCCTGCGCGTCGCGGCGACGGGCCGGAACGGAAACGGGAACACGCATGAGTGACAGGGCCACCACAGGACTGACCCGCCGCGTGGCGGTGGTGACCGGGGCCGCCGACGGCCTCGGGCGGGAGTTCGCCGCCGCGCTGGCCGCCGAGGGGGCCCTGGTCGCCGGGATCGACGTCGCCGACCAGTCCGCCACCGCCGAGCGGATCGGCGGCGCCTTCCTGCCGCTGACCGCCGACGTCTCCGACCCCGCCCAGGTGACGGCCGCGATGGCCGAGGTGGCCGACCGGTTCGGCGGGCTGCACGTGGTGGTGAACAACGCGGGCGTGTACCCGCCGATCCCGTTCGAGCAGACCACGCCCGACGACCTGCGGCGGATGCTGCGGATCAACGTCGAGGGGCCGTTCTACGTGAGTCAGGCGGCGGTGCCGTACCTGCGGGCGGCCGGGTGGGGGCGCATCGTGAACATCGCGTCGGCCGCCGTGTTCGTCGGCCCGCCCGACCTCGTCGCCTACACCACCTCCAAAGCCGCGATCATCGGCCTCACCAGGTCCCTCGCCACCCTCCTCGGCGGGGACGGGATCACCGTGAACACCATCGCCCCCGGGCTGACCAGAACCGCCACCGCCGAGCGCAGCACCGGCGCCGACGGCGGCTTCGCCCGCGTCAGGGCCACCCAGCGGATCCCCCGCACCGGGGAACCCGCCGACCTGATCTCGACCCTCCTGTACGTCTGCGACCCCGGCAGCGGCTTCCTGACCGGCCAGACCCTCAACATCGACGGCGGCTCAGCCCTCCACTGACCGCACCGCAACGGAGGACCGATGGACTTGCTCTGTGAACGCCTGGTTCCCGGTGCGGGCCGGGTCGGGGCGGCCGGGTACCTCGCCCGCACCGCCCGGGACCGCCCCGAGGTGGCCGCCGCCGTGGCCACACTCACCGCCGCCGACGACCTGGCGGCCCTGGCCGGAACCCCCGCCTTCGACCTGGTCCGCGCCCTGGCGGTGGAGGCGTACTACGGCGACTACGCCGCCCCCGGCCACACCGGCCCGACCGGCCACGACGACATCGGCTTCCACCCGCCCCAGGCGGCCCGGCTGCGCAAGGACTGGTCGTTCCTCGACGAGGTTCCCCGGACCGGGGACCTGGGGGACGCCGAGGCCGACGTGGTGGTCGTCGGGTCGGGGGCGGGCGGCGGCCTGATCGCCGCGCAGCTCGGCCGGGCCGGGCTCGACGTACTCGTCCTGGAGGCCGGGCAGCTGCGCACGGCGGCCGCGCACACCCGCTTCGAGCTGGAGGCCAACCACCGCCTGTGGTGGCCCACGCGCTTCGCCGAGATCGAGGGCGAACGCCCGCTGGCCCTGCTGAGCGGACGCTGCGTCGGCGGCACCACCCTGATCAACACCAAGGTCGCCCTACGCGCCGCCGACTTCGACGTGGCCGCCTTCCACGAGCGCACCGGCCTGCTCGGCCCCACCGGCGAGCCGTTCACCCTCGCCGACCTGGAGCCGTACTACCAGCGGGTGGAGGCCGACCTCGGCGTGCGCGTCCGCGCCGACTGGCCGCCCAGCGTGCACACGGTACGGCGCGGCTTCCAAGCCCTCGGCGCCGACCTGGCACCCGTGGACTCCTACACCGACTTCAACTGCAGCAGGTGCGGCTCCTGCCTGCAGGGCTGCCCCACCAACGCCGGGAAGAACGCCCTCAACACCTGGCTGGCCCCCGCCATGGCCAGGGGCGAGATCCGGGTGGCGACCGGGGTGACCGTCCAGCGGGTGCTGGTCGAGGACGGGCGCGTCACCGGCGTCGAGCACGCGGGCGGCACCGTCCGCGCGGCCACGGTCGTGCTCGCCGCCGGAGCGCTGAACACGCCGCAGATCCTGCGCGCCAGCCCCGGCTACGCGGCCATCGACAGCCCGTCCACCCGGCTGGCCGGGCGGACGCTGGGCCTGCACCCGGCCCGCCTGGTCTACGGCCTGTTCGACGAGATCCAGGACTGCCACCAGGTGTACCCGATCACCGCGCACTGCCTGGACTTCCAGCGGGACTTCGTCATGGAGGCGACCACCATCCAGGACCCCGTGGCCTTCGCGGCGAGCCTCGTCGACGAGGCGGGGCTGCCGCTGTGGGGGACCGAGCTGACCGAGGTCGTCCGGGACTACCGCAGGTGGGCGGGCCTGCTGGTGATGGCCACCGACGACAACACCGCCACCGCCGAACCGGGCGACGTCTTCCGCAAGCGGCTGTCCGGCCTCGAACGCCGCCGCCTGTCCGACGGCCTGGCCTTCGCCGCGGACGTCCTGCGCGCGGCCGGAGCCTCCCGCGTCGTCTGGACCGGCCTGACCACCTCCCACGTGCAGGGCAGCGCCCCCATGGGCGACGACCCGGCCCGCTCGGTCGTCGGCGCCGACGGCCAGAGCCACGACGTCACCGGCCTGTACGTCGGCGACGCCTCCCTGATCCCCGCCTCCCTGTCGGTCAACCCGTCGCTCACCATCATGGCCCTGGCCACCAGGGTCGCCGACGCGATCGCGTCCCGGCGGTAAGGCCCCGGCCGCCGACCGCGTCGCCCGGCACAGGAGTCCTCACCACGGTCAACGCCCGATGAAGGCTCGCAGGCGGTCCAGTGGCCAGGTGTTGATCACGTCGTCGGCGGTGAGCCACGCCCGCTGGGCGATGCCGATGCCATAGCGTTGGTTGGCCAGGTGCGGGATGGCGTGCGAGTCGCTGTCGACGGAGAACTTCACCCCGTGGTGCTTGGCCAGCTTGACCAGGTCGGCGGGCAGGTCGGAGCGGTCGGGGTAGGAGTCGATCTCCATGGCGGTGCGGGTGCGGGCGGCGGCCCGGAAGACGGCGTCCCAGTCGGCGTCCACCGGCTCGCGCTTGCCGATCTTGCGGGTGGTGGGGTGGCCGATGATGTCGACATACGGGTTCTCGCAGGCGGCGATGAAGCGGCGGGTCATCTCCTCGCGCGACTGGGTGAAGTGCGAGTGCACCGAGGCCACGCAGACGTCGAACCCTCGCAGGATCTCGCCCGGCCAGTCCACCGAGCCGTCGGGGGCGATGTTGAGCTCGCTCCCGTGCAGCAGCCGCATGTCCGGATACTTCTGTTGAAGCTCCAGCAGGCGCCCGCGCTGCTCCAGGGCCTTGTCCAGCGTCATCCGCTGCATGGCCAGGTCGGGCGCGTGATCGGTGACCGCGTAGTAGGCGTAGCCGCGCGCCGCGCCCGCCGCCACCATGTCCTCCAGCGAGGCGATGCCGTCGGTCAGGTCGGTGTGCGTGTGCAGGTCGCCCTTCAGCTCCGCCAGCGTGACCAGCTCGGGCAGCTCGCCGCGCAGCGCCGCCCGCACCTCGCCGCCGTCCTCGCGCAGCGGCGGCGGCACGAACTGCATGCCGAGCGCGGCGTAGATCTCCTCCTCGGACTCCGAGGCGATCACCCGCTCGCCCTCGAACAGGCCGTACTCCGACAGCTTCCAGCCCTTCTTCACCGCGATCTCCCGGATCGTCACGTTGTGCTCCTTGGAGCCGGTGAAGTACTGCATCGCGGCGCCCCACGACTCACCGGGCACCACCCGCAGGTCTACCTGCACGCCCGAGGTGGTGCGGATCGAGGTCTTCTTGTCGCCCGCCGCGATCACCTCCGCGACATAGGGCTGGGCGCGGAACTCCTCCATGATCGAGACGGGTGCCACGGCGAGGATGTCGATGTCGCCGATCGTGTCCTTCATCCGCCGCAGCGACCCCGCGTAGGCCATGCGCTCGGCGCCGAGCGAGCCCATCACCTTCTCCGCCAGCTCCATCGCCACCCCGATGTGCACCCGGCGGCCGGACTGCTCCAGTTGCTCGACGCCCTTGAGCAGGTTGGCCAGCGTCTTGGCGCCGAGCCCCTTGACGCCCGCCAGCCGCCCGGCCCCGATCGCCTCGGCCAGCGCGGCGGGGGAGTCGATGCCGTAGTCCTCGAACAGCATGATGGCCGTCTTCGGCCCCAGCGAGGGCACGGTGGTCAGCCGCCGCACCCCGTCGGGCACCCGGCCGCGAAGGTCGTCGAGTTGCCGGAAGCTCCCGCGCAGCAGGAACTCCTCCATCTTCTTGGCGATCGCCTCGCCCACCCCCGGCACGCTCCGCACATTGACCTGCGCGATGTCCTCGGGGAAGCCGGCGATCGCCTTGGCCGCCTTCTGGTAGCTGCGGACCCTGAAGGCGTCGCCCCCGGTCAGCGCGAACAGCTCTGCGTACTCCTGGAGGGCGGCGGCCGCCTCGTCGTTTGCCCGTGCCATGGGCCCAGCCTAGAAGGCGCCACCGACAGATCACGGATCGGTACGGGGGCTCGTCACGGGGGCGTCCGGCATGACACTTTGTGATCGCATCAAATCCCTCCAAAGGAGGCATCCTTGCGCAGACGCATCGTCATCCCTCTAATGGCGCTTTTTCTCCTCCCAGCAGGTACGGCCGTCGCCGACCCCGTGACCCCGCCCGAGCGTGCCGTACGAGACTTCGGGAACGGCCCCGAGCGCAACGACGAGGCCTCGACCATCGAGGACCGGGCCGCCGCCGCGGCGCGGCAGGCCGGACCCGGCGAGGTCGCGCCCTTCCGCCACGATCGCACCCGCGGCTACCCGCGCAGGACCCAGCTGCCCATCCCCCCGGAGAACCCCGCCGACGCCTCCGTCAAACTCGGCCTCGTCCCGCACCACGCCATCGCCGGGAAGCTCAACGAGCTGCAGGCCAAGGGCGACCGGGTCAGCGCCGAACTCCTCGGCCGCTCGGCCGGCGGGCGGGACATGTACCTGGTGACCGTGACCGCGCCGGAGAGCTCGTCCCAGGCCAGGGCCCAGGAGCGGATGCGCGAGCGGATCGAGAACGACCCGGCCAGGGCGGCCCGCGACCGGGACGTGCGCAGGAACTACAAGGCGCCGGTCTTCATCAACGACAACATCCACGGCAACGAGTGGGAGGGCACCGACGCCGCGCTGCGCGTCATCGAGGAGCTCGCCACCAGCCCCGCCCCCGAGGTCACAGACCTGCTGGCGCACTCGCGGCTGTACTTCAACATCACCGCCAACCCCGACGGCAGGGTCGCCGGCGTCCGTACCAACGGCAACGGCTTCGACCTCAACCGGGACTTCATCACCGCCTCGCAGCCCGAGGCCAGGGCGATGCGCCAGATCATGATCGACACCCAGCCGGTCGTCATGATCGACCTGCACGGCTACGTGAACGGCACGCTGATCGAGCCGACCACCCCGCCGCACGGCGCCAACTACGAGTACGACCTGTTCATCAAGAACGCCTACGCCAACGCCCTCGGCATGGAGTCGGCGATCAACGCGCTCGGCTACACGCCCGAGAAGGACGGCACCTTCCCGCCGCAGATCCCCTTCCGCGACTCCGCCGAGGGCTGGGACGACTGGCCGCCGATCTTCACCCCGCAGTACGCCCCCTTCCAGGGCGCGGTCGCCTCGCACACCATCGAGTTCCCGATGCGGGTGAACGGCTCCGACTACACCAACCTGCCCGTCACCGAACTGCGCCGCCGCTCGGCGATCAACGTCGACATCGCCGCCGCCGCGATGCGCGCCACCAACACCTTCGTCAGGACCAACCGGGAGAAGCTGGTCGCCGACCAGATCGAGATGTTCAGGCGCGGCGAGGCGGGCGAGCCGTCCAGGACCGTCCCGCTCGGCATCGTGCCCGGCTTCGGCCCCGAGGACGTCTACAACACCACCTTCCCGCGCGCCTACGTCATCCCCGGCGGCGACGGGCAGCGCTCGGCGACCGCGGCGGCCCGCCTGGTCGACCACCTGGTGGCCAACGACGTCAGGGTCGAGCGCGCGACCCGCTCCTTCCGGGCGGGCGGCAAGCACTACCCCGCCGGTTCGTACGTCGTCGACATGCACCAGCCCAAGCGCGGCATCGCCAACGTCATGCTGGAGCCCGGCGCCGACATGAGCCCGCGAGTCGACGCCATGTACGACATCTCCGGCTGGAGCCACGCCCTGCTCTGGGGCGCCACCGTCGACGCCGTCACCGACCGCAGGCTGGACGTGCGCGGCACCCCGGTGAAGGCCGCCGGGCCCACCGGCTCGATCCCCCGGGGCGGCGGCGCGCTGGCGCTGAAGATCACCGACGGCAAGGAGGTCCAGGCCGTCAACGACCTGCTCGGCCAGGGCGTCGCGCTCTCGCTGGCCGCCGACGGCACCGCGCTCGTCCCCGCCTCCGCCCGCACCGCCGCCAGAACCGTCTCCGACCGGTACGGCGTGGCCTTCACCAGGGCGGGCTCGGCCACCGGCACCCCGCTGCCGAAGGTCCGCATCGCGGCGGCCGCCTCGGCCGACGAACTGTTCACGCTCCGCGAGCTGGGCTTCTCGGTCACCCCGGTCTCGACCGCGATCCTCAACGCGGGCTTCGACTGGAGCTCCACCGACGCCCTGTACGTCTCCAGTGGCCTGTCCCACACCGCGCTCAACCCGGCCGCCAAGTCGGCGCTCGACGCCTACCTCGCCAAGGGCGGCGTCGTCACCAGGGGCGGCACCGGCGCGACGTTCAACGCGGCGGCCGGCCTGCTCACCGCCACCCACGTGCCGGGCCGCGGCGACGCCAACGGCGTCGTCAAGGTCACCTCGGCTCCGGGCCCGGTCGGCACGGGCTCGCCCGAGCACGCCTTCGTCTACTCGCCCCGCTGGTTCACCGCGCTGGGCGCCGAGGTGAAGATCGAGCAGTCCTACGCCGCCGACGGCCCGCTGGTCTCCGGCCACTGGCGCCCCAACGCCGACGGCACCGGCGGCCAGGACGCGGCCCGAGGCCAGGCGGCCGTGGTCAGCGGCCGTGACGAGCGAGGTGCCGCCGTGGTCCTGTTCGGCACCGAACCCCTCTTCCGCAACCACCCCAAGGGCCAGTTCCCCCAGGTCGCCCGCGCCCTGTACTGGACCGCCGCCACCGCCGACCAGACCCTGACCACCCCGTAACCTGATCACGATGAGGAGCCGGATTAATCCGGCTCCTCATCGAGGGAATATACAACTGTCCTTATTATAAATACAGTTGTATATTTTCTCGTAGTGCGCCTTGTGTGAAAAAATGCACTTTCGCCCGATAAGGGAAAGTCCTCGAGGCATGACGCGACTCTGCGGTCCTGCTCCATTTCACCGAACACCTACAGCGTGGACTGGCCCGTTTTTCGGGGTGGGGAGGAGGCGCGGTGCTTCGGATCACTGTGTTCTCCTGATTCTGTCGGTGACGTTCGGTAGTTTGTTCGGCAATCCGCGTTCACGTCGCAGATCTGCAATACCTGCGGGCATGTCGCCAGGGAGAGTCGTGAGAGCCAAGCTTTCTTCCTGTGTGTGGCCTGTGGGTGGCGGGACAACGCCGACGTGAACGCGGCCCGCAATGTTCGAGACACTGCCGCAGGGCATGCGGTGGCCGCACGGGGAGGCCCGCCGTTGGGCGAGCCCGAGAACCGTGAACCTCAACACGACCGCCTCCCCGTGGGGTAGTCGCCGTTGGAATCCCCCGCCTTCACTTCAGGCGGTGGAGGATGTCAAATGCGCACCTCGCGGGGCCGGTAGGGCTCGGTGAGGAAGGTGAGTTCCTTGTCGGTCAGGTGGACGGCGGTCGCCGCGACCGCGTCGTCCACGTGGCGGTCCTTGGTCGCGCCGACGATCGGGGCCGTCACCCCGGGCTGCCGCAGGAGCCAGGCCAGGGCGATCTGGGCCGCGGGCAGGTCGCGGTCGCGGGCCACCTGGGCGACCCGGTCCAGGATGGCCTGGTCGTTCTCGGGGTCGTAGAGCGCGCCGATGCGGGCGTCGGTGCCGCTGCGGGCCGTACCCGAGGTGGCGGAGCCGGCGCGGGCCAGGACGCCGCGGGCCAGCGGGCTCCACGGCAGGACGCCCACGCCCTGGTCGGCGCAGAGCGGCAGCATCTCCCGCTCCTCCTCGCGGTAGAGCAGGTTGAGATGGTTCTGCATGGACACGAACCTGGTCCAGCCGTGGGACTCGGCCACGTGCTGGGCCTTGGCGAACTGCCACGCCCACATGGACGAGGCGCCGATGTAGCGGGCCTTGCCCGACCTGACCACCTCGTGGAGCGCCTCCATGGTCTCCTCGATCGGGGTCTCGTCGTCCCAGCGGTGGATCTGGTACAGGTCCACGTGGTCGGTGCCCAGGCGGGTGAGCGAGGCGTCGATCGCGGACAGGATGTGCTTGCGCGACAGGCCCCGGTCGTTGCGGCCCCGGCCCATCGGGAAGTAGACCTTGGTGGCCAGGACGTACTCCTCGCGGCGGGCGAAGAGGCGGCGCAGGACGTTGCCGGTGACGACCTCGCTGGCGCCGTCGCTGTAGACGTCGGCGGTGTCGAAGAAGGTCACGCCGGCGTCCACGGCCCTGCGGATGATCGGCTCCGCCCGGTCCTCGGGGAGCGTCCATTCCATCTTGGCCGGGTCACCGTAGCTCATCATGCCGAGGCAGATCCTCGAGACCGTCAAACCGGTGGTGCCAAGTCGGGTGTAATCCATGTTTCTCAGCCTAGGACAGCCCATGAACCGCAGATGATCGCCGGTGGGGTGGTCGCGTGTCATAGTCGGTGAAGGGGAAAGGGGTGCGGGAATGGTGTCAATCGGAAAACTGGTGTACGGGTCCCGCTATGACCGGGTCCCGTGGGGACAGCGGGTCTACGTGCGCGGGGGCGAGCGGTGGATCCGTGAGGCACAGTGGCGGCTGCGCCTGCGCCGGGCACCGGTGCTCTCACTGGACGACTATCGGGCGAAGGTGCCACTGGGCGGCATCGAGGAGTTCCTGGCCTGCATGATGTGCGGGGAGTCCCGCCAGCAGCCGCTGTTCGAGCCGACCGGGGACAAGGGCTGGCGCTACCGGGTGGTCCGCTGCCCGGCCTGCGGCTTCCTCTACCGCAACCCGAACGTGCGGCCCGAACGGCTCGGCGACCTGTACGCCAACGGCTACAGCGGCTTCCTGACCGGCAAGTACGCCGCCAACCGGCAGCGCCGCTACGCGCTCACCATGGAGGCGTTCGCACCGGTCTTCGACGACGGCGAGGGGCGGCGGCTGCTCGACTTCGGCTCAGGCGCGGGACTGTTCCTGGAACTGGCCGAGGCCAGGGGCTTCGACGCGTGCGGGGTGGACCTCTCTCCCGACTCGGTCGCGCAGGCCAATGCCAGGCTGACCACGGCGAGAGCCTACTTCGGCGCCCCGGATGACGTGCCGGAGATCGCCGGCGGCGGCTTCGACGTCATCACGCTCTGGTCGGTGCTGGCGCACCTGCCCCGGCCGCTGGAGGACTTCGAGCGCTTCCGCCGCCTGCTGGCGCCCGGCGGGGTGCTGCTCATCCTGACCGTCAACGCCCGGTCGCTGCTGCTCAAGGCGTACGGCTCGGCGTGGAGCGGCTTCACCAGGAACCACCTGATGTTCTACTCCGCCGACACGCTGCCGACGCTGCTCGGCCGTACCGGATTCGCCGGGGTCGCCTTCACCCCGCACTTCGGCGACACGATCGAGGCGGGTACGGCCAGGCTGCCCGAGCCCCTGTGCGAGCGGCTGCGCCGCACGGTCAAGAGCACCGACGGCGGCAACATGATGCGCGCCATGGCCTTCGCCGACGACAAGGCGATCGAGCGCTGGGGAGGCAGACTCAAGGTTCACCGGCTCTAGGCGCGATCGCCGTGATCTACTCGGACCAGGTGAACAGGTGCGGGTGAGAGGGCGCATGGGCGGATCGACCTGGGGACGCTGGTTACGCGCGCTGGCGGGCGCGAACGAGGACCTCCTGCGCTGGACGCCGTACGAACGTCCGCGCTACACCCTGCTGGGCGCGGCCTTGCTGAGCGCCGTCGCGGTGTCGTCGGGGTCGACCGGGGTCGCGCTCGGCATGATGGGTGTCCGGCCCGGTTTCCTGGTGCCGTTGGCGCTCGTCTGGGGCATCATGATGCTCATCCTGGACCAGTGGATCCTGCTCACCACCCGGGGGTATGGCGGCTGGACGCGGGTCCGGGTGATGGCGCCGCGGCTGCTGCTGAGCTTCCTGATCGGCCTGACCGTCGCGGAGCCCCTGCTGATGAAGGTCTTCGAGGCCGAGATCGGCCCGCCGGCCGGGGGCGGGCTCCTGGCCCGGACGGAGGCGTTCCAGCGGCTCGTCGACGGCTCGCCGTCGACGCAGGTCGCCGTGTGGCTGGTCAGGCTGCTGTTCGTCCTGCTCGGCAGCCTGCCGCTCTGGCTGCGGCTGATGTTCGGCACCAGCGAGTACGACCGGCTGCTGGACGAGCGGCGCAGCATCTACCAGCCGGGGCAACGGGCCCTGGAACGGGAACTCCAGCACGACGTGGTGCGCCATCGGGCCCCGGGCGGCCCGAGCGACGGCTCGCCGCCGGTCCGGCAGGTGATGCGCGTGCTGGGCCTCGGCGACGGGTCCGCTTCATGACGTCACGAGGCAGGATCGCGCTGGGCGCCGCCCTGCTGTTCCTCCTCGGCGGCGCCAGCGGCGCCCTGTTCGAGGTGAACGAGTTCGCGACCGGGTTCGCCACGCTCGCCGCGGGCGGGGTGCTCGCCTGGTGGCTGGAGCGCAGGGGCGGCGCGGCCCCCGAGCGCCCGGCCGCCGTCACCGCGCCCCCGGGCGCGCCGGGCGAGTCCGTCAACATCCCGGCTCCGGTGCGCACCTTCACCGGCAGGCGGCGGGAGCTGGCCGAGCTCAGGTCGATGGCCTCACCCGGCTCCCGCGTCGTGCTCCGTGGCGTGGGCGGCGTCGGCAAGACCCAGCTCGCCGCCGCGCACGCCGCCACCCGCCGCGGAACCGTGCAGGTGGCCTGGTGGATCCACGCCGGCGACCGGCTGTCGGCGCTCGCGGGGCTGGCCGAACTGGCCGCCCGTCTCGGGCTCGCGGACGAGGACCTGGAACGCTCGGCTCAGCGCGTGATCGACCACCTCGCCCGGCGCCGGCGCTGGCTGCTGGTCTACGATGACGTGCCCGATCCGGCGACGATCGCCGGGATCGTCCCGCCCGCCGGGGGAGAGGTCGTCATCACCTCCCGGCACCACCGCTGGGACACCGTCGCCGCCGTGCTGGAGGTCACCTCCTTCGATGTCAAGGGGGCCGCCAGATACCTGTTGGCACGTACCGGCGACCCCGACGAGCCCGCCGCGCGACGCATCGCCGCCCGGCTCGGCGGCCTGCCGCTCGCCCTGGAGCAGAGCGCCGCCTACTGCGCGAGGACCGGCATCGGCCTGGCCGACTTCCTGGACCGTTTCGAGCACAGCCGCCACATCCTCGCGCACGGCGCGGAGGGAGAGGGTTACCTGTCGGTCGCGGCCACCTTCAAGACCGCCTTCGACCGGGTGGCGGGCGAGAACCCGGCGGCGGCCCAGTTGCTCGGCCTGGCCGCGTTCCTGGCCCCCTCGGGCATCCCGCGCGAGCTGGTCACGGTCCTGCCCCGGGTCCTACCACGCGAGCTGGCCGAGGCCGCCCGCGACCCGCTCCGGCTGGACGAGGTCTACCGGCTGCTCCTCGACACCTCGCTGATCGGCCGGGACCAGGTCGCGGGACGCTTCCAGGTACACCCGCTGGTGCAGGAGGTCACCCGGGACCTCGTCGCCAGGCGCCGCGGGTGGCGGTGGCCTGGACTCTTCCGGGCGAAGGACTTCGACCGCTCGTCGGCCTGGACGAGCGAGCGGTGGACCGTCGCGGCCGTCCGGTTGCTGCACGAGGCTCTGCCGGAGGAGGACGCGCCCGCCTCCCGGGCGATCTTCGCCGCGCTCATGCCGCACGCCCAGCAGGTGCTGGCCCACTTGGAGGGGCAGGTGGACCAGCCGCTCGACGCGGTGTACCTGCGGCACCGGATCGGCCTGCACCTGGACGCCCAGGGCGAGTACGCCGAGGCCCACCGGCATTTCGCCCGCGCCGCCGGCCTGTGCGCAGAGGCGTTCGGCGCGGAGCATCCGGCCACCCTGCGGTCGATCGGCTACCAGGCGTCCGTGCTGCGCCGGCTCGGCGACCTGCGGCAGGCCCGCGAACTGCACTTCAAGGTGCTGGAGATCCGCAGGATCACGCTGGGCCCGCGCAACCCCGAGACGCTCGCCTCCATCGGCAACCTCGCCCTGGTGCTGAAGGAGCTCGGCATGCTGAAGCAGGCGCGGGAGCTCTACGAGGAGGAGGTCGAGGGCTGCGCGCGGACGCTGCCGGACAACCACCCCGGGACGCTGACCGCGATGAACAACCTGGCCCTGCTGCTGCGCGACCTGGGCGAGCACGAGCGGGCCCGCGACCTGCTCACCCGGGTACTCGCCGCCTGGCCGGGCCCCGATCCGCTGAGCCTGACCGCGGCGAACAACCTCGCCTCCGTGCTGACCGCCCTCGGCGAGCGGGACGAGGCGAGGACGCTGTACGCCAGGGTCGCGCTGGATTCCCTGGAGGCGTTCGGCGAGGAGCACCCGCGTACCCTGGCGGCGGTGGGCAACCTGGCGATGTCGGCGGGCCCGAAGGAGGCCGCCGCGCTGCTCGGCTGGGGACTGCGCCGCAGTGAGGCCGCGCTGGGCGAGGAGCACCCGGTCACGCTGGTTCTGCGGGAGGGCTTCACGAGCCTCGGCGAGGCGGGACCGGCCCCCGGCGTCAAGGGATGATCATGGTGACGCCCGGCACGGAGCCCATCGCGGCCAGTGCCTTGCCCGCGTCGGGCAGCCCGATCCGGCGGGTGATGAGCTGGTCGGGGTGCAGGATCCCGGCCCTGATCAGCTCCAGCATCTGCGGGTAGGCGTGCGCGGCCATGCCGTGGCTGCCCAGCACCCGCAGCTCGTAGCCGACCACCCGGTCCATCGGGACCGGGGTCGACCCGCCCGGCAGCAGCCCGACCTGCACGTGCCGGCCGCGGCGGCGCAGGCCGAGCACGGAGGCGGCGCAGGTGGCCGGGCTGCCCAGGGCGTCGAGCGAGACGTGCGCGCCGCCCCTGGTGAGCTCCCTGACCTGGGCGGCGGCGTCGCCCGCCGAGGCGTTCACGAAGTGGGTGGCGCCGGCCCGCTCGGCCAGGTGCAGCGCCTCGGAGCTGACGTCGACGGCCACCACCCGCGCGCCGGTCGCCGCCGCGATCATCACCGCGGACAGGCCCACGCCGCCGCAGCCGTGCACGGCCACCCACTCGCCGGGGCGCGCCCGCCCGACCTGGACGATCGCCCGGAAGGCGGTGGCGAAGCGGCAGCCGAGGCCCGCGGCGGTGCCGAAGGCCATCTCCTCGGGCATCGCGACCAGGTTGACGTCGGCGTGCTCGATCGCCACGTAGTCGGCGAAGGATCCCCAGTGGGTGAAGCCCGGCTGCGTCTGCCGTTCGCAGACCTGCTGGTCGCCGGTGGCGCAGGCGGCACATGTGCCGCAGGCGCAGATGAACGGGACGGTCACCCGTGCGCCGGGCCGCCAGCCGCGCACGTCGGAGCCGACCTCGGCCACGACGCCGGCCAGCTCGTGGCCGGGAACGTGCGGCAGCACCGCTATGTCGGGGTCGTGGCCCTGCCAGCCGTGCCAGTCGCTGCGGCACAAGCCGGTCGCCTCGACCTTGATGACCGCTCCGCCAGGGCTCGGCGTGGGGTCGGGGACCTCGCGAAGGTCCAGGTCCCCACCGAAGATGTCAAAGGCAACCGCGCGCATCTCATGAGCTTAGGGTCAACTCCCGCAACCCGCGCAATGCGAGGGGGGAGGCGGCGCCGGACTTCTTCCCGCAGGACGGCGGGGTTCTCGGCTGGTGAGGTGTGGAATCGGTCTGTCCGGACAGGGAGGGGGTGAAGGTGCAAAAGGGGGAAATCCTGATGGGTCAGGGGATGAAGAAGGAGCGCTTCTCTGAGGCGGACTACCAGCGCTTCGGGGAACTGCTCCACGAGCAACTCGCCAGGCTGCGCGAGCTGCTCGACCGGCCGGGCTTCGGTGAGGGCCCGGTGACGATCGGCGCCGAGCTCGAACTCTTCCTCATCGACGCGCGAGCCAGACCGCTGCGGCGCAACGAGGAACTGCGCGCCGCGATCGGCGACCCCCGCCTCACCCTGGAGCTGGGCCGCTACAACCTGGAGGCCAACCTCACCCCGCTGCCGCTGACCGGTCGCCCCTTCGAGGCGCTCGGCGAGGAGATGCGGGAGGTGCTGGAGCTGGTCGACCGCGCCGCCGCGGCCGACGAGCCCGGCGGCGGCGCGCTGCCGATCGGCATCCTGCCCACGCTCGGCACCGGGGACTTCACCTCCCAGTCGATCAGCGACGAGGCCCGCTACCGGGCGATGGGCCGGGGGATGCGGCGGCTGCGGCTGGAGCCGTACCTGGTCAGGATCGAAGGGACGGGTGGGGCGGAGCTGGAGCTGGAGGTGGAGGACGTGATCCTGGAGAGCGCCAACACCTCCTGGCAGGTCCACCTGCGCACCGCGCCCGCCGACTTCGCCCGCCTGTACAACGCCGCCCAGGTCGCCATCGGCCCCGTGCTCGCCGCCGCCGGCAACTCGCCGCTCTTCCTGGGCAGGGAGCTGTGGGAGGAGACGCGGATCGCGCTGTTCGAGGAGGCGTCCGGCGACCGCGACCTGTTCCGCCTCTACCGCAAGGACGGGCGGGTCGCCTTCGGCTCCGGCTGGGTGACCGAGGGCGCCTACGAGGTGTTCGAGCGCTACGTGCACGACTACGACCCGGTGATGCCGGAGATCGCCGAGGACGCCGGGCCGGACGACCTGCCGGAGCTGCGGCTGCACCAGGGCACGGTGTGGCAGTGGAACCGCCCCGTCTACGACCCGGCCGACGGCGGGCACCTGAGGATCGAGATGCGCGCCCTGCCCGCCGGGCCGACGCCCGCGGACATGGCGGCCAACACGGCGTTCATGCTCGGCCTCACGCTCGCGCTGGCCGAGCGGGACCTGACCGGGTACCCCTTCGGGCAGGCGTACCAGAACTTCTACCGGGCGGCCATGCACGGCCTGGACGCCAAGCTCTCCTGGCCGGGCGTCGACACCGAGCACCCTGCCGCCGACCTGGTGCTGAACCTGCTGCCGGAGGCCAGGGCGGCGCTGCTGAAGGCGGGCGTGGTGCCCGGCGACGCCGACGCCGCGCTCGACGTGATCGCCCAGCGGACGCGGCTGCGCCGTACCGGATCGGTGTGGCAGCGCGAGGCGCTGGCGGCTTGCGGTGGGGATACCGGAGCCATGGTGCGGCGATACCACGAACTTGCCCTGACGGGACAACCGGTGCACATGTGGCGGTAACCATGCGTTGAGGCCTGATTTTCCGCCAAGCTATCCCCAAGAGACGGCAACGAGGGGATGAGGCATGGCTGCCACGGGCATGGTCCCGGCCGACGCGGCTCCGTTCACGCTGAAACGGGTGACCGGAACCGTGGCCGAAGGGGCCGCGAAGCTGGGCAAGGAACTGGGCGCCACGGCGGTGGAGGCGGTGCTCGCGAACGCCAACCGGCGTGCCGTGCGCAGGGGGGCGGCCGGCGCGCTCGGCTCGATGAGGCCGAGACCGCTGGACTGGTACGCCTTCGACGAGAAGGACAACGACACCGTCGACTGGTACCCGCAGGGCCTGACCTGCGGCGCCGACTCCGGCAACGCGGGCGTGCCGGTGTTCGTGGCGAGCTGGTACTTCAAGCCCAAGCCGCCGGTGCCCGAGCGCGGCGTCAGGGTGACGTTCCTGAGCCCGGTGACGCTGAGGTACCAGCACGCGCTGCTGGTCGAGGCCAAGCCGGACGGCTCCTACGGACCGATCAACATCCACGCGGGCGGCGTCGCCTGGTACGAGGACCTGCTGTACGTCGCCGACACCACCCGAGGGCTGCGCGTCTTCGACATGAACCGGATCTACGACCTGCGCACCGCGCAGAAGGACCTCGGTGACCCGGAGAGGATCGGGCGCTCCGGCGGGCGCTTCCACGCCTTCGGCTACCGCTACGTGCTCCCGCAGACCGACTGCTGGCGCCTGGCCGCCTCGGGGCCGCTCTTCTCCTTCGCCGCGATCGACCGCACCCTGTCGCCGCACGCGCTGGTGTCGGGGGAGTACGTTGAGAACGCCCCGATCGGCCGGGTGGCCCGCTGGAACCTCGACGCCGACGGCACCCTGAGCGACAGCGGGGGCGTGGCCGCCGCGCGCGACGCCTTCCAGCTCGCCCAGCCCAAGATCCAGGGCGCGGTGTCGGCCCGCGGCAAGTGGTACCTGAGCCAGGCCGGCGGGCCGTCGGCCAACGGCCGGCTGGTCGTCGACACCGACGGCACCGGCGTGGTCAGGCCGTTCCCGATCGGCCCCGAGGACCTCACGGTGCAGGGCGACCAGCTGTGGAGCGTCACCGAGTTCAAGGACAAGCGGGTGATCTTCGGGGTCAGTCTCTGAGGTGCTTGTCCAGCAGCTCGCGATAGCCGGCGTCGAACTCCTCGTAGCGGGCGCGCAGCTCGTCGCCGGGCCAGGCGGCCGGTAGCAGCGCGGGCGGCAGCAGCGGGTCGGCCAGCAGGTGGCGCAGCACCGCGGCCGACACCAGGAAGCCCTCGGCGAGCTCGCCTGCCGCCTGGAGCCGCGTCATCAGCAGCCTGGCGTGGGCCGCCCAGCCCTCCAGGTCCCACAGCAGGGCCGTCGGGTCGTCGTGCGGGCGGCCCTCGATGAGCGTGCACTGGGCGGTGACGATCTCGGGCCACGCGCGCAGCAGGTTCGCCGGCCGCAGCCAGGTGCCCTCGCGCAGCTCGGCCAGGCGCAGCGCGTTCATCGTGTGCCGCAGCGCGGCCCGGTCGGCGGGCGCGCGCCGTTCCGCGGTGACGATGGCGATCTCCCAGGTGCCGTCCCAGTGGCGGGTGTGCGGGGAGCGGCTCTCGTCCTGCCGGGCCTGGCGCTCCAGCAGCCGCTCGGCCAGCGCGTAGCGGCCGTTGTCCTGCGTCAGGTCGCCCGCGGCGACCATCCGGGACAGCGCCACCCGGACGGTGCCCTCGGCGATGCCGAACAGCTCGCCGATGCGGACCAGGTGGCGCGCGGCCAGGGTCGGGGGGTGGCTGCCCAGCAGCGCGCTCAGCACGGCTGAGCGGGCGGTGAGCGGCTTGTACATGTTACGGTCTTCCATCGCGTGTCGATTATATGTAACACTCCGAGAATGTCGCACTATCTCATCGAACCAGCGGACCGCCTGCCGTTCGGCTCCGAGGACAAGTCCGGGCGCTACGCCACCGAGCGCTACCAGGGGGCGGTCGGGCTCAACTGGTGGACCTGCGATCCCTCGCTCCGGCTGCTGATGCGCCGGCACCTGGGCGAACAGGGGCTCGCCTGGGCGGAGCCGTACCTGGAGGAGGTCGGGGCGCTCATGGGCGGCTCTGTCGCGCGGCACGCCGAGGAGACCGACCGCAACCCGCCGCGGCTGGAGAAGTACGACCGGTGGGGGCGCGACATCAGCCAGGTCGTCATGCCCGCCTCCTTCCTCGCGGCCAGGCGCGACCTGCTGGACAACAGCCTCACCTCGCCGCGGTTCGCCGCCGAGGCGCGGGAGAACGGCGCCGACCCGGTGGCGCTCGGGGCCGCCTGGACCTACCTGCTCGACCAGGCCGACATCGGCATGGCCTGCGCCATGGGCACCGGCGGCGACATGGTGGTGGGCCTGGCCGAGCGGTACGCCCCCGACGACGTCAAGGCGCGCGTCCGCGAGCTGTTCAAGGACGGCTTCTACGCGGGCGAGGCCGCCCAGATGCTCACCGAGCGGACCGGCGGCTCCGACCTCGGCGCGCTGGAGGCCACCGCCGAGCCCGACGGGGAGGCGTGGCGCCTCAGCGGGTACAAGTGGTTCGCCTCCAACGCCAACGGCTCGGCCTTCGTGGTGCTGGCCAAGCCCGTCGGCGCCGACGACGGCGTACGCGGCGTGGCGCCGTTCCTGGTGCTGTGGGACCGGCGCGACGGCTCGCGCAACGGGGTGCGGATCAGGCGGCTCAAGGACAAACTCGGCACCCGCTCGGTCGCCTCGGCCGAGGTGGAGTTCACCGGCGCGGAGGCGTTCCTGCTGGCCGGGCCCGGCTCGGGCGAGGGCTCAGGGCTGTCCACGATGATGCGGCTGACCCAGGGCTCCAGGCTCGGTGTCGCCATGATGGGCGTGGGCGTCGCCCGCCGCGCGCTGGTCGAGTCCCTCTGCTACGCCCGGGTCCGCGAGGCGTTCGGCAAGCCGCTCATCGAACAGCCGCTGATGCGCAGGAAACTCGCCGAGCTGATCGTCGAGGTCGAGGCCGCCCAGGCACTGGTCTTCGACGGCTACTGCGGCCCCCGCCTGCGCCTCGCGCCCGCACTGATCAAGCTGCGCGCCGCCAGGCTCGGCGTCACCGCGGCCAGCGACGCCATCGAGATCCACGGCGGCAACGGCTACATCGAACAGTGGCCGGTCGCCCGCCTCCTCCGCGACGCCCAGGTCAACCCCATCTGGGAAGGAGGAGACAACATCCTCTGCCTGGACGTACGGCGGGCGATGGCCAAGGAGCGGGCCCACCTGCCGTTCCTGGACCGGCTGCGGGCGGCGGCCACCTCGCCGCTGGTCGCCGAGCGGATCGAGGACCTGGCCAAGGCCGTGGAGGCGTGGCAGGCGCTGGACACCGCCACCGCCGAGGCGCGGCTGTACCCGCTGGCCCAGTTCATGGCCGATGTCTACGCCGCCGCCCTACTGGAGGAGCAGGCGACCTGGGGTCTCGACGACGGCCGCAAGGCGCTGGTGGCCAGGCTCTACGCCGAGGCGCACCTGGCCGACCGGGGCCCGCTGCGCGGCCTTGACGCCCCCGCCGCGGACCACTTCGACGCGCTCCTGGCGGGTGCACTCGGGTAGGGATGAGCCATGAGTGTGCGAGTCGAGACCGAAGGCCCCGTCACCACCGTCGTGCTGAGCAGGCCGCAGGCCCGTAATGCCGTGGACCGTGAGACCGCCGACGCGCTGGTGGAGGCGTTCACCGCGTTCGAGGAGTCGGACGCGGCCGTCGCGGTGCTGTGGGGGGAGGGCGGTACCTTCTGCGCGGGTGCCGACCTGAAGCGGCTCGACAACCACGTCGGCGAGGAGGGCGGCGGGCCGATGGGGCCGACCAGGATGCGGCTGTCCAAGCCGGTCGTCGCGGCCGTGGCCGGGCACGCGGTGGCCGGTGGGCTGGAGCTGGCGCTCTGGTGCGACCTGCGGGTGGCCGAGGAGTCGGCCGTGTTCGGCGTCTTCTGCCGCCGCTGGGGGGTGCCGCTGATCGACGGCGGCACCGTACGGCTCCCGCGTCTCATCGGCCTGAGCCGGGCGATGGACCTGATCCTCACCGGCCGCCCGGTCCCCGCCGCCGAGGCGCTCGCCATGGGCCTGGCCAACCGGGTCGTCCCGGACGGCGGCTCGCGGCAGGCGGCCGAGGAGCTGGCCCGGGAGCTGGCCCGCTTCCCGCAGCGGTGCCTGCGCGGCGACCGGCTGTCGGCGCTCGAACAGGAGGGCCTGCCCGAGGCGGAGGCGATCGTCAACGAGCTGCGCCACGGCATGACCTCGCTCGGCGACGCGGTCATCGGCGCGGCCCGGTTCGCCGCGGGCGCGGGCCGGCACGGCGACTTCGGCGGCGTCTAGCTGCGGCGAACCGGGGCGGCTTCGGGAGTGTCTAGCCCGGCTGGGTCTGCGCGTTGAACTCGGTCAGCCGCTGCTCCTCCAGCGGCACGCCGGTCAGCTTCAGTACGTCCAGCCCCTTGTACATGTCGCTGGAGTAGATGTAGCCGTTGTAGAAGTAGGCCGACCAGGAGCCGCCGTACTCGTCCGGGCTGGAGTACGGCGACCGGCCGCGCTCGAAGAAGGCGATCTCCTCGGGCGCGGCCGGGTCGGAGAAGTCGATGACCGAGATCCCGCCCTCGTACCAGCCCTGCACCATGACGTCGCGGTCCTTGACCGGCACCAGCGAGCCGTTGTGCGCGCTGCAGGTCTCCGGCGCCGCCGACTTGCGCGGGATCTTGAAGTAGCCGCGCAGGCGCAGCTTGCCGTCCTTGACGGTGTAGACGCCGTTGCCGCCGAGGGTGTCCCCGGCCTTGGGGTCGCACACCACCGACAGGCCGCCGCCGAACTCGTCGGAGAAGACCACCTTGGTCCCGTCCTCGCTGAACACCGCCGAGTGCCAGTAGCCGAAGTGCTTCTCGTCCTGCAGCCGGTCCAGCACCTTGGGCTTGACCGGGTCGGAGATGTCGAGCAGCAGCCCGTCGCCGCTGCACGCCGCCGCCGCCAGCTTCTTGGCCGGGTACACGGTGACGTCGTGGCAGCCGCCGCTGGAGAAGTTGCCGCGCAGTTCGGTGCCGCCGTCGGGCATCAGCACGGGCGTGCCGGCCAGCTTCGCCGCCGCGGGGTCGGCCAGCGGCACGGTGACGACCGCGAGCCTGCCCTGGTGCCCGACGCATTCGGGGAAGCGCGTACGGCCCGGCGCGGAGGAGACGTAGAGGTGCACCATGTCCGGCGTGGCGGCGGGCACGAGCGTGGCGGTGTGCGACCCGCACGGCGTGGCGACCGCGCCCACGTAGCGGGGGGCGCGCTTGTCCTTGATGTCGAAGATCCGCACCCCCTCCCAGCGCTCCTCGCCCTGCCCCGTGTACGGCGGGCTCTGGCAGCCGGGCCCGAGCGTCGCCGCGTCCACCGACAGGAACAGCAGGTCGCCGCTGACCGTGACGTCGTTCTGGATGCCGGGGCAGTACACCTGGCTGACGATGGACGCCTTCTCCGGCGCGGCGATGTCGTAGATCGTGAAGCCCTCGTAGTTGCCCTCGATCACATGGTCGCCGGTGAAGGCCAGGTCGGTGCCGAGGGCCGCCTCGGTGTTCAGCGGCGCCCGCCTGGCCACGCTGGCCACCAGCCGCAGGTTGTCGCTGTGCCGGGCGGTGCCGTCGTACTCACCGATGTCCTCGGCGGTGATCGGCTTCCCGGTGGGTTCGAGGACGGGCAGTGGTTCCGGCGGCGCGGCGCCCGGAGCCGGCGCCGTACAGGCGGCCAGCGCCAGGCAGAGTAAACCGGCCAGAAGTCCCCGTCGCACAGCTACCCCGTTCGTCGTAGCTTTTCCCCATATGGACCGTAGCGCGATGATCGTCGCCTTGGTAGCTCTGACCCTGTGCGGGTGTACGGCGCAGCCCCCCGAACGCGGCGTGGTGCCCAGCGGCGGCCCCCCGGTGATCGTTCCCGGCGAACCGGGACAGCCCGCGGCCACGGCCACCCCCGGCCGGCGGCTCGGCCGCGAACAGGGCCCCAACGCGGCCGACGTGCGCTTCGCCGAGGCGATGATCACCCATCATCGGGCGGCGCTCGACATGGCTCTGCTGGTGCCGTCCCGGACCACCTCGGCTCCGGTGCGCGCGCTCGCCACCAGGGTCGCGCTCTCGCAGGAGGCGGAGATCACCTGGCTGACGGCCTGGCTCGGACGGCTCGGCCGTACCGCGCCGCACGGGCACGGACACGACATGGGTGCGCTGAAGGCGGCGCGCGGAGAAGCCTTCGACCGGCTCTTCCTGCGGGAGATGATCGTCCATCATGAGGGCGCGCTCGACCTCGCGGCGGCGGTCCTCGACGGCGGGACCGACCCGGCCGTCCGCCGTCTGGCGACGGACATCGACGCCGCGCAGTCCGCCGAGATCGAACGGATGCGCGGCCTGCTGCCCTGACTAGGCGGTCTGCAGGGTCCCGAGGGCCGCCTCGATCGGCGCGACCAGGTCCGGCTCCGAACGGCGAGCCAGGTCGAGGGCGGCCTCGTAGCACTCCTCGGCGCCCGGCTGGTCGTCCGAGTAACGGTGGACGTCACCCAGGTTGATCAGCACGTCGATGGTCTGCCTGTCGGTCTCCGCGGCGTCGAGCGCGCGGTACAGGTACTCGAACGCCTCGCCGTACTCTCCGAGGGCCAGCAGGCCCACTCCGGCGGCGCGTAGCGAGCGGATGTCACCTCCGTGACGTACCTCGGCCACCGCGGTGGCCAGCTTCTCCCTGTCAGAGGGCACCATCCGGAGCCGCTCGTCGTAGGCGATCAGGTCATAGATCTGCACGCGGCATACGGTAGCGCTCCTGACCAGTAGAAGATGCACCGGGCTGGCCTCGACCCCCCGCAGGTCGGGGTGGCGCGCCGTACCGTTATGAAGTCGTTGTGATCCCGGCTGATTTGAGGGGGCGAAGCGTAGATCATCTGGATGAACGTAAGGTGACTTCTATGCCGGACATCGAGGCCGCCGGGCGGAACGTACGGGTCACCAGTCCCGACAAGGTCGTCTTCCCGCGCGGCGGGCACACCAAGCTCGACCTGATCGGCTACTACCGGGCGGTGGCCGAGGGGGCGCTGCGCGGAGTGGCAGGGCGGCCGATGATCCTCAAGCGGTACGTGCACGGGGTGGAGCGGGAGGCGTTCTTCCAGAAGCGCGCGCCCGCCAAGCGCCCCGACTGGATCGAGGTGGCCGAGCTGCGCTACCGCTCCGGCACCAGCGCCGAGGAGGTCGTCGTCGGCGACCTCGCCGCCCTGCTGTGGGTGGTCAACCTGGGCTGCGTCGACCTCAACCCGCACCCCGTGCGGGTCGCCGACCTGGCCAGGCCCGACGAGCTGCGCATCGACCTCGACCCGGTGCCCGGCGTGCCCTGGGGGCAGGTGCTGGAGGTCGCCCAGGTGTCACGCGAGGTGCTGGCCGACCACGGCCTCACCGCCTGGCCGAAGACGTCCGGCTCGCGCGGCTTCCACGTCTACGCGCGCATCGAGCCGCGCTGGAGCTTCGCCGACGTCCGCGCCGCCGCCGAGGCGGTCGCCCGCGAGGTCGAGCGCCGCGCCCCCGGCCTCGCCACCAGCCGCTGGTGGAAGGAGGAACGGCACGGCGTCTTCGTCGACTACAACCAGAACGCCTACGACCACACCGTCGCCTCCGCCTACTCCGTCAGGCCCGTCCCCGACGCCCGCGTCTCCACCCCGCTGACCTGGGACGAGGTCCCCGGCTGCCGGCCCGGGGCGTACACCGTGGACACCGTGCCCGCCCGCTACGCAGCGATCGGCGACCCGTGGGAGGACATGGACCTGTACCCGGGCTCGCTCACCGGGCTCCTCGAACTCGCCGAGTCACAGGAGCCGCCGCCCGAACGGCTGGAGGTGCCGGTCGTCGAGATCGCCCGTACCCAGCACCAGGACGAGGGCCTGGCCGCCCTCGGCCGCTGGAAGGCCGGGCACCCCGAGGTCGTGCCGTACCTGGAGCCCACCGACGTGCTCGTCGACGCCATGCGCGGGCGCAGCTCCACCTGGACCAGGATCAGGGTGAACCTCCAGCACGTCCCCGAACACCTCCGCCCGGACCAGGAACCCCTCGAAGCCGACTACAACCCCTGGACCCAGGCCGCCGACTGACCGACAATCACGTTGATCCTGACCTAGGGAAGCGTGATGACCGCCGTGGAGGAACTGCTTCCGTACGGCGGCGTGGCCCTGCTGCTCGCGGTCCTGCTGTGGGCACTCAACAGCTTCGCTGGCGGCATCGTCGAAGACCTCGGCCGCCGCTCGCTGGACTCGGCCGTCCGCAGGAAGGCCGCGCGCGAGTTCCTCAGCAGACGCCAGCTACGCGGGTACGCCAAGGCGCTGCGAACCGCCCACGCCGCCCACTCGTCCGCCTTCCGGCCCGACGACACGCCCGCCGACGTCCAGGACACCTACATTCCGCGCGCCATGGTGCTGACCTGCCGCGACGAGGTCTACCACGGCGAGCTGTCGCCGCACTTCCAGCGGATCGTGAAGATCGGCGAACTCGACGACACCGCGCTGCGCCTGCTGCTGCGCCGCCGCCTGGGCGCCCAGGAGGAGGTGGAACGGCTGTTCGCCGGGCTCCAGGCCGGCCCGCCGCTGCTGGCGATGGCCAGGAGCCCGCTGCTGCTCGGTCGCCGCCGCGACGCTGCTGGTCGTGGCACTCGCCGCGGGCTGGGCGCGCGGCCACGACCGGGAGACGGAGGTCCACACGCTGCTCCTGCTGGCCGCCCTCGGCACCGTCCTGCTCGCGGGCGCGAACGACCTGCTCGTCCTGGTGGCCGCCGACCTGCTGGCCGGCATCCCCGCCTACGCGCTGGCCGGGTTCGCCAAGGACCGCCACGGCGTCGAGGCCGCGCTGAAGTACTACCTCATGGGCGCCTTCCTCGGCGTGCTCATGCTGTCCGAGGTGACGCTGGCGTACGGCCTGGCCGGGTCCACCTCCTACGAGAGGCTGGGGGAGCGGCTGGCCGTCGCCCCCGCACCCGCCGTCGCCGTGACGGTCGTCGCCCTGCTGGCGGGCCTGCTGTTCAAGGCGGGCGGGGTGCCCGCGCACTTCTGGGTGCCCGACGTGACCCAGGGCTCCTCGCGGGTGGTCGCGGCGCGTTCGCCGTGGTCGTCGCGGCGGGCACGGACTCGCTGACCGGGTACCAGGGGCTGGCCAGGCGGCATCCCGGCCTGGCGGCGAGCCTGGCCGTCTGCCTGCTCGGACTGGTCGGCACGCCGACGGCGGTGTTCGTCGGCAAGCTGCTCGTCTTCGCCGCCGCCTGGGACGGCGGATTCGCCTGGCTGGCCGTGGTCGCCGTGCTCAACACCGTGGCCAGCCTCTTCTACTACCTGAGGTGGCTCAGGCCGCTCTTCGCCACGGGCGAGGGGGTTCAGGCGGCTCCCGGACCCGTCGCCATCGCCTGCGTGGCCGCCGCGCTGTCCCTCCTGCTGGGCATCGCCAGCGGGCTGGTCCTGACCTTCACGTGACGCAGTGCCCTTGGCGATCGCCAAGCTGCGATGTGCTGTTCAATTCGCACCGATCGGCTTCGAAGACCAGGCGATCAGGTCATGGCTTCGCTTATCGTGATCTTTCATGAGGGTCCTCGTCGTGCTCCTTTTGCTGCTCGCGGGATGCGGTGCCGTCGAGCAGGTGCCCGCCCTGCGGGTGGAAGAGGCGAAGGCCACCTGGCGGCTGACGCACACGGGGCGAGGAGCCGATGGGTGGATGGCCGCGACGGGCCCGAAGGAAGCTTGGTCGATAGTCCAACACAAGCCGCTGGCGCCCTCCTGGTCCATCATGCGGTGGGACGGGACCGCCTGGCGGCCCGCCGTACTCCCCAAGGGCTTCAAGTGGGTCTATTCCGCGATGTTCGCCACCTCGCCGACGGGGGACGATCTGTGGCTGTTCGGTGGAGATCGCCCATGGCAACTGGTCAAGGGCCGGTGGGTGGCCCGGCTCTGGCCCAGTCGGTACACGCGGGCCTCGGTCGCCGTGGCGAGCCGGAACGAGGTGTGGATCGCCGAGACCGGTGATCCGGATAGCTATGTGGGTGCCGCCCTCAGCCGCTGGGACGGCGCCTCCTGGCGAAGGGTGCCCAAGCCGGATCCGTTCGACGACTACGCCCTGGTGGAGCACGTCGTCGCGGCCGGTCCCGGAGAGTTGTGGGGGCTCGTCGCGGACCAGGGCATGATCCGGGTGATCCGACGCGTCGGCTCCGGCTGGGCCTTGCTGCCCTCACCCTCGATGCCGGTGCCGTCGTCACCGGCTCGGCGCGGCTGTGAGCACCAGCCGACACCCGCGCTCCGCGTCAAGGCACTCGCGGCCGGCGCCAGAAACGAAGCGTGGGCCCTCGCCGACATCGAGGTCAAGCCATCCGGATCCTGCGGGGGCGTCGCGTCCGCGCGACAGGCGGTCCTGCACTGGAACGGCACGTCCTGGCAGCAGGCGAACCTCCCGCTCGGCTCGACGACGCTCACCTCCATCCGGGCCGACAAGGTGGGCGGCGTGTGGATCGGGGCGAATCCCGACCGCGGCCGGCCCTACGTCCTCAACCTCCGGAAAGGCCGCTGGACCAGATCCATCCTCCCCCGCGGGCACGTGGGGCGCATCGAGCCGATACCGGGCACTACCGGACTGTGGGTCCTGGCCCGAGAGGGGAGCAACACATTTCTGACCTATGAGCTGACATAGGCCGCGATTACCCGCCATGGCGCGGGCCGCCAGACGAATCGGCAACGGCAGTCACCGCCCGAGGATTCCCAGCAGCCATGGGATGAGCGGACCGCGGGGAAATGGTGCGCGGTGCCGTACGAAAGAAAGCATGATTCGGATCGACTACCAGGTCACACCTTACGGACGTCGGTGGCGCAGAAGTCGAAACTGTCCTGCCGTCTTTCCAGCAGGGTGAACTCCACGATGTCCCCGGCGTCCAACACCCGGTAGCCCTCTCCGACGACATCGCTGAAGTGAGCGAAGGCGTCACGCCCCTCAGGAAGCTCAGGCGAGGAGATCGCCCCCCACCCCTTCTCGGCCTTCCAGAACTTCACGATCCCACGCGTCATTCCGCACAGTCTGCCCCACGGCGGCGGGCTTCGGCTCCTGGTTTCCGGGGTCGCGATCACCTGAGGCTGAGATCCCTTCCTGATAGGCGTTTTCCATGACCTCAAGGGCGCGGTCCCAAGCCTCCTCAAGCGAGTTCGGCATCGCCACGGGCGCAGGGCAGAAGGTTCACAGAGCCTTGAGGGCTGAGTGACCGTTCCTGGCCTGGGGAGCTTCGTGGCCGACCCCGAGACGGACGGTCCGCCAGGATCGACAAGGGATTAATCCGGATGCCGTATGGCGGGCGTGCGGGGATAATCACCGGGTATGCGCCACTGGCCTCTATTCGATCTCCGCCTTACCACGCCCCGCCTGGAACTGCGGCTGCCCTCTTTTGCGGACCTGGACGAACTAGCCGACCGGGCACTGGAGGGGGTACATGAGCCCGGCTTCATGCCGTTCCTCCAACCGTGGACCGAGGCACCCGCCGACCAGTTGCCACGCAACACGATCAAGCACTATCTCGGGATGCTTGCCACGTGGCGGCCCGAGGAATGGCGGGCCAACTTCGTCGTCGTGCACGACGGCCAAGTCATCGGCTGCCAAGACATCGGCGCGACGGACTTCGCGACCAGCCGGGAGGTCTCCAGCGGCTCCTGGCTCGGGCGCGCCTGGCAGGGCAAGGGCCTGGGCACCGAGATGCGCGCCGCCATCCTGAATCTCGCCTTCGACGGGCTGGACGCAGAGACGGCCACCTCATCGGCGTTCGTGGACAACCCGGCGTCGTTGGCGGTCTCCCGCAAGCTCGGCTACCAACCGGACGGCATCACCACCCGAGTGGTTCAGGGCGAGCGCCGCATCGATCAGCGGCTCCGCGTGAATCGCCACGATTTCGTTTGCCCGGTCCCTGTCGAAATTCACGGCCTGGACGCCTGCCTGTCCGACTTCGGTCTGTGAAGCGACCTTCATGGGTGGCTGCAGGCTGCCCGTTCCGCTTGCTGGGCGGAAAGGATCATCAGCACCGGTGCTGACAACAACCCGAAATGATCAGAGAAAACAAGAAGCCCCAGGCTCTCGGCTGAGGCCGTGAGCTGGGGCTGGGCTCCGATGGAGCGTGGTGGACGATACAGGGATTGAACCTGTGACCTCTTCCGTGTCAGGGAAGCGCTCTCCCGCTGAGCTAATCGTCCGTGGAGCGGAAGACGGGATTCGAACCCGCGACCCTCACCTTGGCAAGGTGATGCTCTACCACTGAGCCACTTCCGCATGTCGCTTGCACTACTTTAGCGGATCCCTGGGGTTCCGCTGACCCGCAACGAGGTGGAGACGGGATTTGAACCCGTGTACGCGGCTTTGCAGGCCGCTGCCTCGCCTCTCGGCCACTCCACCAGGAGTCGAACTCCGAGCGGAAGACGGGATTCGAACCCGCGACCCTCACCTTGGCAAGGTGATGCTCTACCACTGAGCCACTTCCGCGTGGGCCGTACACCTTGGCCGGCCACGGAGAAAACCCTATCGCCTTCGTGGAGTGCGTGTGTGCAAGGAGCGACGGGCGAGACGGAAGCCGTACGAAATGTCCGAAAATTAGTTGATCACGCTGACGTCCTTGGCACGGACGAACATCATCCGGTGGCCGAGCTGGATCTGGTGGTAGCGGAGCTTGCCCCGGACGGTCACATGCCTGGACGGCCTGAAGGAGCCGGCCGCGTGGTAGGTGCCGTTCAGCGTCAGGCCGGAGGCGTAGGTCTGGCCGGTGCGCAGGGTGTACTGCAGAGGGGAGGGGGGCTGGAAGGTGACGCCCCGGGGGTAGGCGGACTTCTCGGGGTAGGCGCGGCCGTACACGGGGACCTTGTCGTGGAGTGGGGTGATCAGGCGGCCGGTGGCGGTGATCGCGGTGGGGGCGTCCGGCGGGTTGTGGAACCAGGCCCGGTGGCCGAGGTACCAGATGGCGGTCCAGTCGCCCTCGCGGCCGGCCACGGCGTACCGCTGGCCGGTGGAGGCGCGGGCGCTGTGGTCGTAGACGCTGTACGTCGAGGGCGCGCCGACCCGCTTGCCGATGTCGTCCACCAGCGGCGCGTCAGGGCGGGGGGCGGTGTGCAGCCAGACGGTGGAGGCGCCGTGCGCGGGGCAGGCACGCTCGCTCTTGCGGCAGCCGGTGAACGGCTGCGCGTTGTTCTCGTAGTCCGGCTTGATGATCACCGACTCGCCTTCGTCGGCGCCCGTGATCGGGGCGCCCATCAGCTCGAAGTACCGGGCCCAGTCCCAGTACGGGCCGGGATCCTCGTGCATGCCCGGCACCTGCGAGGCCGTGGTGCCGGGCACGTTGTCGTGGCCGATGACGTGCGCCCGGTCGAGCGGGACGTCGAAGCGGGTGGCGAGGTGCTGCACCAGGGCGGCCGACGAGCGGTACATCGCCTCGGTGTACCAGGTGCCGCCCTTGGCCAGGTAGCCCTCGTGCTCGATGCCGATGGAGCGGCTGTTGACGTCCCAGTTGCCGGCGTGCCAGGCGATGTCCCCGGTCCGCACGTGCTGGGCGACGTGCCCGTCGCGGGAGCGGATGGTGTAGTGCCAGCTCACGTACTCGGGGTTGGACACCAGTGAGGGGATGCCCCCGTAGGAGCCCTCGGTGTCGTGGATGACGATGTAGTCGATCCGGCGCGGCCGGTTGAGCCGGTCGTGGTTGCCGTAGTCGCCCTTGCCGAAGCGCTTGTGGGCGGCGGGCATCCACTCGCAGGCCAGGGACTCGGGGCAGTCGGCCCGGCTCGCGGCGCGGCGCAGGGCCGGGACGGGCAGGTCCGCCCGGGGCGGGAGCCGTACCCGGGAGCCGTCGTCGGTGGTGCGCTCGGCGCCCTGCCTGATCACCTCGAAGACCTGCTGCGCGAACCCGGCGGACGAGCCCCCGTACCGGGCGACGGCCGGGTACCAGCGCGCGGGGTCGGCGCTCGCCTCGCCACCGGCCTGCCGCTGGTATTCGGCCAGCAGCGCGGCGCCGCCCCTGATGTTCGCGGCCGGGTCCCGCCGCAGCCGCGCGGGCGGCACCCCGGTCAGCCGCGCGGCCTGCCGCAGGGTCCGCTCCACGGCGGCGGGCGGTACGGCGGGCGCCTCCGTGACCCGCATCGGCCGCTCGGCGTCACCGCGCGGATCCCCCAGATGATGCGCACCCCGCGGCACGGCCACGGCGTCCACCAGGTGCATCGGCCCGAACCCCCCGGCCACGCTCGGCTGCCCCGCGTTGCCGTCCCACCGGGACTGCAGGTACGACACCCCGAGCAGGACGCTCTCCGGCACCCCGTACTCCAGGGCCGCCTGCCGGAAGTCGGCCTGCCGGTCCGGCTGGGGCTGGCCGGGTATGGAGATGGCGCCGGCGATGAGGACGGCGGTGACCCAGATCGGCATGTCAGCTCCCACGTGATCAGAAGTAACTACTAAGAGTAACCAATCAAATCCCTTCTGTAGCAACCCGACTCAAGCGCATATTCCTGCCCGATATCGGGCAAGATGTTGGCGTGTCTCGTTCAGCGTGCGTAGTGTCCTCGACTGTGTCCACGGCACGGCATCCCAATGAGGACCTCATCGTCCATCTCATGAGGACGAGCCCGCTCGGCCCCGGTGAGGCCGAGAGGGTGGTGGCCGACGTGCTGGCGTACTTCTCCGAGCCGGTCGAGGAGTTCGTCCGGCGGCGTCATGGCGAGCTCAAGGCTCGCGGGCTCACCAACGACGAGATCTTCCCCCGGATCGCCGCCGAACTGCCGGCGCGCCGCGTCGCGGCCCCGGAGCTGTCCCTGCGGCAGCTACGCCGGATCGTCTACGGATAGGAGAGCTGGGATGTGCGGAATCGTCGCCTACGTCGGACCCAAGGACGCCGCCCCGATCCTGCTGGAGGGCCTGCAGCGCCTGGAGTACCGAGGGTATGACTCGGCCGGCGTCGTGGTGTCCAACAAGGGTCTGAAGATGCGCAAGGTCAAGGGCAGGGTGGCCGACCTGGCCAAGGTCGTGCCCGCCCGGTTCAAGGGCAACCTCGGCATCGGCCACACCCGCTGGGCCACCCACGGCGTGCCGAGCGACGTGAACGCCCATCCGCACCTGTCGGCCGACGAGCGCGTCGCGGTCGTGCACAACGGCATCATCGAGAACGCCAACGAGTTGCGCGCCAAACTGGAGGCCGACGGTTTCGTCTTCCTCTCGGAGACCGACACCGAGGTCCTGGCGCACCTGATCTCCGCCACGGTCGAGGACACCGACTCGCTGGAGGAGGCGGTCCGCAGGGCCCTCAAGCGGGTCGTCGGCACGTACGGCATCGCGGTCGTCGACGCCCAGCGGCCCGGCGAGATCGTGGTGGCCCGCAACGGCAGCCCGATCGTGCTGGGCATCGGGGAGAAGGAGATGTTCGCCGCCTCCGACGTGGCGGCCCTGGTCCGCTACACCCGCCAGGTCGTGCACCTGGAGGACGGCGAGCTCGCGGTGCTGCGCGCGGACGGCTTCCACACCTTCGCCAGCGACGCCCGCGAGACCGCCAAGGAGCCGCTGACCGTCGACTGGGACGCCGGGCACTACGACACCGGCGGCTACGAGCACTACCTGCTCAAGGAGATCTCCGAGCAGCCCGAGACGATCGCCCGCACCCTGCGCGGCCGCCTGGACGACCGCTTTCACGTCTCCCACCTGGGCGGCCTCAACATGGACGCCCGCGAGACCCGGTCCTTTCGCCGGGTGAAGATCATCGGTTGCGGGTCGGCCTACTACTCGGGACAAATCGGCGCGCAGCTCATCGAGGAGCTCGCGCGCATCCCCGCCGACGCCGAGCCGGCCAGCGAGTTCCGCTACCGCAACCCGGTCGTCGACCCCGACACGCTGTACGTCGCGATCAGCCAGTCGGGGGAGACCTACGACACGCTCGCCGCCGTCCAGGAGCTGAAGCGCAAGGGCGGCCGGGTCATCGGCATCGTCAACGCGGTCGGCAGCGCCATCGCCCGCGAGGTGGACGGCGGTGTCTACCTGCACGCGGGCCCCGAGGTGTCGGTGGCCAGCACCAAGGCGTTCACCTCGACCGCGATCGCCTTCGCGCTGCTCGCACTGCACTTCGGGCGGGTGCACGACCTGTCGCCCGCCGACGGGCGGCGCATCTGCGAGGGGCTGCGCAAGCTGCCCGACCAGGTCGAGCAGATCCTCAAGCAGGGCGACAGGATCGCGGAGCTGGCCCGGAAGTACGCGGAGAATCCCAGCATGATGTTCGTCGGCCGGGTCCGGGGTTACCCGGTCGCCCGCGAGGGCGCGCAGAAGCTCAAGGAGATCTCCTACGTGCACGCCGAGGCGTACCCGGCCAGCGAGCTCAAGCACGGCCCGCTCGCCCTCATCGGCCCCGACCTGCCGACCGTGGCGATCGTGCCCGACGACGAGCTGCTCGACAAGAACCTCACCACGCTCGGCGAGATCCGCGCCCGCGGCGGCCGGGTGCTGATGGTCGGCCACCGCGAGCCGGACGCCAAGCTGGCCGACGACGTGATCGTGGTGCCGAAGAACGAGATCGAGCTCGACCCGATCCTGCTCACCATCCCGCTGCAGCTCCTGGCCTACCACGCGGCGGTCGCGCTGGAGCGCGACGTCGACAAGCCGCGCAACCTGGCCAAGAGCGTCACCGTGGAGTGATCTCCGCGCGCGGCGGTCAGCGCCGCAGCAGCAGGCTCCCGGGGCGGTAGACCAGTTCGCCCGACCAGACGACCTTGTCCGCCTCCTCGGCCAGCCGCAGGCCGGGGAGGCGTTCGGTCAGCACGCCGAGCGCCTCCTGCAGCTCCATCCTGGCCAGGCTCGCCCCCAGGCAGAAGTGCGCGCCGCGGCCGAAGCTGAGGTGCCCGGCCGCGTTCTCCCGGTCCAGGGTGAGGGTGAACGGGTCGGGGAACACCTCGGGGTCGTGGTTGGCGCCGATGAACGAGGCGATGACCGGCTCGCCCTTCCTGATCACGCCCGAGGGCAGTGCCACGTCCTCGGTGGCCACCCTGATCATCGAACCCTCGCCGGGCGCCTCGGAGCGCAGCAGCTCCTCGACGGCGTTCGGGATCACGGCGGGCTCGGCGGCCAGGCGCTCCCAGCCGTCGCGCGGCGCCAGCAGCCGCAGCATCGAGCGGGTCAGCACGGTGCCGGTGGTCTCGTGCCCGGCCAGGAACAGCCCGAGCGTGTTGCGCACCAGCTCCTCGTCGCTGAGCCGGTCGCCCTCGTCGTGCGCGGTGATCAGCGCGGCCAGCACGCCGTCGCCCGGGTCGTCGCGATGGGCGGCGATCAGCTCGGCGATGTACCCGGCGAACTCCAGCGCCGCGTGGATGCGTTCGTCCACGGTCCGTCCCGAGGAGGTGACGAACGCGTCGGTCCAGTCGCGCACCCGCTCGGTGTCGATGCCGTCGACGCCCATCACCTCGCAGATCACCTGCACGGGCAGCGGGAAGGCGAAGGCGGTGACGAAGTCGAACTCCTCCGGCAGCCCGTCCACCAGCTCGTGCGCCAGCGTCCGCACCCGGGGCCGCCACGCCTCGATCCGGCGGGGGGTGAACGCCCCCGACATCAGCCGCCGCAGCCGCGAGTGCCGGGGCGGATCCATGTTGATCATCGAGTCGGGGTCGGTGGACACGTCGAAGCCCGGGTAGATCCTGGGGGCGCCCTGGTAGGTCAGCTCGCGGGTGAAGCGCGAGTCGCCGAACACCATCAGGGCGTCGGCGTGCCGTACGGCCAGGCCGGAGAGGTCGCCGCTCGGCAGCCTGACGGTGCCGAGCGGGTCGTTCTCACGCCTGGCGGCGTACTGGTGGGCAGGGCAGCCGCGGGGACCCGCGGGGAAGGGGTAGTTCTCGATCTGGTCGGCCACAGGTGGAACATAGCCAGCGGGAGCGTGGCCTGGATAGGCCCAAGATCGTATTCTCAGGGGAGCAGCAGGCCCCAGTACAGCGCCCAGGGCAGGAACACCGCGCCCGCCGCGAGTAGGAGGCCGAGCCGTACCTTCTCCGCGCCGGTCGCGCGCCGCCAGGCGGGGACGGTCATCGCCGTGGCGACGACGGCGGCGAGGGCGAGGGCCTGCAGGCCGAGCCAGATGAGCGGCCGGCCGCCCAGGATCGGGCCGGGGGAGGCGAGCTTGCCGCCGTTCATGCACACGACCATCAGGTAGGTGAAGCCGCCGAACACCGCGACCGGTCCGGCCGCGCCGAGCACGCGCGGCGCGCGGGCGGTGAGCACGGGCGAGCGCCCCCGCACCCGCCGGACCACCGCGACCACCGGGTAGGCGGTGAAGGCCACCAGGAACAGCACCAGGGCGGCGGTCTGCGGGAGCGCGGACTCCCACCAGGCCGGCGGCGGCACCGCGACGGTCGGGGCGGCCTGCGCGGGCAGGTCGGCGGGCAGGTCGGCCTCGGGCAGGCGGCCCGAGGTCACGTCGGAGACCCAGGAGCCGACCAGGTCGGCGTAGCCGGGGGCCAGCGCGGGCAGCCGGGTAACGCCGCCGTCGGGGGTCTGGTGGGCGGCGTGGTCGGCGCCCGGGAAGAACCGCATCGTGTAGGCGGTGTTGCCGCCCTCCTTCAGGGCCCGCGCGATCAGCGGCGGGCTCTCCCTCGGGGGCGTCAGCAGGTCGTCGGTGCCCCAGATGCCCAGCAGCGGCTGGCGCATCTGCCGCAGCACCCGCTGCGGCTCGTAGTAGGCCTCGGGGAACAGCCCGCCATCGGCGATCGCCCGGTACAGGGCCGGCTCGGTCCGCTCCACCATCGAGCCGGAGACGCCCGCCTTGCGCAGCCCCGAGGCGACCGCCCAGGTCTGCTGGCGCAGCGGGTGCTGCGCGTTGGCGCCCACCACGACGACGAAGGCGACGTCGGCCGAGCGCGAGGCGGCCAGCGGGACGACCCAGCCGCCCTCGCTCAGCCCCCAGAGGCCGACTTTGGCCGGGTCGACCCCCGGCCTGGCGCGCAGCGCGGCCACGGCGCCGAGCGCGTCGTCGGCGAGCGCGCTGAAGGAGCGGTCGAAGAGCGTGTACCCGACCGTCCGCTTGTCGTAGACGAGGACGGCCAGGCCGCGGCGGGCGAACTCCACCGCCTCGCCGAGCAGCTTGGCGCGCTTGGTGCCCTCGCCCGCGCCGTGCACCAGGACGAGCCCGGCCCGCGGCTCGGCGGAGGGGGCGGCGGGGGACACGACGGTGCCGTGCAGCGCGAGCCCGCCGCCACCGCGGAAGCTGACCTCCGCGGTGACCAGGTCGGCGGGTACGGCGGGCGGCGTGGCCGCCGCGGGGGAGGCGAGGAGCAGCAGGGCCGGGGCGACGGCCAGCAGAAGGAGCACCCGAATTCTCGACATATGCCGAAAGTAGTCTGCAGAGAGTTGTCGGCAAAGGCTTCTCTGCAGATATCGTTCTGCAGGATTAGGGTGTTCATCATGAAGGATGACGATCCCCTCCTCCTCGACCCCGGCAGGCTGAAGGCGCTGGCCCACCCCATGCGCCGCCAGATGCTGCGCCTGCTGGAGGTGCACGGCCCCGCCACCTCCACCACGCTGGGCGAACAACTCGGCGCCAAGACCGGCACCACCAGCTACCACCTGCGCCAACTGGAGAAGTACGGCTTCGTCGAGGAGATCGCCGAGCGGTCGGCGGGCCGGGAGCGCTGGTGGCGCAAGGCGGCGGGCCCGCGCGACTACCGCCTGCCCACCCCCGACCAGCTCGCCCCCGAGGACCGCTCGGTGCTCGCCGAGTTCCACCGCATCGGCATGGAGGAGGAGCGCGACCTGCTCGACCGCTTCCCGGCCGCCTACCGCCGGGACCCCGGCTGGGCCAAGTCCTCGCGCGGGTTCGGCCGGATGACCAAGGAGGAGCTCCACGACTTCCACGAGGAGTACATCGCGCTGCTGCTGAAGTACAGCCATCGGGCCGAGGACGCGCCCCCCGGCGCGAGGCCGCTGTACATCCGCCTGTTCACCCTCCCGGCCGACGAGGAGTGACCCCGGTGTGTGACTTACCGTGATATATCGATAACATAAAGTATCGGGTGGTCGTCGGGAGGGGGGTCCCGTGCGCCGTCGGCAGTTCCTCGCCTGGGGGCTCGGCGCGGCCGCGTGCCTGACGGGCTGCGGCGGCGCCAAGGGCGGCGGCACGCTCGGGCGCGTGTCCGTCGTCCCCGGCGGGGAGACCTGGACGCCTCTCGCGCAGGCGCTGTCCAGGATCCTCGGGCGCGAAGGCGTCGACGTCGCGGGCGCCGGCGCCTTCGCCGGGCCCGGGACCATCACCCGGCTCACCGTGACCGGCCTGCCCGCCCTCGCCGCCGAGATCAACGACGGCGGCGGCCCGCTCGCCGAGGGCACCCCGCTGGCCAGGCTGGTCGGCGAGCCGGAGGTACTCGTCGTGGCCAGGCACTCGCGCCTGACCGGCTTCGAGGACTTCGCCGCCCACCTCGTCGCCGACCCGACGAAGCTGCTGCTCGCCGGCGGGCCGCAGGGCGAGGCCGACCACCTGCTGTTCGGGCTGGTCGCCCAGGGGCTCGGGGCCGACGCGCGGCTGCTCGACTACGCGGGCTACCCTGGTCCGGTCGAGGCGGCCACCGCGCTGCTCGGCGGCCGGGCGGGCGTCGCCGCCGGGCCGCTGTCGGCCTGGCGCGACCGGATCGACCAGGGCAGGGTACGGCCGCTGGCCGTCTCCTCGGCCGCCGGCGTCCCCGGCGTGGACGCGCCCCCGCTGCTGGAGGCGGGCGTGCGCATCGACTTCACCGACTGGTGCGCCGTGCTCGGCCCGCCCCGGATGCGCGAGATCGACAAGACCGCGGCGGTCGAGATGATCGACCGGGTGATCAAGTCGGAGTCGTGGCTGGAGGCGTGCCGTACCCGGGGGTGGAGGCCGTTGCCGCTCACCGGGGACGACTTCGGCGCGTGGCTGGAGTCGGAGACCGGGCGAACCCGCGGCGCACTCCGCGACCTGGGCCTGCTCGACACAACTTGTTGGGGTAGTTGCGGCAACGGCCACTAGATGTAGGATCCTGGACTGTCGCTGGTTCGCCCTCGCGAGAGGGCGGAGCAATAGGGAACCCGGTGTGAGTCCGGGACTGCCCCGCAGCGGTGAGCGGGAACGACCGCCGTCATGAGCACTGGAGAGATCTGGGAAGCGACGGCCACTAGGCGCCATCCGGCGTGCCCGCGAGTCCGAAGACCTGCCGGCGACGTGATCGTTCCATGGGCCTCGAGGGAGGGCCCGGGAGTCGCGCGGCCGGGGGTTCCTTGCGTCGCGGTGCTCTCGCGTGCCCTCACGGGGGAAGAGCTCGCGAGGAGTAGAGCACGTGACGCAGATCGTTGAGGTTGACCGCAGGCAGGCCATCGAGCAGGCCGCGGCCCGGGTGATCGCCGACCCGGAGAACTCCAGGATCGCCGCCGGACTGCTGGCCGAGGAGATCGCCGACGAGGCCGCCACGCACGGCGTGCGCACCTTCTCCGACTCCATCGCCGCCACCCACGCCGCGGGCCTGATCCAGGACGGCCTCGCCGAGTTCGTCGCCGCGCACGCCGCCGAGCTGGACGCGCTGGTCGACACGACCGCTGACGGCCGGTTCGAGTACTTCGGCCTGCGCACGGTCTACGACCGCTACCTGCTGCGCCACCCCGAGACCCGGGCGGTGCTGGAGCGGCCCCAGCACTTCTTCCTGCGCGTGGCCTGCGGCCTGTCCGCCTCGGTGGCGGAGGCGGCCGAGCTGTACGGGCTGATGTCCACGCTGTCCTACCTGCCCTCCTCGCCGACGCTGTTCAACTCCGGCTCGCGCCGGCCGCAGCTGTCCTCGTGCTTCCTGCTGGACTCGCCGCGCGACGAGCTGGAGGGGATCTATGAGCGGTACGGCCAGGTGGCCAGGCTGTCGAAGTACGCCGGCGGCATCGGCATCGCCTGGAGCAGGGTGCGCTCCCGCGGCTCGCTGATCCGCGGCACCAACGGGCACTCCAACGGCATCGTGCCGTGGCTGCGCACGCTCGACTCCTCGGTGGCGGCGGTCAACCAGGGCGGGCGGCGCAAGGGGGCGGCGTGCGTGTACCTGGAGACGTGGCACGCCGACATCGAGGAGTTCCTGGAACTGCGCGACAACACCGGCGAGGACGCCCGCCGTACGCACAACCTGAACCTGGCCAACTGGGTCCCCGACGAGTTCATGCGCCGGGTCGAGGCGGACGAGCTCTGGTCGCTGTTCGACCCCAAGGAGGTCCCGCAGCTCACCGACCTGTACGGCGAGGCCTTCGACCGCGCCTACCGCGAGTGCGAGGCCGCCGGGCGCTACGTCAAGCAGCTCCCCGCCCGGGTGCTCTACGGCCGCATGATGCGCACCCTCGCCCAGACCGGCAACGGCTGGATGACCTTCAAGGACGCGGCCAACCGCACCTCCAACCAGACCGCCCGCCCCGAGAACGTCATCCACCTGTCCAACCTGTGCACCGAGATCCTGGAGGTCACCAGCGACGGCGAGACCGCCGTCTGCAACCTCGGCTCGGTCAACCTGGCCGCCCACCTGCGTGAGGGCTCGATCGACTGGGCGCGGCTGCGCGCCACCGTGCGGACCGCCGTCCGCTTCCTCGACAAGACCATCGACCTGGGCTTCTACCCCACCCCCGAGGCCGAGGCGGCCAACAGGAGGTGGCGGCCGATCGGGCTCGGCGTGATGGGGCTGGCGGACGTGTTCTTCGCGCTGCGCCTGCCGTTCGACGCGCCCGAGGCACTGGCGCTGTCCACCCGGATCGCCGAGGAGATCGCGCTGGCCGCCTACGACACCTCCGCCGACCTGGCCGCCGAGCTGGGCAGGCACCCGTCCTACGCCGAGACCAGGGCCGCGGCCGGGGTGCTGCACCCCGACCACTACGGCCTGGGCGCCTCGCCGTCCTGGACGGCGCTGCGCGAGAAGATCGCCGAGACCGGGCTGCGCAACTCGCTGATGGTCGCGATCGCGCCCACCGCGACGATCGCCTCGATCGCCGGCTGCTACGAGTGCATCGAGCCGCAGGTGTCCAACGTGTTCAAGCGGGAGACCCTGTCGGGCGAGTTCCTCCAGGTCAACCGCTACCTGGTGGCCGACCTTCAGGCGCGCGGGCTGTGGACGCAGGCGCTGCGCGACGACCTCAAGCGGGCCGACGGGTCCGTGCAGGACCTCGCGGCCGTGCCCGCCGACCTGAAGGTGCTCTACCGGACCGCCTGGGAGCTGCCGCAGAAGGCGCTCATCGACCTGGCGGCGGCGCGGCAGCCGTACATCGACCAGTCGCAGTCGCTGAACCTGTTCATGGCCACGCCGACGATCGGGAAGCTGTCGTCGATGTACGCCTACGCGTGGAAGCAGGGGCTGAAGACGACCTACTACCTGCGTTCGCGCCCGGCCACCCGGATCGCCCAGACCACCGTGCAGGCGCTGCCGGTGGAGGAGGCCGTCGCCTGCTCCCTGGAGAACCCCGAGATCTGCGAAGCCTGCCAGTAACCCTTTAGACGGAGATTTCCTGAAATGCTGCTTGACCCTGGGATGGACCTGACCCTCCGGCCGATGCGCTACCCGGACTTCTACGAGAGGTACCGCGCGGCCATCCGCAACACCTGGACGGTCGAGGAGGTGGACCTGCACACCGACCTGGCCGACCTGGCCCGGATGACGCCGCAGGAGCGCCACCTCATCAACCGCCTGGTCGCCTTCTTCGCCACCGGCGACTCCATCGTCGCCAACAACCTCGTGCTCAACCTCTACCAGCACGTCAACGCCCCCGAGGCGCGCCTCTACCTGTCGAGGCAGCTCTTCGAGGAGGCCGTGCACGTGCAGTTCTACCTGACGCTGCTCGACACCTACCTCCCCGACCCCGACGAGCGGGTCAAGGCCTTCGCCGCGATCGAGCACATTCCGTCCATCCGCGACAAGGCGGAGTTCTGCTTCCGCTGGATCGACTCCCTGGGCGGCCTCGACCGGCTGGAGACGGCCGCCGACCGGCGGGCGTTCCTGCTCAACCTGATCTGCTTCGCCGCCTGCATCGAGGGGCTGTTCTTCTACGGCGCCTTCGCCTACGTGTACTGGTTCCGCTCGCGCGGCCTGCTCAGCGGCCTGGCCACCGGGACGAACTGGGTGTTCCGCGACGAGTCCATGCACATGGAGTTCGCCTTCAGCGTGGTGGACACCGTACGGTCGGAGGAACCTTCGCTGTTCGACGACAAGCTCGCCGAGCAGGTCACCCGGATGCTGGAGGAGGCGGTCGAGACCGAGCTGGCCTTCGCCCGCGACCTGTGCGGCGACGGCATGTCCGGGATGAGCGCCGACGAGATGCGCGACTACCTGGAGTACGTCGCCGACCAGCGGCTGCGCCGCCTCGGCATGCCGATCAGGTACGGCACCGCCAACCCGTTCGGCTTCATGGAACTGCAGGACGTCCAGGAGCTGGCGAACTTCTTCGAACGCCGGGTTTCCGCTTACCAGGTGGCGGTTGAGGGAAACGTGAGTTTTGACGAGACATTCTGAAACATTGGGGGAGTGACTGTGTCGCCGTCGAGCTGGCCCGTCCTGATCGTCTCGGTCATCGGGGCGGTCCTCACGGTGGAACTGGCCCGGCGGATCCTGAAACGGGTGGGCCGCAACTGGGAGTTCACCGGGTACGTCGTCAAACGCTGCACCTGGCCCGCGTACACGGTCGCGGCCCTGATCGCCTTCAACACCGTCTTCACCCCGGCGATGGTGGACCCCGTGCTGCGCCGGACCACGCCCGTGCCCGTCTACGTGGACGGGCCGATCGGCAGCATGATCGACCGGATCGCGGGGGTGCTCACCATCGCCTGCGTGACCTGGCTGGTCATCCAGGTCGCCTACGCCGTCACCGACGTCGTCCTCGCCCACCTCATGCAGATCGAGGGCGACCGCAACCGCCGGGCCAGGCGGATCAGGACGCAGATCACCCTGGTCCGCCGGGTCGCCGCCGCGGTCATCGTCGTGGTCGCGATGGGCGCGATGCTGTTCACCTTCCCGCAGGTGCGGGCGCTGGGCGCCGGGCTGCTCGCCTCCGCGGGCATCGCCGGCGCCATCGTCGGCATCGCCGCCCAGTCGACCATCGGCAACCTGCTCGCCGGGCTGCAGCTCGCCTTCAGCGACGCGCTGCGGCTCGACGACGTGGTCGTGGTCAACGACGAGTGGGGCAGGATCGAGGAACTCACCCTGACCTATGTCGTGATCAGGTCGTGGGACGAGCGGCGGCTGGTCTTCCCCGTCTCCTACTTCACCCAGAACCCGTTCGAGAACTGGACCCGGCATGGCAGCCGGGTGATCGCCGCCGTCCTGCTGCGCGTCGACTGGTCCGTGCCCGCGCACGAGCTCCGGGAGGAGTTGCACCGCTTCATCAAGGAGAACCCGCTGTGGGACCAGAAGGACTGGACGCTGCAGGTCACCGACGTGCTGCCGAACGGCCTGGTCGAACTGCGGGCGCTGATGAGCGCGGCCGACTCCGCCTCGGCGTGGGACCTCAAGTGCGATGTGCGCGAGCACCTGGTGGAGTACATCAGGACCAAGCACCCGGAGGCGCTGCCGCGCTTCCGGGTGGATCAGTCGTCGTTCGGCGCCTTTCCTGGCACGGGCGCCCTTTCGTGGCCCAAGGACACCCGCGCCGAGTAATTCTGTGGCACGTGATGGAAAGCCGCCGCTACGGTAGGGAAAAGCGCTGAAAGAGGTGGTTTTCTGTCCGGTGGGAATGGCGCCCCCCGGCTGGATCGCCGCTTCCTCTCCGCCCCGGGCGTGAACTACGCCATTCAGGCCCGGGGTGCATCGCTTTTATCAGGAAACGCCGAACTTGTTCGCGCGGGCGATGGACAGCGAAAGCGTGAGCTGGCTTTCCATCGCGTCGAAGACCGTGTCCATCAGCTCCAGCGCGACGCGCTGGGTCTCACCGGTGAGCGGCTCCGGCGGCGCCCCGGCGGCCGGCGGGCCCGTCACGGGGTCGTGCCGTCCGGCCAGGTAGTCGAGCCGGACGCCGGTTTCCCGCTCGGCGGCCCGGGCGAGCGGGGCGACGTTCGCGAAGAACGCCTCGCCCGTCGACTCCAGCGCCGTCATCAGCCACCAGCGGACCGCCGGGTCGCTGTGGCGCAGCGCCAGCTTGGCGAACTCGATCATGTGCTCCCGGTGCAGGTCCATGTCCCGGTCGAGGAACACGAACTCCAGCGTCTCCCCGGCCGACAGGTTGAGGACGTCGTCGAGCTCCAGCGCGTCCCAGTCGTCGAGGAACAAAGCGCTGTGCCGGCTGAGCCGCTCCGCCCACGCGTTGATCTCCCGCTGCGCGGCGCTCTGCGGATGCGGATAGGTCATCGCGTACTTGTTGAGGTCCCGGTAGCCGAACACGTCCACCAGCCACATCGGGACGAACCGCTGCAGCTTCTGCCTGGCCGGCAGGCCGTTCTCGTCCGCCAGCCACGCGTAGAACGGGTGCGCGGCGGCTCGCGCCTTGCGGGCGTTCAGCCGGTTCCACACCTCGGTGTCCCGGATGTCGGCGGGACGCACCACCGCAGGCGCGGCGGACCAGGAGTCCTCCGCCTGACGCGGCCGGTCATCGGGCCGGACCGGCACCGTGCCGGTCTCCACGTACATGCGCGCGTAGGCGTGGAAGCCGTCGAAGACGCGCTCGAAGATGTCGAACATCCGGCCGCACAGCTCCATGGCCTTCGCCCGGCGGGCCGGATCGAGCTTCGCGGTCTCGAAGACGCCCTCGATGTTCGCGACGTGGCCGGACTCCAAGGTCAGGTGGTGGTCGCCGAAGTAGCGGTACTCCGTGCCGGTGCGCTCCAGGAGCGCGGCGGCGACCCTGGCTGTGTTGCTCAGCATCACGTGCCCGGTGGCCTCCCCGCCCTCGGAGTGGCCGAAGCGGACCAGCGGGTCGTCGTCGTCCTCCACCGCGAGGGCGGTGAACTCGATGCCGCTGCGCCGGAACACCTCCTGGTCCGGCGACAGGAACAGCCACCACAGCATGTCGCTCGCCCGCCAGCCCAGCCGCTTGTCCAGAGCCAGCCGGCGCCACTCCTCCATGAACAGCCGCGAATGCGTCTCGTCCTCGTAGGTGCCGGTGTTGATGACCCAGCGGTACTCGTCGCGGGATTCGGGAAAGCGCAGCACCCAGCGGTTCATGTCGCAGAACTGCATGATGAAGAACGCGCCCATCGGAGCGAACGTCAGGCGCTCCTCCAGCGGGGCGCGGTCGGAATGCAACCATTCGAAGAACGGGTGCCCGGCTATCGCCTGCTGCCGTTCGTCGCGGAGCGCCATAACTTCACGCATGGGAATTCCACATCCTCCGTGGCCGGTTTTTGTAGTGCCGCATGCGAGAGGTACCACAGGGCGATCTTCGTGGGCCGCGCCGAAAACGAGGTGTCGCCCGCCTTGACGGAAATCGGCGGGGTGCCATGGCATTCCGTTTGCCCTGGCCCGGCGGCCCGGTCATTACTTCCGCGGGGACGTCTTCCAGGTCGAGCACCGGCACGCGCGCAGGCCGAAGTTGTGCTCCTTGTCGGCCGGGTCGGAGCCGTCGTTGACCAGGTCGTACCAGTAGACGCGGTGCACGCCGTCGGCCAGCGCCACGGCGTACAGCCTGATCAGGTTGTCGGCCTGCTGTCGTTCGGTGGTGCCGTGGCCGGTGTCGGTGGGCCAGCCCATCTCGCTGAGGTAGATCGGCTTGTCCTGGCCGTTGTTGGCGGCGCGGATGCGCTGGCGCAGCCCGGCCACGGTGTCTCCGGGCCCGCCCAGCCATTCGGGCCCGCCGGGGTAGTGGTAGGGGTGCACGCTGTAGGCGTCGAGGTGGGCCAGGCCGCCGCGGTCGATCAGGTCGGGGGCGAAGCACTTGGTGCCGTCGGCGCGCACGCAGTTCGCCACCCCGATCGTGGCCGGGCCGACGATGTCGGCGCCGGGCACAGCGGCCCTCACCGCCGGGGAGACGCCCCGCAGGACGTCGAGGTAGCAGGCGGCGGTGGTGCCGCAGACGCTGGTGTTGAAGGTGGTGGCGTTGTACTCGTTGAGCACCTCCACGTCGCGTTCGCCGTACCGGCCGAGCAGGGCGGCGGCGAAGTTCCCGAACGCCGCGACGCCCGCGGGGCTGCTCGGGGTGCGGCCGTTGTCGTAGAGCGGGTTGACGCCGTTCGCGATGACCAGCGGGGTGATGTCCAGGGCGCGGGCGCGGTCCATCTCGGCGGTGAAGGCCGGAGGGTAGGTGTAGGCGCCGGGTGTGGTCTCGAAGCGGTGCCAGTAGGCGTCCTCCCTGATGTGGCTGATCCCGATCCTGCGCGCCTCGTCGAGCACCCCGAGAGGCCAGCCTGGACGCCCGATGTGCACGGCCGCGCCGAACGGGGCGTCGCGGGAGGCGGCGGGCACCGGCTCGATCACCGCGTACGAGGTGCGCAGGTCGGTCGGGTTCGCGGCCGAGCCCGCGTGCAGCGACAGCCCGAAGTAGCCGGGGCCGAGGCCCGTGGCGTTGACGGTGGCCTGCCCGGAGGACATCCAGCTCGTGCCGGTCCGCAGGGTGGTGTCCTGCTCGTCGGCGATCCGCCAGCTCACCGACGCGGCTGAGGAGGCGATCCTGATGGACTCCCGGCCGGGCTCGAAGATCAGGCTCGGCGAGGTGACCGCGATCGTGTGCCCGGCGGCCTCCGCCGGGCCCGCCTGTGTGAGCAGGGCGCCCGACAGCAGCAGGACGACCATGGCGAGTCTCATCGGACCACCTGCGCCTGCTGGTAACCGGCCAGCTTCCAGTTGTTGAGCCCGTCACCCCAGCTCTGCCAGCCGCGCAGGCCCAGCGAACGGTAGTTGTCCCGGTCCACGCCGTCGTTCTTGTTGACGGTGAGGGTCAGCGAGAACGCGGGATCCTCAGGTGACAGCGGCGGGATCCGCTCCCAGGGGATCGCCACCAGGTACGTCGTCGTCCGGGCCTGCTCGTCCCTGGCCACCTCGACCTTGGCGCCGTCCATCAGCCCCACCGGGTACGTCCTGGGCAGCGACTCGACGAACACCTTGTTCCCCTCCGCGCTCTGCCCGGCGAAGAGCATGTACCACTCGGCTCCCCAGGCGCCGAGCCCCGCGCCCGGCTTGCCCGGCTGCACTCCGATGCCGAGGCTGTCGCCCGCGGGCAGCCAGAACGCCTTCTTGGCCGGACGGTAGGTCTCCTCCTTCACCACCGCCGAGACGTACAGGTGCCTGTGGTCCCAGGTCGCCCACATGTCCGCGTCGGCGTCGGCCGCGCCGATCGTCTTGTACGCCCCCACGCTCGCCAGGTCGATCACCGGCGCCTTGTCCAGCCCCGTCAGCTTCCCGTTCCTGAGCCGGGGGGTGGCGCGGACGATGGGGCTGAAGGCGAACGCGTCGCCGTCCTGCACGCTCCGGCCGTCCACATCGGCGGTCACCTGGACCGGCTTGACGCTGTAGTAGGGCTGCTCGCCGACCTCGGCGAAGAACGTGCTCGAGGCGAGCGGCGCCACGGCGGCGTCGACCGGCAGCGACCCGCTCCGGTCGCCGTAGGACCAGTCGATACTCCGCACCTGTGCGGCACGATCGGTCGACCGGTTGCTCACGGTGATCTTCAGGCGGTTGGCCCGGTCCCGGCCGATCTCGGGCGTGACGTCGACCTCCACGGGAGCCGCGGTGACCTCGGCCTCGATGGCGGCCAGACCCGCCTGGACCCCGCCGATCACGACCTTCGCCGCCACCGTCCTGGTCCCCGCCACACTCCCGGCGGGAACGTCGACCACCACGCGCCCGGACGCGGCCGGAACCTCGTGCCGCCGCCCCTCGATCTCCACGGACACGGTACGGCGCGGCCCGCCCGAGCCGTCCACCCGCACGGTCACCGGGACCGTGCCGCCGGCGGCGACCCTGTCCGGCGCGGACAGGGTGACCAGCCGCGCCTTCTTGACGCCGTCCACCGAGGCGCGCACGTAGACCGGCTCCCCGGTCAGCGTCAGGTAGACCCAGCCTCCGACAGGGGTGAGCGTGTGCTCCGTACCCAGCATGTCGGCCACCGTGACCGGCTGCCGCGCCCGCAGCTTGACCGGCCTGCCGACCCGGTCGCCGCTCCACAGCGCCGTCACGCCCTCGAACCGGTAGGCGTGCAGGTCCTTGTCCCCGGTGTCGACCTTGCCGACGAACTTCGCGCCGGTCAGCTCCCTGGCCGCCGTCGCGTAGGCGAGGAAGGACGGCTTCGGGTTGAGTGAGGTCGCGTCGGGGCCGGTTTTGCGGAGCATGCCGAAGTTGTGCTCGCTGTTGTCGGGGTTGACCCCGTCGTTGACCAGGTCGTACCAGAAGTACTTCTCGATGCCCGCCGCCTTGGCGGTCAGCAGGGCGCGGGCGACCGACCGCGCCTGGACCTTCTCGCTCACGCCGACGCCCTTGGCGCCCGCGGAGGACCAGCCCTGCTCGGTGATCCAGATGGGCTTGTCCGCGCCGCCGTTGTACTTCCTGATCAGCTTCTTCAGGCCCTCGACGTCCAGTTCCACGCCCTCTGGCGTGCCCGGCGCCCGGTAGGGGTGGATGGAGATCGCGTCCATGTTGTCCAGGCCGCCGAGCTGGAACAGCTCCTCGAACCAGTCCAGCGGCGCCTTGAACGAGGAGGCCCCGACGACGCGGACGCCCGGCGCCTTCGCCTTGATCTTCGGGTAGGCGGCGGCGATCATCTTCGCGTAGCACTTGGCGCTCTGCGAGCAGACGCCGCTGGTGAAGCCGCCGTAGTACTCGTTCCACACCTCCAGCGCGCCGACCTTGCCCTTGTAGTGGTCGGCCACCGCCTCGGCGTACCTGCCGAACGCCTCGTACGCCTCCGGCGTGCTGGGGATGTTGCCGTAGTCGGCGTTGCCCAGCCCCAGGATGAGCAGGGCCTGCTGGCCGCGCTCGGCGAGGTTGCCGACGACGTGCTCGCTGAGCTCGGGGAAGTGGTACTCGCCCTTGGGCTTCTCGATGTTGTTCCACCAGACGGAGTCCACCCGGACGTTCTCGACGCCCGCCTTGGCGGCCAGCGCGGTGGTGTCGTCCCAGGTGAATCCGGAGACCGGGGCTCGGTGGTGGCTGATGCCGAACATCGAGTCCGCGGTCTGGGCCGGGTCGGGGGCGGGGTTCATGACCGCGAAGCCCGCCGTACGGACCACCGTGCCGGCCGTGTGGTCGCTGCCCCGCACCGACAGGGTGTAGTAGCCGTGCGGCAGCACGCCCGCGTCGATCCGTCCCTCCCGGCTGACCGGGTCGACCGGCACCTCGCCGCCGCCCACCTCCCGGCCCGCGTAGTCGCGCGCGCTCCAGCGCACGGTGGCGTCCCTGGCGCTCAGCACGCCGAAGGTCGCCGCGTCGCCCGGGGTGAAGACGTTGCCGAGCGTCGTGACCTTGACCTGGACGTTGTCGGTGGCGAAGGGGGACGGCTTGAGCGCGAAAGCGGACACGCAGACCGGCCGCTGGCTTCCGCCCATGCCGTTCGCCCAGGTGGCTTGAGCGCCGGATCCAGCGTGACGTAGACGTACTGGCTGGGCCTGCCCGGCCCGATCTCCCAGCAGTCCCGCCCGCCGAGGTTCCTGACGTTCACGGCCGGATCGTTGCCGCCGGGGGAGGCGTTGACGGTGGCGGCCTGGGCGGTGAGCGCGGTGCCGAAGGTCACGGTCGCGGACTCCGGCACCGGGTCGGCGTAGGACGGCCCGGCCGGTAATCCCAGGCCGATCATCATGAGCCCGGCCGTCAACGCGGCGGCGAATCTCTTCCTGCGAGCCATGGGGGGTGCTCCTCATCAGGTTGCGCAAACGTTTCCGCAATTGCCGCCGATTGTGATCCTCACTACTGTGCTCGTCTAGAGTTAGATGTGCGGCAACGCTTGCGCAATCACGACCGCTACGATGGGCGGGATGGCCAGCAAAGTCAGTCTGAGCGATGTCGCCGCCGCGGCCGGGGTGTCGATCTCCACCGCCTCCCGGGCCCTGAGCGGGGCCGGTCGCGTCTCCGCCGCCACCCGCGCGCACGTCCTGGCGACGGCCGAGCGGCTGCAGTTCCAGCCCGACGTGCTGGCCAGGTCGTTCGTGACCGGCAAGAGCTTCATCGTCGGCATCCTGGCGGAGAACGCTCCCGGCCTGTTCAGCATGCCGCTGGTGATCGGAGCCAACGACTTCCTCGGGCGGCAGGGCATCGCCTCCCTGACGCTCGACGGGCACGAGACCCCGCAGGTGCTGGTCGAGCACCTCAAGCGCCTCAAGGCGCGCCGGGTCGACGGGCTCCTCGTCATCGGCGACAACCCCGACCTGGCCAACGTGGCCTGGGCGATCGACTTCCCCGCCCCGGTCGTCTACGCCTTCAGCGTGCCGGGCCCCGGCAAGGACATCCTCGTCCTGCCCGACAACCAGGCGGCCGGCGCCATGGCCGGGGAGCACCTCGTACGGCTCGGCCGCCGCCACATCGCGCACATCACCGCCGACCGTGCCTTCCCCGCGGTGGAGCAGCGATGGGCGGGACTGCTGGGGGTCCTGGAGCGCGAGAGGCTGCGACCGGTCCTCGGCGGGCCGCTGCACGGGGACTACAAACGCCACTGGGGCGCCGAGGCCGCCCGCCGCCTCCTCGACTCCGGCGAACCCATGGACGCGATCTTCGCCGCCAACGACGAGATCGCGCTCGGCGCGTACGCCGTCCTGGCCCAGGCGGGCCTGCGCATCCCCGACGACGTCGCCATCGTCGGCTACGACAACTGGCGGGGGCTGACCTCCAGGTGGGAGCGACTGCTGACCACGATCGACCCCTGCCTGGTCGAGGTCGGCCAGGTCGCCGCCGCGCGACTGCTGGAGGCCGTCGCGGGAGAGGGCGAGCACGGCGTCCACCGCGTACCGTGCACGCTGATCGAAGGCAGAACGACTCTCGGGCCCACGTTCGGCCCCTACGAGATGCTGCTGTAGAGATGCCCTGACTGGCAGGGACATCCCAACATATGATCACGGTTGTCCCTCGGGCACGAGGTGCCCGACCTGAACGCCGTCCTGCCGCGCTTCCGTCCCGGAGGCCCGTGACTCAGCGGTCGACGATCTCGTTCTTGCCGATCACCACCACGCCGCCCCGGGTCACCGCGAAGCGGGTCCGGTCGTAGTCCAGGTCGAAGCCGATCCGGGCGCCGTCCGGGATCACCACGTTCTTGTCGATGATGGCCTTGCGCACGATCGCGCCCCGGCCGACCTTCACGTTGTCCATCAGCACCGAGTCCTCCACCAGGGAGTGCGAGTGCAGGACCACCTTGGGCGACAGGATGGAGCGCATCGCCGTACCCCCGGAGACGATCACTCCGGGGGAGACCAGGGAGTCGATCGCGCGGCCCACCCGGTCCCCCTCGTTGTGCACGAACTTGGCGGGCGGCAGCGGCATGTGGCCGGCGTAGATGGGCCAGCGGTCGTTGTACAGGTTGAAGACCGGGTGGGCGGAGATCAGGTCCATGTGCGCGTCGTAGTAGGCGTCCAGCGTTCCCACGTCGCGCCAGTAGCCGCGGTCGCGCTCGGTGGAGCCGGGCACGATGTTGTTCGCGAAGTCGTAGACCTCCGCGCCGCCCGCCTTGACCAGCATCGGGATGATGTTGCCGCCCAGGTCGTGCTTGCTGGTCGGGTCGAGCGCGTCCTCCCGCACGGCGTCGATCATCGCCTGCGTCCTGAACACGTAGTTGCCCATCGAGGCGTACACCTCGTGCGGCGAGTCGGCCAGCCCGACCGCGTCCTTCGGCTTCTCCCGGAACGCCGCGATCCTGCGCCCGGCCGCGTCGGCCTCGATGACGCCGAACTGGTCGGCCAGCGACAGCGGCTGCCGGATCGCCGCCACGGTGACATCCGCGCCCGAGTCGACGTGCTGGGCGACCATCTGCCGGGGGTCCATCCGGTAGATGTGGTCGGCGCCGAACACGATCACGTGGTCGGGCAGCTCGTCGTAGATCAGGTTCAGGTTCTGGAACAGCGCGTCGGCCGACCCGGAGAACCAGCGCGGCCCGAGCCGCTGCTGCGCGGGCACCGGCGTGACGTAGTTGCCGAGCATCGCCGACAGCCGCCAGGTGCTGGAGATGTGCCGGTCGAGGCTGTGGTTCTTGTACTGCGTCAGCACCACGATCTTCAGGTAGTCGCCGTTGGCCAGATTCGACAGGACGAAGTCGATGAGCCGGTACATCCCACCGAACGGCACCGCGGGTTTCGCCCGGTCAGCCGTCAGCGGCATCAGCCTCTTTCCCTCTCCACCGGCGAGCACCACTGCGAGGACCCTGCGCGACATCATGTGCAGAAGTTACCCCGAATCGGAACGACTATCTCAGAGCCCCGCGACTCAACACGAAACGGTGGAAGAGCACGGCCCCACCGCCTGTGCGGGTGGCGGCGTGCCCCAGGCGCCCGGCCGATCGTAGGGTTGGGCCATGCGCGTAGATCTGCTCACCCGCGAGTATCCACCCGAGGTGTACGGCGGGGCGGGGGTGCACGTCGAATACCTCGCCAGGGAGTTGCGGCGGCTGGCCGACGTCCGGGTGCGCTGCTTCGGCGCCCCCCGCGACGAGCCCGGCGTGGCCGCCTACCGGGCGCCCGACGGGCTGCGGACGGCCAACGCCGCGCTGCAGGTGCTCGGCGCCGACCTGGAGATGGCTGCCGCCTGCCAGGGCGCCGACCTGGTACACAGCCACACCTGGTACGCCAACTTCGCCGGCCACGTCGCCAAGATGCTGTACGGCACCCCCCACGTGGTCACCACCCACAGCCTCGAACCGCTGCGCCCGTGGAAGGCCGAACAACTCGGCGGCGGCTACACCCTGTCCTCGTGGGCCGAACGCACCGCCCTCGCCGCGGCCGACGCGGTGATCGCGGTGTCGGCGGGGATGGCCCGCGACGTGCTCGCCGCCTACCCGGAGATCGCGCCCGAACGGGTCACCGTCATCCACAACGGCATCGACACCGCCGAGTACGCCCCCGACCGGGCCGACGACGTCCTGAAACGGCACGGCATCGACCCGCGCCGGCCGTACGTGGTGTTCGTGGGCCGGATCACCCGGCAGAAGGGGCTCGTGCACCTCCTGCGCGCCGCCCGGTCGTTCGACCCGGACGCGCAACTGGTGTTGTGCGCGGGCGCGCCGGACACGCCGGAGATCGCCGCCGAGGTCGCCGGGCTGGTCCAGGGGCTGGACCGGGAGGGCGTGTTCTGGATCTCCGAGATGCTGCCCAAGCCCGAGGTCATCCAGTTGCTCACGCACGCCGCGGTGTTCGTCTGCCCGTCGGTCTACGAGCCGATGGGCATCGTGAACCTGGAGGCGATGGCCTGCGAGACCGCCGTGGTGGCCACCGCGACGGGCGGCATCCCCGAGGTGGTGGCCGACGGGGAGACCGGCCTGCTGGTGCCGATCGACCAGGGCGCCGACGGCGAGCCGTACGATCCGGAACGGTTCGCCGCCGATCTGGCCGAGCGGGTGAACGCCCTGCTGGGGGACCCCGAGCGGGCGCGGCGGCTGGGCGAGGCGGGCCGGGCGCGCGCGGTCGAGCACTTCTCCTGGTCCAGCGTCGCCGCGCGGACGGCCGGCCTCTACGCCTCCCTGCGCGCCTAGGAGATGTAGTGGAGGATCACGTTGTGGACGTGGTGCGCCTTGTTGTCGCCGCGGAACTCCACCTCGTAGGTGTGCGTGCCCACGTGGATGGCGATCGCGCCTGAGGAGAAGAACGTGCCCGCCATCGACTTGTTGCTCACCACGCTCACCGCGGACACCTTGCCGTAGGGGATGCTGGTGATCGCCAGCCGCTTGCCCACGAACGACTTGTCCTGGACGATCACCCGCCGGTTGGTGAGCCCGAGGAAACCGGTGCCCGTGCCGATGGCGTCGTACACCGCGATGATCTGTTCGTCGGGCAGCAGCCCGCTCTGGATCTGCTTGAGCTGCTCTCGCCGGTCATAGGGGATGTCAGCCATGCCAGAAGAACGAACCGGGCGCTCCTCGGGGTTCCGGCAAATGGGCCTTGCCGCCCGGTGTCAGCCGTCCACGTGGACGTCGAAGTTCACCGAGTTGGCGATGAAGCAGAGCCGGTGGGCCTGTTCGTGCAGTTCGGCGGCCTTGTCCGCGAGGGCGGGGTCGGCGAGGGTCACGGCGGGGTGCAGGGTCACCGAGGTGAAGCGGCCGGCGCCGTCCGCGGTCTCCTCCATGACGCCGGTCGCCTCGTCGGTGTAGGCGGTCACGACGATGCCGTTGACCGCGCACAGGTGCAGGAACCACAGCATGTGACACTGCGCCAGCGAGGCGACCAGCAGGTCCTCGGGGCTCCAGCGGGCGGCGTCGCCGCGGAAGGCGGGGTCGGAGGAGCCGGGCAGGGGCGGCTTGTCCCCGGCCGAGACCTCGTGGTCCCGGCTGTAGGCGCGGTAGCCGGCTGTACCCTCGCCGAGGTCGCCGGTCCAGGTGACGGTGGTGCTGTAGTGATGCTCGCGGCTCATCCGCCCATTCTCACGCGGCGCGCTCCAGGACCACCACCGGGATCTCCCGGTCCGTCTTCTGCTGGTACTGGTCGTAGTCGGGCCAGGTGCGGTTCATCAGCTCCCAGAGCCGCGACCGCTCCTCGTCCGTCGCCGTACGCGCCCTCGCCCTGAACCTGTCCCCCTTGACCTGTACCTCGACGTCGGGGTAGGTCCGCAGGTTCAGATACCAGTCCGGGTCGGCAGGAGCGCCACCCTTGGAGGCCACCACCACATGGTTCTCACCGTCGCGCTGGTAGATGAGCGGCGTGGTGTACGGCCTGCCCGACGTCCGCCCCTTCGTGGTCAGGAGCAGGACGGTGGTGTTGTTCCAGTCGTGGCCTTCGGCGCCGTCGGTCTCCTGGTAGCGCCTCACATGTTCCTTGCCATAGAGCATGGGAAACCTCTACCCCCGCGCGTAACGCCACAGTCACCCGCCGGGGGTCTTTGCGGGAAGTTGAACGCTCGCCGGGGTGATACGCGGAGTCAGAGGTAGGCGTGGGTGGCCGAGACGAGGTCGGTGCGGGCGTCCTCGGTGTCGACCGTGAGGGCCGACTCAGGGCTGCGCTCGCGCACGTCCCTGGCTCTGATGGCCATGACGGCGGGGGTGGCGGCGCCGAGGTCGCCGTAGCGGGCGTCCACCGCGGCGCTGATCGCCCTGCGGGCGTCGGCGACCACCTCCCGGGTGGCGTGCTCCGAGCCGGCGGCGGCCAGGAAGCCGACCAGGGCGGCGAAGCGCAGGTCGCCCTGGGCGGGGGCGGCGCCCGGCGGGGTCGGCTGGTCGAGCCAGAAGACCTTGCCGGCCAGGAAGCCGTCGTAGCTCTCCCCGTCGCGGTCGAGGGTGCGGGCGGCGCCGGTGAGCAGTCGTCCGAACTCGGCCAGATCCGCCTCGGGCGGCAGGTCGGTGGTGACCAGAAGCGGCACGATCAACGAGTCGAGCATGAGCGACCATCCCTCCTTAGAGGTGGCTCATGCTAGAGCGCGGCACCGACAATCTCGGCGGGTCCGGGCTCACCTGTGGAAAGGACTTTGCCCGCGCGGCCGGCTACCGGCGCTCGCCCTCCCACTCGTCCTCCAGAGCGGAGTGGACGATCGAGTCGCGCCAGCCGTCCGGGGTCAGCACATGGTGGCGGACGCGGCCCTCCTCGACCATGCCGGCGACGAGCATGGCGAGCTGGGCCGCCGTGTTGGACGGGGAGCGGGCGCCCCAGAGCCGGTGCAGGCCGAGCTCGCGGAACCCGAACGTCAGCAGCAGCCGGATCAGGTCCGTCCCGATGCCCCGCCCCCACAGGTCGGGGCGCAGGCCGAGGCCGATCTCCGCGCTGTGCGGGTGGTCGGCCTCGATGTGCAGCCTGGCCACCCCGATCACCTGGGCGGTGTCGTGGTCGATCACGGCCAGGACGTACAGCCTGCGGGTGGCCGCCTCGGCGGCGGCGATCGCCTCCGCGACGAGCGCCTCGACGTCGTCGCGGCTGCGCGGGCCGTACGGCAGATGCGCGGTCACCGCGGGGTCGCCGTAGATCGCGTGCAGGCTCTCGACGTCGTCCTCCGTGACGTCGCGTAAGCCCAGCCGCTTGCCGGATACCCGCACGTTGCGCATCTGCCGACGGTAACGCGGGCTACTCGATCTCTACAAGCGTCAGGTCGCCAGTTGACTGCCGTAGGCGCGGGCGACGAGTTCGGCCACGGCGCCGTGCGCGCCGAGCGGTTCGGCGTACCCGGCCCCGATGCCGCGTGCCGCCGCCTCGAGGGTGCCGGGCGCGCTCTCGTCCCCGATCAGGCAGGGCGAGATGGCCAGGCGCTGCGCGCCGGCCGCGCGCAGCCGCTCGGCGGCCACGCCCACGCCGGGCTCGCTGTCGAGCGAGGCGGCGACGACGGGGAGCGTCAGCCTGGAGGCCAGGAGTACGGCCGTCGCCTGAGCCTCGTGCACGGCCCGCTCGCCGCCGACGGTGCCCAGGATGACCGCGTCCACGGGATTGGACACGCTGAGCAGCCGCATCCGATCGACCCTGGCCAGCTCCTTTTCGGCCAGCCGGATATGCAGCGCCTCGGCCAGCAGCGGGTGCGGGCCGAGCGACTCGGTCACGGTCGTGCCCTCGGGCACCGTCTGCTGGATCCGCGCCATCACATCGGGGTCGGACCACAGCAGCAGCGGCACCACGATCGCCGGGCGCCCGGCGGGGATGGCCTCGGGAAGCGCCTCCACCGTGGCCAGGCGTACCTCGATCTGCGGGTTGTCCACGCTGACCAGGTTCGCGATCTCGGCGGCCGGGCCCTGGGTCTGGCCGGGGGTGGCTAGGACCAGCACCGGAGCGTCCGGCGGGAGGGACGCTGGCACGGGCCGGCGGTGGCGACCGCCGCCGGGCCGGGGGGAACGTTCACGTACAGGCAGGCTCACAGGCGCGGAGTTTATGGCCATTCACGAAGCCCCGTAAGCGAAAACAGTGGCGATTGGGTCACATCTTGTCAGGCGGGCCAGTCGGAGTCGATCATCGACCCGGATGTGATCGAGATCACATCGTAATGCCATGCGACATTGACGAATAACCGCTAACCGGGACATTTTGGAGCAACTAGAAACGCGTTCTAGAGCGACCTTCCACCGAAGTCCTTCCGCTGGAGGATGGATGAAGCCGTTCTATGTCCGCGAGCTGAACACGTATCCCGTAGGCGCCCGCCGCATCCGCCTGCTGGCGATAGCCGTACTGGCCAGTCTGGTCGCGAACTTCGAGACGACGCTCGCCACGATCCTCCCGCTGCTGCGCGAGGACCTGGGCATGTCGCTGGAGGAGTACGGACTCATCGCGGCGGCGTCGGTGCTGGTGGCGGGGATCTCCGCGGGGTTCGGCGGGATCCTGTCCGACAAGTGGGGGCGGGTCACGCTGCTGGTGCCCACGCTGACCGTCACCGCGGCGTGCAACTTCCTGCTCGCCACCGTGGACAGCGTGGGCGGGCTGTTCGCGGTGCGCTGCCTGATGCTGTTCATCGAGGGCGCGGGCATCACCATCACCGCGTCGCTGGTGCGCGACTTCTCGCCGCGGATGGGCCGGGCGCAGGCGTTCGGCTTCTGGACCTGGGGTCCCGTCGGCGCCTCCTTCCTGGCCTCCGCGATCGCGGGCCTGACGCTGCCGATGTTCGGCAACCGGTGGGAGTCGCAGGCGATCATCATGGGCGTCGTCTCGCTGACGCTGTGCGCGATCATCATCTGGCAGATCGCCGAACCGTCGGCCGCGCTGCGGGCGCAGGTGATGACCTCCGAGGCGGCGGTCAGCGCCGAGGAGAAGATCGACCCGGCCAAGGCGCGCGAACTGCTCAGGTACGGCCACCTGTGGGCGCACGTGCTGGGCAACACCGGCTGGCAGATCCTCTACTGGACCCTGGCGATCTTCGGGCAGACGATCCTGGTCGACTCCTTCGGCCTGCGGGCGGCCGGCGCCAACGGCGTGGTCGCGCTCGGCATCGTGCTCAACGCGCTGGCCGTCATCCTGGTCGGCCGCGTCTCCGACCGGCTGCAACTGCGCAAGCCGTTCACGCTGGCCGGCACGATCCTGACGATCGCCTCCCTCGGCTACTTCGTGACCATCATCGGCCAGCCGGTCTCCACCGCCCACGGCGCGGCCGTGTGGGCGGTGGTCTTCCTCTGCCTGGGCGTCGCGTACGTACCGTGGATGGCCAACTTCTCCGAGGACGCCGAGGACGTCCAGCCCGCCCTGCAGGGCGCCGCCCTCGGCCTGTGGGGGATGGTCGTGCGCGTCATGGTCGTGGTGCTACTGGTGGTGGCGCCGCTGGTGGTCACCGCGGGCGGCTGGAGCGTCTGGATCATGGTCACCATCGGCGGCCAGGCGGTCTTCCTCGTCTCCATGGCGGCCTTCAAGGGCCGCTGGCGTACCACGGCCTCAGCGGACGTCCCGGCCTGAGGCGACCAGCCAGGCCACCGGCACCGGCAGCGCCAGCAGCCAGAACCGGTGCGCCTCGTCCCAGGCGCCGTACCCGCAGGTCGGCGGCCACAGTTGCAGGCCCTCCGGCAGCAGCATGGTGCCCAGCACCAGCGCGAGCTGCACGACGACCGCGGCCAGGGCGGCCTGCCGGCCGGTGGTGAACCGGACGGCGGTCGCCCCCGCGGCCAGCCCGATCGCCAGGCACACCACGGCCTCGACGAGCAGGTCGCCCACCGGGAAGAGCTGCCCCGGCCGCATCCGGGCGACCAGCGAGGCGAACGCGGCGCACCACACCACGACCGCGGCGCCACCCGCGAGCAGGCAGCGCAGGCCCTGCCGTACCCAGCGTGGCAGGGCGGCCGCGTCCACATCCGCCGCCATGGCGTCGACCAGCGCGAACGCCGCCGCGCCGCCCAGCAGAGTGCCGCCGATCCGCATGAGGTCGAGCGCCACCGACGGGTGCAGAACCTGGCCCGCCTCGACCAGCCACACCAGCCCCAGGGTGAAGACGGAGGCGGCGGCCAGGGGCGCCCATTCGATCGCCCGCGCGAGCGGCCCGGCCAGCGCGAGCGCGGCCCGCGCCCGCCGCCCCGAACCCCGCCGAGACGTGGGTACGGCGGGCGCCTCCGGCCCGGCGCGCAAGGTCAGCGGCATGGTGTGACTCCCGGTCGTGAGAGGGGGAACTCCTGCCTCAGTCCGAGCAGCGGCAGCGCCTGCCCGATCGTCGTGGACGGCCCGGTGAGCGTGTCCCAGTGCGCCCACAGCCGCTCCCGCGTGCCCGGGGCGGCGAGCAGCCGCCCGGCGTAGCCGACCTCGGCGGCGCCGTAATCGACCCCGCCCATGGCCATGACCTGGCCGCGCCAGGTGATCCTGTCAGGTTCGGCCACCTTGCCCACCTGTCCGACGAGCCACAGTGCCACCAGGGTGCGCGCCTGGCCGCGCGCGTCGCACTGCCTCCGGAACCGCAGGACTTCGTAGGCGATCTGCTGGGCGGTCCGCTCCCGGTCCGCCTGCTTCCAGGTCATCGGCGGGCGGGCGGCGGGGACCTTCCAGTCCTCGCCGTGGCTCCAGGTCGGGGTGAGCTGTCTGATCGGCGGGATCAGCGCCCGATGCTCCGGCGGGATCGCCCCCGCGAGCGGCCCGGCGACGTCCTTCTCCCACAGCGGGATCCACGAGACGTATTCGGGATAGGCGCAGTAGACGATCCCCGCGCGCCGCTCGCAGCGATGCGCCCGCGGCCCGAAGAAGCGCTCGCGCACGCGCGGATCGACGTCGTCGAGGTCCAACTCGCCCACGCGGGGCAGGTCGACCGGCTCGACCGCCGCCGCGGTGGCCCCCGTGGGCACCGCGACGGCGACGGACGCGACCACCGCCAGCAGGGGCAGCCTCCCGCGCCCGTGCTTCAGCAGCGCGGCCCCCGCCGCCAGCGCGGTCAGTGCCAGCACGTAGACCAGGTGCGGGCCGGACGGCCGCGCCGGCCAGTCGACGGCGTGGCGCTGCATCACCGGCAGCCACCAGCCCATCGAGCCGTTGACCGAGTTCTGGAAGATCAGGAAGCCCAGCGTCGCCATCACCAGCGGTCCCGCGATCAGCCACGGCAGCCAGCGGCCCACCGCCACGCCCAGCACGGCGGCGAAGGCGGTCGCGGCCACCGCCGTCAGCGGCTCCAGCGGGTCGAGCCCGCCCGCCACCGGGCCGGACAGGTAACGGATCGCGAGATAGAGGGCGAGCACCAGGCCCGCGACCAGCCCGCCGACGAGCGGCGTGGCCAGCAGCAGCGCCCTGGTCCGGTGCTCGGCCCCGGACGGCAGCCCGGCCAGGCTCTCCGGCATCCGGTGCCGGCGGTCACGGGACGCCGCCAGGTTCGCCACCAGCAGTGTCATCCCCGCCAGGCACATCGCCGTCCCCGTCGCGGCGATCGGGTCGATGCCCATGTCCGGCTGCTGGTCCCAGCTCAGGTACGTCTGCAGGGCCAGCACCAGCACCGCCATGCCCCACAGCAGCGGGTTGCCCGCCAGACGGCGCGCCTCCAGCAGGAACAGCTCACGCGAGACCCGCCAGGGCGCCGCCACCGGCCGCGTCCGGGCGGCGGCGCGCACCGCGAGCCCGCTCATGCCGCCACCCGCGCACGGTCGCCGAGCAGCAGCAGGTAGCCGTCCTCGACGCCGGGCTCCGCCGCCCCGCCGCCCGCCGGGCGCTCGCCCAGGGTGCGGTAGCGGCCGTCGGCCGTACGCCAGAACAGGCGCGCGGCGTCCGGTGGATCCTCCGACAGCCACACCCGCCCCGCCGCCGTCGCGGCGAGCCCGCCGGGCGTGCCGTCGAACACCGCGCTCCCGCCGTCCATGACCACCACCCGCTCGCAGAGCGCCGCGACGTCCTCGGTCTGGTGCGTGGACAGCAGCACGGTACGGCTTTCGCCCACCTTCGACACCACCGCCCTGAACCGCATGCGCTGCTCCGGATCCAGGCCCACCGTCGGCTCGTCCAGGATCAGCAGATCGGGTCGCCCGAGCAGCGCCTGGGCCAGCGCCAGGCGCTGCCGCATGCCGCCCGACAGCCTGCGCACGCGCACCTTCGCCTGCTCCGACAGGTCCACCTCGGCCAGCACCCGGCGCACCTCCGCGTGCCGCTCGCGCCGGTCGGTGATCTCCTTGAGTATCGCCACGTAGTCGACCAGGTCGAAGGCGGTGAAGTGCGGGTAGTGGCCCGGGTCCTGCGGCAAGTAGCCGAGCCTGCGGCGCAGCTCGGTGCGCTGCACCCGGTCGGCCGGGTTCAGGCCGAGCACGTCCATGGAGCCCCCGTCGGGGGCCAGCGTGGTGGCCAGGCAGCGCAGCAGGGTGGTCTTGCCTGCGCCGTTCGGCCCGAGCAGCCCGGTCACGCCGGGTGTGACGGTGAGGTCGAGGCCGTTCAGGACGTGCTTGCGGCCGAAGCGTTTGGTCAGGCCCTTGACGTGGATGGTCAACGAGGTTCCCCCGGGTCGAGGCGGTCGCGCCGCCGGTAGGCGAGGACGGTGAGCAGGAGCGCGGCGCAGCCGTACAGGATCTGGGCCGCGGGATGGAAGGAGACGCGCCAGTCGCCGGCCGCGCCGGCCGCGGCGGCGACGCCGGTCAGCCACAGCCCCGCGGCGGCGAAGGCTGCCAGCGGCAGCGGCACCCGCGTGGACAGCGCCAGGCAGCCGGAGGTCAGCGCCAGCGCGGGCAGCAGCCAGGCGGCGCTCAGCCAGGGCGGCGCGGGCAGCAGCGGCGAGGCCAGGCCCGCCAGCGCGAACGCTGTGGCCAGCACCGCCGTGGAGCGGGTCAGCAGCAGCCGCGCCCCCGACAGGGGGGTGGCCGCGAGCATCTCGTGGGCGGGGTCGACGCGCGGGCCGTACGCGGCGGCGATGCCCGCCGGCGGCAGCACCGGCGCGAGTACCAGGAACAGCGGCAGCGCCTGGTCGGTCTGTCTGGCCGCGATCACCCCGAACGCCAGCACGGCCACCACGGCGACCAGCCACGCCCTGCTGAGCGTCGGCGTCGCCGTCACCAGCCGCGCCAGATGGCCCGGCAGCCCGGCCCGCAGCAGCAGCCGCTCCGCCGGCCCCGACGCGGGCAGCCCCGCCTCGTCGGCCAGCCGCTGCCAGCCCCCCGCCAGCCACTCCTCCTCGTACGGCACCGCCGCCCGGCAGGCCGCGCAGCCTCCGAGGTGCGCGTCGACCGACATGGCCAGCGCCGGATCCAGCGACCCGGACAGGTAGCGCCCCATCAGGTCGGCGTGGACGTGCCAGGCGTTCATGCGAGTTCCTCCCGCAGCCGCGCCCTCGCTCGCATCGCGCGGGTCTTGACGGTGCCCTCGGGGATGCCGAGGACGTGGGCGGCCTCACGGACGGTGAGGCCGTCGAGCACGGTGGCCTCGATGACCGCGCGCAGTTCGGGGGAGAGCCGCTCCAGCGCCGAGCCGACGTCGCCGTGCTCCACGCCGACCAGTACCAGGTCCTCGGCCGAGGCGACCGAGCCCAGGGCCTCGTCGGCGGGGTCCAGGTCGTGGCCGGCGCCGATCCAGCGCGCTCCCGGCCGCGCAGCGCGGACACCAGCCGGCGCAGCGCGATCGTCCACAGCCACGCGGCCGCGTCCCCGGCGGCGGGCTCGAAGCGCGCCGCCGAGCGCCAGACCGCCATGAAGGTGTCCTGGAGCGCGTCGTCGACCGCGTCCGGGTCGGCGCAGCGGCGGGCCAGCCGCGCCCGCAGCCACGGCGCGTGCCGCCGGTGCAGGACGCGCAGCGCGGCCATGCTCCCGGCGCCGATCGCGGCGATCAGCTCCGCGTCGTCGTCGCCGGGGGTGACCGGCGGGGGAGGGCTCCGTCGCCACGGGGGTAAGAAGCTCACACCACATCTATCGCACGAGCGTGCGGAAAGGGTTCTCCTCGCGGCCACCGTTCGCGAGGAGAACCCGGCGGGCGCGGTGGCAGCCGCCTACCAGCCGAGCCGATAACGTTCGAGGATGGACAGGATCTTCACGCTCGACGAGGCGCGCTCGCTGATCCCGACGATCATGGAGGAGGCCCGCGAGCTGATCGCCGCCCGCGCCGACCTCGCCGAGATCGCCTACGACCGCCAGCAGTCGGGCACCTCCCCGCTCGGCGGGCTGGCCGAGATCAAGGGCATCGAGGCCCGCATCGAGGAGGTCCTGAGCCGCTGGACCGGGGCGGGCATCGAGGTCAAGGGCATCGCGCCGGTCCTCATCGACTTCCCCGCCGTGCTCGACGGCGTCTCCGTGCGCCTGTGCTGGATCGAGGGGGAGACCTCGCTCGGCTGGTACCACCGCACCGAACTCGGCTTCCCGGGACGCCGCCCGCTCCCGTAGCGCTTCGTGTCCGACCTGTGACCAACCCTGACGCTCACCGCGATGTCCAACAGGTGAGCGAAAGGACCACGCCATGAGGCACACCACCACGGCCGCCGCGCTCCTCGCGCTGGCGGTCACGGGCGGGGTGGCGACAGTGCCCGCCACCGCACACGCACGGCAGGCCGACACGGCTCGCGCCGCGTGGATCAAGGCCTGTACCGACAGGCATGACACGGAGTACCCCTGCGGGCCCCTGCGGCTGCTGATGAGCAGCGGGCGCGAGCGCGTCGTCTCCGGCGCCGCCGCCCGGGCCGTGGACCGGAGAGGGCGCACGACCTCGGATCCGGCGAGGTACGCGGTCAGCGCCGACGGACAGTGGCTCGTCTACGAGCGGGCCGGTGACCACCGCCTCGTGCTGCGCCGGGTCTCGGGGAGCCCGGCGCGCGAACTGCCCAGGTCGCTGGTGCCGAAGGGGATCGGCACCAGTGACCTGTGGGTCTCACTCTCCCCCTCGGGGGATCGGGTGCTGGTCGAGTACCTCGAGGACGCCGGCCGCGAGCCGTCCAGGGTGCTCACCCTGGCCACCGGCGCGATCACCAAGCTGCCCGCCCGCGAGGAGAGTCTCCGGTTCAGCGGCGACGGCGACGAGGTGCTGAGCGGGCGCATCCTGTCCGACAACACCACCAGGTACACCGCGCACAGGCTTGACGGCTCGGCGATCAGGCGGGTGCCGCCGCAGGCCGTGGCCAACAGCGGCACGCTCGCGCTGGCCGCCGACGGCCACACCGTGGCCGCGCTCGGCCCCGGCAACGAGCAGACGGGCGCCAAACCGCGCCTGCGCCTGTACGACCTGGCGACCGGCGAGCTGTCGCCCGCCGTCGAGGTCGCGATCTCGCCGACGGTCTCGGTGTACTCCGCGCGATGGAGCGGACCCGACCGGCTCACCGTCAAGACGTACACGGGCGGCGACGGGGAGGCGGTCAAGGTGCGGGTCGTCACCGTCGACGTCACCACGGGCGCGCTCGAACAGGAAGATCGCTACACCATTCGCGCGAGGGTCGGCAGCTGGAACACGGCGGGGGAGTGAAGGACATGAGGATCGCATTCACCATCACGGCGGCGGCGCTCGTCCTGGCGGCCGGACTGCAGGGCACCGCCGCGGCCGGGCCGCACGGCGAACACGTCCGCTACGTCTCCGTCAAGGCGTGCACGGTGCGCGAGGTGAGCACGCCGTGCGGCCCCTGGCGGCTGGTCACCCACAGCGGCGCGATCAAGCCGCTCAAGGACGCCCAGGTCACGGCGCTGTACGCGAACGGCAAACCGTCGGAGGGCACCGCGCCGATCGCGGTGAGCGGCGACGGCGGCACGCTCGCCTACTTCCGCAAGAAGGACGGCAGGCTCGCCATCCGCGACGCGGCGGGGCACGTGAAGCTGATGCCGAAGACGGCACTGCCCAGGCGGACCCACCAGTTCAACGTGACGTTCGAGCTGTCCAACGACGGCCGCAGGCTGGCCGCCATCGTGGCCGGGGAGAAGCGCGCCACGACGCTGCTGTACGACACCGTGTCCGGCATCACGCTCGGCGCGCTGCCGGGCGACGAGAGCTTCACCGGGTTCAGCGGTGACGGCGGCGAGGTGATGACCTCGGTCGGGGCGGAGGAGACCACCACGGAGCTGCGCGTCTACGACGACACCGGCCGGTTCCTGCTGACCCGCGTCCCGCCGCAGATCATCGCCAACAACGGGGTGCAGGCGCTGAGCCCCGACGGGGAGACGGTCGCCGTTCTCGTCGCCAGTCGCAAGCCCCTGCTGGTGCTCTACAACCTGCGCACCGACGAGGTCGTCGCCAAGCACCGGATCAAACTGCCCGCGGGGTACGGCGTCGACCGGGTCGCCTGGACCGGGGAGGAGCAGGTGACCGCGCATCTGACGCACGGGGGGTCCGGGGCCACCAAGATGAGGATCGTGCAGTTCGACGCGGCCAACGGGCACAGCCGGACTCGCGACTCCTACACCGTGCTGCGCGACAGCTACTCCTTCGCGGCCTGCGGGGGATGACCCATGCGTCCGCGACCCGCCTGGACACCGGCCAGGCGGGTCGCGCGGTTGTATGTCGGGCGTGCGGCGTTTTGTAACGCTCCACGGGGCGGTTGAGGGTTACCCTGCGGGCGTGGACGTGTACTCGACCAAGGCCGTCGCGCGCAGGGCCGTGGTGCTCTGCGACGCGCTGCTCCATCAGCAGGCCGGTGTGGAAGGCGTGCGGCGCATCCTGCGCGAGCACGGTGAGAAGGGGCCGTTCGAGCTGGTCGAGAGCGACGTCGAGGAGATGCGCGCCGCGGCGGCCGTCCTGGTCGCCGTCCTCGCCGCCCCCACCCCCGCCGCGGCGGCCCGCCTGCTGAACGACCTGCTGTCACAGAGCACGGGTTCGCCCCGCCTGACCAGCCATGGCGGCACCACCTCCTGGCACCTGCACGTCGACGGCGGCGACGACGCGCCGTGGGCGGAGTGGTTCCTGGCCTCATCGGCGCTGTCGTTCGCGGTGCTGCTCACCGATCACCAGCGCTTCCCGGGCGGGTTGTGCGCGTCCCGCACGTGCCGGCGGCCGTACCTGGACGTGGGCGGGGGCAGCGTCCGCCGCTTCTGCAGCACCCGCTGCGCCACCCGCGAACGGGTGGCCGCCCACCGGGCCTCCCGGCCGCCCTCGGCGTAGGACGCTCGATGGCATCGGCCTCTGGAAAGCGCTGGGCCTCAGGTTGTTCCGTGGGGGCGTGGGCTGAGGGTGATGAACGTCGCGGCGGCGAGGAGTTGCAGGAGCGCGCCCGTCAGGACAGCGGTGGCGGATGAGTGGGAGGTGAGGGGGCCGGCGAGGGCCGCGCCCGCCGCGAAGGAAGTGATCTTCAGGCTGGTGCCCGTGGTGAAGATCTGGCTGCGCAGGGCGGGCGGGGCCTCGCGGTGCCGTACCGCGAACAGGGCCGTGAGTTGCGGACCCTCGCCGGCGCCGACGAGCGCCACCGCCGCCACCAGGGGCGCGAAGGATCCCGCGAACCCTGCCGCCGCCATTCCCGCGGCCATCACCAGGACACTCGCTAACAGCATGCCGTCCGGTGAGCGCGGCAGCCCTCGTACGGCGCGCGACATCTCATCCCCGGTACGCGCCACGACCGAACCGATCAGGTAACGCCTTAACATGCGCGAGACGTTACCAGCGGGCGGCCGTGAAGCTCGCTGCGGGGAGCGCATGGGAAGGGAGGAGGCTGTCTGGCCGTCGATGGGCAGAGGCGTGTGCGTTGACGCCGGGCTTTGGCCGTTGAGGCGGGAGCGTCGCCGGCGAGACGGGAGCGTCGCCGGGTGAGGCGGGGAGCGTCGCCGGGTGAGGCGGGGAGCGTCGCCGGGTGAGGGAGTGGGGATCGCGCTCCGAGGGGGAGGAGCGGCGATTCCGGTACTGGGTGGGGAGGGGCGCGGGGGCGGAGGTGCGGTGGCTCCGCCTCGCTGGTGCGGCTGGGAGGCCCGGGGGTCGCGGGCGGGGTTGGGGGTTAGGCGGCGTGGCCGTGGCGGCGGTTGTAGTTCACCGCACCCTGGTAGGCGTCGACCATGCCCCAGATCCAGAGGCCGAAGGCCACCGGGAACAGGAAGATGCCGATGATGATGAACGAGAGCAGGACGCCGAAGAACAGGCAGGCGATGTACCCGGCCAGGATGCCCACCCCCTTGCCCGTGTCGCCGTTGACCAGCGTGCCCACGCCGGGGAAGAAGAACGACAGCAGCAGCGAGATCGCCGGTTCCTTGCGCGGCACCTGCGGGGCCCCGTACGGCTGGCCGTACGGCGCGACGGGGGCCTGGGAGAACGGGCCGGGCACCTGCTGGCCGTAGGGCACCGGGGCCGCCTGGGCGCCTGACTGCTGCTGCCAGCCGTACGGGTCCTGCACGGCCGACGGCGGCTGCTCGGCGTACCCGGGCTGGCTGTAGGGCTGCTGCGGGTAGCCCGGCTGGCTGTAGGGCTGCTGCGCGTATCCGGGCTGCGCGTATCCGGGCTGCTCCTGCGACGGCTGCCCGTACGCGGGCTGGCCGTAGCCGGGCTGCTCCTGCGCGTATCCGGGCTGCGGGTACCCGGGCTGCTCCTGCGACGGCTGACCGTAGGCGGGCTGGCCGTAGGGCGCCTGCGGGGAGGACGGCTGCTGCTGGCCGTAGGGCGGGGGTTGTTGCTGGCCGTACGGCGGGGGCTGCTGGTCGTACAAGGCGATCCCTAAACGAGAAGTGACGATGACGGGCAGGAGGCATACGCCCCCTTTGGCAGACACTATTGCGCTTCTCAGCGTCTCAGGCCAGCCGTAGGCACCCGGTAGGCAAGGCAACCCGGAGCGACGCGGCACAACAGCCGCCAGCTTCATCCGGCTAAATCAGGATATTTACGACAATAGATAGCGGCTCGGTATCGGGGGCCGCGTCTATTTGAGAGCGGCGGGAAAGGAAGAAGCGCGCGGCGACATGTCTGGCACTAGCCTATGCCCTGGCATGTCGTTACCAGGGGTGAAGTCGGGGGAGATGGTGGGAAGAGAGGCGCTTCGGCGTGCGTACCTCCTGGCGGGGGTCGTCGCGCTGGCGGGAACGCTGATCACCGGCTGCGCGGACGGCCAGTCGCGACAGGGCACGTCGCCCGCGGGCGAGCAGCCGCTGAAGGGCGGCCTGCGCGACCTGATGACCCGGCTGTCCGCCGCGGGCCCCGCCGCCGAGTACCTGGAGTACGGTGACATGGCCCACTGGCGCGCCCTCGGCGCCGTCACCGACCAGGGTCCGGGCAAGGGCCCCTGGCAGTCCGCCGTCCTGTCCGGCTTCGGCGACATCGCGATGCGCGCCGAAGCCCTGGCCGGTCCGACCGGCATCAACGCGTACCTCGCCGACCGGGGTGTGATCATCGGCACCCCGCCCAACACCGCGCTGCGCGTCGAAGGCGGGATCGACGCCGGGGCCGTCCACGACAAGCTGGTCGCCCTGGGCGCCAAGCCGCGGACGATCGGCGGCCAGGAGGGCCTGTCGATGGCCGCCGACCACGCGGTCAGCATGGACGGCCCGCTGACCAGGCTGGGCCTGCTCAACCAGCTCAACCAGGTCGTGGTGACCGGCGAGGTGCTGGCGGCAGGTTCCGCCGCCTCGCCGGTGGCCGCCGCCCTCGGCGGCGACGCGCCGCTGTCCGGCAGCGCCGACCACGCCGCCGTCGCCGAGTGCCTGGGCGACGTCGCCGCCGCCACCATCCTCGCCCCCGCCCAGCCGGGCGGCGTGAAACTGTACGGCGTCGGCCTGCGCAAACCCGCCGCCGCCACCGACCAGCCGGTCAACGTGGTGTGCGTGCTGCCGCGCATCGCCGAGGTGGGCAAGACGTTCACGGAACGCTTCACCGGCGACGCGAAGGTGGGCGCGGGCACGCTGTCGGCGCTGACCGACGCGATCGACCACGACCAGGTCGGCACGGCCTACCGCGCCACCATGAAGCTCAAGCCCGGCGGCTCCGTCATGCTCGCCCACCAGCTGATGATCCGCAACGAACTGGCGGCCCTGGCCGACCCTGCCGCCCCGGGCAACCCCCTCGACCTGCTCAAGCCCACCCCCGTCCTGACGCGCCTGACCCGTCCGGGCCCCCTGGCTCAGCCCATGATTCGCCGCGGCAGCTACTGGGAGAGCCCCTCGTGGTCCTTCCCGCAGCGGCTCACCGTCGATCTCGGCAGCACCCTGGGCGTCAAGCGCCTCGTGCTGCGCCTGCCTCCCGCCATGTCGTGGGCCGCCCGCACGCAGACGCTGTCGGTACGGACCAGCACGGACGGCACGACGTACCGCACCGCCGTGGAGTCCGGGGACCACCCCTTCGACCCCGCGCCCGGCAACAAGGTGACGATCACCCTGCCGGACACGATCGCGGCCAGGTACCTGCGCCTGGACGTCACCGGCAACACCGGCTGGGCCGCCGCCCAGCTCTCGGAGCTGGAGGCCTACAGTTCCTGACCGGCCTCGGCCAGGATGGGACCGTGCGCATCGACCTCCACAGTCACAGTGCCGCCTCCGACGGCACGCAACCGCCCGCCGACGTCGTACGGCGGGCGGTCGCGGCCGGGCTGGACGTCCTGGCCCTGACCGACCACGACACCACCGGGGGCATCGAGGCCGCCGCCGAGGCGCTCGACGGCCACCTGACCCTGGTGCCCGGCATGGAGCTGTCCTGCCGCAGGGACGGCATGAGCATCCACCTGCTGGTCTACCTGGCCGACCACGACGAGCCCGCCCTGGCCGCCGAGTGCGTCCGCATCCGGGAGGCCCGTGACGACCGGGCGTCGGCGATGGTGGCCCACCTGGCCGAGCTGGGTGTGCCCATCACCATGGAGCTTGTGGCCGCGGTCGCCGACGGCGGCGTGGTCGGCCGCCCGCACATCGCCCGCGTCCTGGCCGACCTGGGCGTGGTCGCCCGGCCCGCCGACGCGTTCACCGCCGAGTGGATCGGCACCGGCGGGCGCGCCCACGTCCGCCGCCACGCCCCCGACCCCGCCCACGCCGTACGGCTGGCGCGGGCCGCCGGGGGCGTCGCCGTGCTCGCCCATCCGAAGGCGGCCAGACGCGGCCGGGTCGTGCCCGATGAGTGGATCGCCGAGCTGGCCGGTGCCGGGCTGTCCGGCGTGGAGGCCGATCACCCGGACCACGACGAGGAGGAACGCGCCCACCTACGCGGCCTGGCCGGGGACCTGGGCCTGGTGGCCACCGGGGCGAGCGACGACCACGGCGACCTGACCGGCCACCGCCTCGGCTGCGAGACGACCAGCCCGATCGCCTACGAGGAACTCCTCGCCGGGGCCACGGGAGCCGCCCCGATCAGGTGACCTCTCCGCGACGACCACCGTCCGGCGGCAAGGCGGACCGGCACGCCCGCTACCGGGCCGGGCGCGGGTTGAGGGTGTCTCCGTCGAAGCCGATGCCCGTACCGGGATCCACCTCGCAGATCTCCAGCCCCGGTACGGCCAGCAGTCCCGCGATCGCCGCCGCCGAGCCGCCGACGTAGGTGGTCATGAAGTCGATCTCGGTGGCGACGCACCAGGCGCGGTCGTCGGGCCACCACAGGTTCGGCCGCTGCTCCCAGCCGTCCAGCGGCGGCGCCTCCGCGATGGTCGCCACGGTGCCACGCAGCAGGAACATCCCCCGGCCGGGGATCTCGAAGCGGGCCGCGCCCGCCGGCACCGGCACGCCGCCGAACCCGTCCCAGACGGCGTACCAGCACGTGTCCGGGGTCGAGGTGTGCCGGGCGAGTTCAGCCGACAGCCGCTGAGCCGGGCCGGCGGGCAGGGTGCCCTCGTCCGGAGGCTGGTCCCACAGCCCCGGCTGGTCGTCGTGGGAGAGGAAACGGAGGCTGTCGGTGATGGACGGCCACTGCATCCCGGGATGCGCGACATGGCCGCTGGCCTCGGCGACCTCGCGCCAGGACACCTCCCGCCCGTCCAGGTAGGCCGGATGGAACAGCCGCGCGTACGCCTCGAACCCGGCGGGCGTCACCGACCGCACATCCACCCCGAACTCCCCGATCCGGTCCACCAGCCACCGCGCGGGCGCGGCCTCCGACACGAGCTGATACCCGATCACCCCGACACCTTCCCGACACGCCTGGCGAATCCCATCGGCCCAGTCCAGGGCCGCGCTCCCCGATCACCCAGACGCGCCTGCGCGCCTCATCGGCCCAGCGTAGAGCCGCGAAATCCGATGGCCCGTCCGTGTGCGGATATGTCACCGTATGGGAGTGTCGGAGATCTTGAAGCTGCCCCATTCCGTCGAGGAGGCGATCGCCGCCGAACGAGCCGGCCGGCGATTGCGCTATCTGCCCTTCTGGGGGCACCAGCCCGCGCGCCACGGCGCGTCGGGGCGGGCTGTCTGAGCCAGTGGTGGCCGGTGGAGTTCACCGAGGACGGTCACCTGTACCGCTCCGCCGAGCACTACATGATGGCGCACAAGGCGTGGCTGTTCGGTGACGCCGACACCGCGACGAAGATCCTGAACGCGTCCCATCCGGGCGAGGCCAAGAAGCTGGGTCGCGCCGTCCGAGGGTTCGACGACCAGGTGTGGACCGGCCACCGCTACGAGATCGTGGTCCGGGGCAGTACCGCCAAGTTCGGCGGGGCATCCCGGGACTTCCTGCTCGCCACCCACGGCCGGGTGCTGGTCGAGGCCAGCCCCGTCGACCGGATCTGGGGCATCGGCAAAGACGACCGCGCCGCCTCCCCTTCCACCTGGCCGGGCCTGAACCTGCTCGGCTTCGCCCTGATGACCGCCCGCGACATCCTCCGGCTGCCGTCAGCTTCTCGGCCGTAAGTGACCGAGCTTGCAGTTCCTCGCCGTCGATGGCTTCGACGGTCTGGTCCGCGTCAGGCAGCGTGACTCACTGCCCAGCCCGCTACACCGCGTGCGGCGATGTTGCGGGCTGCGTTGACGTCGGCGTGCTCAGCGAAACCGCACGACGTACAGGAGAAGACGGCCTGTTCTGGCCGGTTGGCCCGATCGGTGTGCCCGCAGGCCGAGCATTCCTGGCTGGTGTAGGCCGGATCGACATGGATGAGAGCGATCCCGGCCCGTCGGGCCTTGTAGGCGATGAAGCCACCCAGTTGGGCGAAGCTCCAGGAGTGCAGTGTGACCCGCTGGGGCTTGCGAAGCCGTACCCGCTCGCGGATGCCCTGGAGGTCTTCCAGGGCGATCCCGCGTCCGGTGCGTTCTGCCTCGGTCACGATGCGTTTGGCGATCACATGGTTGGTGTCGGCGGCGAACCGGGCCTCGGCCCGGCGGCGTTTCTTCAGCAGCCGTCTGGCGGATTTGGTCTTCTTGGCCTGCAACCGGCGGCGCAGTTCCCGGTTGCGGTGCCTGACCGCGTTCAAGCCCCGGCCCGTGTGCCGGGTCCCGTCGCCGGTGGTGGCGATGTTGGCGATGCCCAGATCCACGCCGAGGAATCCCTTCGGCTCGGCGACCGGGACGTCGGGTAGGTCACAGGTGGCGATCAGGAACCACATGCCGTCCCGTGACACCAGGTCCGACTCGCCTTTGCGGTGCGCGACCAGCATCGCCAGCTGCCGCTCCGAGCAGGTGAACGCGATACCGCGTAGCCGCCCGGCGATCGTCCAGATCGACACCGTGCGCGCCTCGATCTGCCACGACAGGCAGCGATCGTCATACGGCTGGGCGGCGTGCGGGCGGAAGGCGATCGGTTTGCTCATCGCGCGGGTGCGCCGCCGCGATCCCGGCGGCCCGAGATTGCCGGCCCGCAGGTTGGCCTTGAGTGTGGTGCAGGCGTCGGCGACCTTCTTGATCACGTGCTGGGCGGCCTGAGCGTCCAGACCACGCGCCTTCAGCACCGTGTAGGTGTGCTTGCGCAGGTCGTACTCGCGGGTGATCTGGGTGGTGAACGCGGTCCGCGCGACGAGATCGGCGGCCTGGTTGCAGCCGCGCAGGGTCGCCTCCAGCGCCGCCGCCTGCTCAGGCGTTGGCAGGAGCTTCACCTGCACCACCAGTTTCACAATCGAACAAACTATCATTCGGTCCATGTCACCGCGATGGGAACCGAACCCCGATATCCGCAGAGGCAGGACCGTCGTCCACAGCCTCCACGCCCATTTGGTCTTTACGCCCATATACCGGGGCGAGGTGTTCACCGACGAGATCCTGCGCCGCTGCGAAGACATCATGATCGAGGTATGCGACAGTTTCGGCGCGGTCCTGGTCGAATTCAACGGCGAGCACGATCACGTGCGTCTGCTGGTCTGCTACCCGCCCAAAGTCGCCCTGTCGGTCTTGGTCAACTCCCTCAAAGGCGTCTCGGCCCGGCTCCTGCGCAAAGAGTTCGGCCCGCACGTCCGCCGATATCTGTGGGGCGGGCACTTCTGGTCCCCGTCCTACTTCGCCGCTTCCTGCGGCGGCGCCCCGCCGTCGATCATCGAAGAGTACATCGAGAACCAGAAACGGCCGGGCTGAGCAGCTCACGTGAACCAACTGTCACGGCACCGCCCGGGCCTGGAGCCCTCCCTCGCAGTCGTTTCCTCCCGGGCGTAAACGCCCGGGGTTCCACGCCAGATCCCCCTGAACACGAAAAACGCGGGCCAGAGGAATCCTCTGACCCGCGTTTCCAGGTGGTGGACGATACAGGGATTGAACCTGTGACCTCTTCCGTGTCAGGGAAGCGCTCTCCCGCTGAGCTAATCGTCCGAGGTGGAGACGGGATTTGAACCCGTGTGGACGGCTTTGCAGGCCGCTGCCTCGCCTCTCGGCCACTCCACCGAGTGAGGCCTGAAACACGACCTCTCCGAGCGGAAGACGGGATTCGAACCCGCGACCCTCACCTTGGCAAGGTGATGCTCTACCACTGAGCCACTTCCGCGTTGCCGCCTTACGGCGACGAAGGAAACTCTAGCGGGTTTTCCGGGTGGTTGCGTAATCACTCCGACTTGCGGAGTTGCCTGGCGACGCCGCGATCGATCGCCGGCAGGCTCCGCGCCCGCTCGCAGAGCCCGGACGGCCGGGCGACGCGATCCGCAGCCGCAGGAGCATCCCTGGCCTCCCGGATGTCGTCGCCGGAGGTCACCGCCTACCGGCGAATAACGCTTGAGGCCCGACCTGCGCTAGAACTTGACAGGTGAAGATTGGGCCGATTGAGGTGTGGCCGCCGGTGGTGCTGGCGCCGATGGCGGGCATCACGAACGCGCCGTTCCGGGTGCTCTGCCGCGAGCAGGGCGCGGGGCTCTTCGTGTGCGAGATGATCACGACGAGGGCCCTGGTCGAGCGCAACCCGAAGACACTCAAGATGATCAGGTTCGACGCCTCGGAGCGTCCCCGGAGCATCCAGCTGTACGGCGTGGACCCGGGCATCGTGGGCAGGGCGGTGCGCATGATCGCCGAGGAGGACCTGGCCGATCACATCGACCTCAACTTCGGCTGTCCGGTGCCCAAGGTGACGCGCCGGGGCGGGGGGTCGGCTCTGCCGTACAAGAGGAATCTGCTCCGGAGCATCCTGCGGCAGGCCGTGGCGAACGCGGGGGCGCTGCCGGTGACGATGAAGATGCGGATCGGGATCGACGAGGAGCATCTCACCTACCTGGACGCCGGGCGGATCGCGGTGGAGGAAGGCGTGGCGGCGGTCGCGTTGCACGCGCGCACCGCGCGGCAGCACTACGGCGGGACCGCGGACTGGTCGGCGATCGCCAGGCTCAAGGAGGCGGTGCCGGAGATCCCGGTGCTCGGCAACGGCGACATCTGGTGCGCCGACGACGCGCTGCGCATGGTGGCCGAGACCGGCTGCGACGGCGTGGTGGTCGGGCGCGGCTGCCTCGGCCGGCCCTGGCTGTTCCGCGACCTGGAGACCGCGTTCAACGGCGGCGGCGAGCGGGTGACGCCGTCGCTCGGCGAGGTGGCCGACGTGATGGCCAGGCACGCCGAGGGCCTGACCGAGGTCTTCGACGTCGAGCGGTACGCGATCGCCGACTTCCGCAAGCACGTCGGCTGGTACCTGAAGGGCTTCACCGTGGGCACGGAGCTGCGCCGCGAACTGGCCACCGCCGAGTCGCTCGACGGGCTGCGGGAGAGCCTGGCCAAGCTGGAGCGCGACCAGCCGTGGCCGCCCAACACCGACACCCCGCGCGGCAAGTCGGGCGAGCGCGACCGGGTGCACCTGCCGGACGGCTGGCTCGACGACCCGTGGGACGGCGTCGTGCCCGAAGACGCCGAGTCGGGCATCTCCGGAGGCTGACCGCCCAGAGTGACAAGACTGTGATCCGGAGATGACAGCGGTCGGTCAAAGCTCGGCGTAGCGTGCCCTTCAACGCACGGCACCACCGCGGGGGAGCCTTTGAGCACGACCGCCGACGAACTGATCGCCGAGTACGACGCCGAGCGCCCTGTGCGCAGGCTGACCGGGTGGGTGGCCGGGGCGGTCACGCTCGTCGCGCTGGGACTGTCGCTGTACGTGCTGTGGTGGACGTTCTTTCCCGGGGCGGTCCAGCCGTACCGGATCGGGTTCCTCGCGGTCGTCCTGCCGCTGGTGTTCGTCTGTTTCGGACGTGACAAGCGGCGGCCCAGCGTGGCCGACTGGCTGCTGGCCGCGCTCGCGCTGGTCGCCTGCCTGTACCCGCTGGCGGTGTTCGACGAGTTCATCCGGCGGGCCTCCGAGCCGACCGCGCTCGACGTGGCGGCCGGTCTGACGATCACCGCGCTGGTGCTGGAAGGGGCCCGGCGCACCGTCGGCTGGATCCTGCCCGCGGTCTGCCTGGGCTTCATCGCCTACGCCTACTGGGGCGGGTGGCTGCCGCTGAGCTGGCCGATCGGGCACAAGGGCTACGACGTCGACCGGATCGCGGTGGCGTTCACCATGGGCACCGACGGGATCTACGGCGTGCCGCTCGACGTGGCGGCCACGTACATCATCCTGTTCACGATCTACGGCGCGGTGCTCGACCATTCGGGCGCGGGCAAGTTCTTCGTCGACGTGTCGCTGGCCGCCTTCCGCCGCTCGCGCTCGGCTCCCGGCCGTACGGTCACCCTGGCCGGGTTCCTGCTCGGCACCGTCAGCGGCTCGGGCGTGGCGACCACGGTGAGCGTCGGCAGCGTCGCCTGGCCGATCCTGAAACGCGCCGGCTACCCGCGTGAACAGGGCGGCGGCGTGCTGGCCGCGGCGGGCATCGGCGCGATCCTGTCCCCGCCGACCCTGGGCGCGGCGGCGTTCATCATCGCCGAATACCTCAGGGTCAGCTACCTCACCGTCCTGCTCTACGCGATCATCCCCACCTTCCTGTACTACCTGGGCATCTTCCTGGCGATCGAGATGGACGCCAGAAGGTACGGCACGCAGCCGGTCACCGTCGACGCCCCCCGCCTGTGGCCGCTGCTGAAGCGCTTCGGCTACCACTTCAGCTCGCTCTTCGTGATCGTCATCCTGATGGCGCTCGGCCAGTCGCCGTTCCGGGCCGTGGTGTACGCGACGCTGCTGGCCTTCGCGCTGTCCTTCCTGGACCGCGAGCACCGGCTGACCCCGCGCAGGGCGGCCGAGGCACTGGCCGCCGGGGTGAAGAGCGTGCTGCCCGTGGCGGTGACCTGCGCGGCGGCGGGCACGATCGTCGCGGTGGTCACGCTGACCGGGCTCGGGCTCAAGGTGAGCTCGCTGATCGTGGGGCTGGCGGGCGGCGTGCTGGCCGTCACGGCGCTGCTCTGCGCGGTGGCGGTGCTGCTGCTGGGGCTGGCCGTACCGGTGACGGCGTCGTTCGTCATCGCGGCGGTGATCATCGGGCCGGCGCTGACCAAGCTCGGGGTGAGCTCCCCCGAGGCGTACATGTTCATCTTCTACTACGCCGTGCTGTCGGAGGTCAGCCCGCCGACGGCGCTGTCGGCGTTCGCCGCCTCGGCGATCACCGGCGGCAACGCGCACCGGACGATGATCGCCACCTGGAAGTACACCCTGCCCGCCTTCCTGGTGCCCTTCGCGTTCGTGCTCACCCCGGCCGGGGAGGCGCTGCTCGGCATCGGCTCGCCGGGACAGATCGCCTGGACGCTGGCCGCCTCCGCGCTGGCGGTGGCGACACTCGCGGTGGCCACCGGCGGCTGGCTGGCCGGTCCGGCGGGGCCGGTGGAGCGGGTGCTGTGCGCGGTGGCCGCGCTCCTGCTGCTCGTGCTCTCACCCGTGCCGGTGCTGGCTGGGACGGGTCTCGCCGTGGCGGCGCTCGCCGTCCATCTCATCCTGCGAAAGAGGAGAACCACATGAGGTTGCGCACACTGTCCGCGGCGCTCGTCGCGGGCGTGGTGGCACTGGCCGGGTGCGGCGGCGACCGTTCGGCCCAGCAGGCCGAGCAGACGGGCGGCGGCAAGCGGCTGTCGATCGCGACCGGCAACACGACCGGCGTCTACTACATCCTCGGCGGCGGCCTCGCCGACCAGATCAGCAAGAACCTGCCCGGCTACCAGGCCACCGCCGAGGCCACCGGCGCCTCGGTGGAGAACATCCAGCGGGTGGTGAAGGGCGACTCCGACATCGCCTTCACACTGGCCGACTCGGCGGCCGACGCGGTCGCGGGCAAGGGCGCGTTCACCGCGCCGCAGCCGATCAGGGCGATCGCCCGGCTGTACAACAACTCCACCCAGGTCGTCGCCACGGCCGAGTCCGGGGTGAAGTCGATCGCCGACCTGAAGGGCAAGCGCGTCTCCACCGGCTCGCCCAACTCCGGCACCGAGGTGATCGCGCTGCGCCTGCTGGAGGCGGCCGGGCTCGACCCGGCCACGGACATCACCAAGCAGTCGCTGGGCCTGCCCGAGAGCGTGCAGGGCATCAAGGACGGCACCCTCGACGCCCTGGTCTGGTCGGGCGGCCTGCCCACCCCCGGTATCACCGACCTGTTCACCAGCCTGAAGGAGAAGGTCGCCTTCGTCCCGCTGACGGACCTGCTGCCGAAGATGCGGGCCACCCACGGCCCCGTCTACAGCGCGGGCACCATCGCCAAGGACGTGTACGGCACGCCCGCCGACGCCCCCACCATCGTGGTCCCCAACCTCCTCGTGGTCCACGAGAAGATGGACCCCGTCCTCGCCGAGAGCCTGACCGGGCTGCTGTTCGACCGGCAGAGCGAACTGGCCGCCGTCCACGCCTCGGCCAAGCAGATCACCAAGGAGACGGCCGTGCAGACCGACCCGGTGCAACTCCACGACGGGTCCAAGAAGTACTTCGGTTAGCGTCGGTCCACGCTAGAAGACCGCTCAGACCTCGACGTGTCCGCCGCTGCGCCAGTAGACGTTGTCCCGCCTGCTCAGCAGCTCCTCCTCGATGAGATGGCGGCGCAGCGCCACGTAGTCGTCGTGGAAGGCCCGCAGGGCGACGTCGACGTCCTTCTCCGGGTAGCGCGTCCCCGGCTCGAAGATCCCGGCGATGTGGTGCAGCACGACCAGCCGCTTGTCGCGCTTGGTGGGGATGGCCCGCAGCCGCCCCTCCACCAGGAAGCTCTGCAGCAGCCTCTCCTCGGGCGTGGCCGCCGGCGCGGGCTGCGCCGTCAGGTGCAGCAGTTCGCGGAAGCGCTCGGGACGCGCCTTCCAGGCCCCTTCCTCGTCACGGGTGACCAGGCCGCCGCGCTCTAGCCGGTCGAGCGCCAGCCGCGGGCCGTCGCCGGTCAGGCCCGACTCGGTGCCGAGAATGAGCGCCGCGAACGTGCGCAGCGTGTCGTCCTGGTAGAGGAGCCCGAGGACCCTCCTGATCTCTTCATCGGCCATCCCCCTATTTTGAACCATGAGCGGGTATCGAGCGTCTCATTTGCGTGAACCACAAGATCCTGATCGCTGGCGTGCTCGCGGGCGCCACTCTCACCGCCGCCGCCGCCGCGCCCGCTCTCGCGGTCGCCGGCATCCCCAAGGGCTTCCTGCTGTACGAGAAGGCCGCCGCCAAGAAGGACGACAACCCCGAGACCAACTGGGAGGTCGACCGCCGCACCACGGTCAGGCTGATCGCGAACCCCTGCGGCAAGGCTGACCTCGGTACGGCGGGCCGTACCGCCGCCCGGACGGTGATCTTCACGTCGGTGCCGGACTTCCAGAAGTCCGAGCAGGTGATCCTCTACTCCTCGGCCGCGGCCGCCACCAAGGCCATGGCGGACCTGCGGCAGGCGGTCACGGCCTGCCCGTCGGTCAAGTCGCCCGGCTCGGCCTACCGCTTCTCCGCGACGGGCGCGGCGCTCGGCGACGAGGGGCTGGCCCTCACCGGCCAGATCTACCAGGGCCGCAAGGCCGGGATCGGCGGCGAGCGGGCCATCGTGGCGCGGCGCGGCAGCGCCCTGCTCGTCTACGCGCAGGCGGGGGAGTGGGGCAAGCCGGCCAAGGCCGACTTCACCCAGCAGACCAAGGACGCCAAGAAGATGATCGCGAAGGTCTGCACCGTCGCGACCTGCGGCTGACAGGTATGTCCCGATCTTGGGACACGGTGATGACCCGATCGTGAAACCGCGAAACGGAGACTAGAGGAAGGCGTGTGCCGGAGCGTCCTTGCCAGTCCGCTCCGGCACACGCATCAAGGGTCCTCCCTCAGAGCCGGTTCAGGCCCAGCACGTGCAGGACGGCGCGGCCCTCCTCGTCCGAGGCCGCCAGGTCCACCTGAGCGTCGATGCCCCAGTCGCCGTCGCCCGCCGGGTCCTTGATGACCTGGCGGACCCGCCACAGCTCCTTCTCCTCCTCGATGCGCAGCAGGCCGGGCCCCCGCGCGTCGGCGTCGGTGCCGATCTCCTCGTGGTCGGCGTAGTAGGCGTCCAGCGCCGCGCCCCAGTCGACGTCGGGGGCCAGCTCCTCCAGCTCGGCCTCCTTCTCCAGGGCGGTGAGCTCGACCAGCCGGAACATCGCGTTGCGCACCAGCACCCGGAACGCCCGCGGGTTGCCGGTGACGGGCCGTACCTTGGACTCCAGCTCCCGCTCCTTCTCCAGCGCCTCGTCGGGGTTGGCCAGCTTCTCCCACTCGTCGATGAGGCTGGAGTCCACCTGCCGGACGATCTCGCCGAGCCACTCGATCAGATCGACCAGGTCCTCGGTCTTCAGATGCTCGGGGATGGTACGGCTGAGCGTCCGGTAGGCGTCGGCCAGGTACCGCAGCACCGTGCCCTCGGAGCGGGCCAGCTCGTAGAACTGGATGTAGTCGGTGAACGTCATCGCGCGCTCGTACAGGTCGCGGATGACCGACTTGGGGCTGACGGTGTAGTCGCCGACCCACGGGTGACCCCGGCGGTAGGTCTCGTAGGCGCCCAGCAGCAGGTCCGCCAGCGGCATCGGATACATGATCTCGGCGAGCAGTTCCATCCGCTCGTCGTACTCGATGCCGTCGGCCTTCATCTCCGCGACGGCCTCGCCCTTGGCCTTCTTGAGCTGGGCGGACAGGATCTGGCGGGGGTCGTCGAGGATGGACTCCACGATCGAGACCATGTCCAGCGCGTACCCCGGCGACTCCCTGTCCAGCAGCTCGAAGCTGGCCAGCGCGAACGTGGACAGCGCCTGGTTGAGCGCGAAGTCGTCCTGCAGGTCGATGGTGAGGCGGGCCCTGCGGCCCTGCTCGTCGGGCTCGCCGAGCTGCTCGACCACGCCGCCGGCCAGCAGCGAACGGTAGATCGCGATGGCCTGGCTGATGTGCCGCCGCTGCCACTTGCGGTCCTCGTGGTTGTCGGTCAGCAGGTGCTTCATCGCCTTGAAGCAGTCGCCCGGCCGGTTGATCACCGCGAGCAGCATCGCGTTGCTGACCTTGAAGCGGGAGTTGAGCGGCTCGGGCTCGGCCGTCTGCAGCTTCTCGAAGGTCTCCTCGCTCCAGCCGACGAAGCCCTCCGGCGGCTTCTTACGGGCGTAGCCGCGCCGCCGCTTGGGGTCGTCGCCGATCTTCGCCAGCGCCTTCTCGTTCTCGATGACGTGGTCGGGCGCCTGGCAGGCGACATAGCCGATCGTGTCGTACCCGGCCCGGCCGGCCCGCCCGGCGATCTGGTGGAACTCGCGGGCGCGCAGCCTGCGCACCTTGTTGCCGTCGTACTTCGACAGCGCGGTGAACAGCACGGTCCTGATCGGCACGTTGACGCCGACGCCGAGCGTGTCGGTGCCGCAGATGACCTTCAGCAGTCCGGCCTGGGCCAGCCGCTCCACCAGCCGCCGGTACTTGGGCAGCATGCCCGCGTGGTGCACGCCGATACCGTGGCGTACCAGGCGGGACAGCGCGCGGCCGAACCGCGTCGTGAAGCGGAAGTTGCCGATCATGGCGGCGATCGCTTCCTTCTCCGCCTTGGACGACATGTTGATGCTCATCAGCGCCTGCGCCCGCTCCATGGCCGCGGCCTGGGTGAAGTGCACCACGTAGACGGGCGCCTGGCCGGTGCTGAGCATCTCCTCCAGGGACTCGTGCAGCGGCGTCATCCGGTAGGAGTAGATCAGCGGCACCGGGCGCTCGGCGTGCTTGACCACCGAGGTGGGGCGGCCGGTGCGCCTGGTCAGGTCCTGCTCGAACATGCTGACGTCGCCGAGCGTGGCCGACATCAGGATGAACTGCACGTCCGGCAGCTCCAGCAGCGGCACCTGCCAGGCCCAGCCGCGGTCGGGCTCGGCGTAGAAGTGGAACTCGTCCATGACGACCTGGCCGATGTCGGCGCCCGCGCCGTCCCGCAGCGCGACGTTGGCCAGGATCTCGGCGGTGCAGCAGATGATCGGGGCGCCGGGGTTGACGCTGGCGTCGCCGGTCATCATGCCGACGTTCTCGGTGCCGAAGATCGCGCACAGGTCGAAGAACTTCTCCGACACCAGCGCCTTGATCGGCGCGGTGTAAAAGGTGCGTATGTCCCGGGTCAGCGCGGTGAAGTGCGCGCCGGCCGCGACCAGGCTCTTGCCCGAACCGGTCGGGGTGGCCAGGATCAGGTTGCTTCCCGAGACGACCTCGATCAGCGCCTCCTCCTGGGCGGGATAGAGAGTGAGCCCCCGTTCGGCGTTCCAGGCGACGAACGCGTCGAATATGGCGTCGGGGTCGGCGTCGATCTCTTCAGGCAGGCGGTCTACGAGGGTCACACCCTCCATACTGCCAAGGTCGGCGACCTAGGAGTTAATGCCACCCGTCAGAATGGTGATGACTACGCTCCGCTTACGATTGGTCACATGATGCGTAGAGCGTGCCTTCTCCTGGCCGGACTGCTCGCGACCGGCGCCTGCGGGACGACCGTGCCGCAGGGGGCCGCGCCCGCCACCCCGTCCAACACCGCAGGTCAGACGGCGACCAGGTCGCCGAGCCCATCCCCGGCGTACCGGTTCATCCCCGTGTACGAGCGGGCCACCGCCGGGAGCCTGCTGATGGTGCAGAAGCTGATGCGCGACCGCCAGCTCGTGCAGCACTGGGCGGAGACGGCCAACGACGGGTTCATCCCGCCGGTCAATGTCCGGGTGATCGCCGAGCAGTGCGGCACGGCCGACGCCTTCTACGACCCCCAGGGGAAGTCGATCACCATCTGCTACGAGCTGGGCGCCTTCCTGCGGGAGCTCTTCGCCAAGCCGGCCCCGGGGCAGACGGCCGGGCCCACGCCCAAGGAACTCGACGAGAGCACGGTCGGCGCGCTCAACGGGATCTTCTACCACGAGCTGGGTCATGCGCTGATCGACCTGTACGACCTGCCCACCACCGGCAAGGAGGAGGACGCGGTCGACCAGCTCTCGGCACTGGTGCTCATCACCGGCGCGGAGGAACAGCGGGACTACACGGGCATCATGAGCACCATCGAGGCGTGGGGGCGGATGTCACAGGAGGCCGAGAGTCAGCCACTGGACAAGGAGGCCTTCGCCGACGAGCACTCGCTGAGCGGCCAGCGCTACTACAACATGATGTGCTACCTGTACGGGTCGAACCACAACGCGTTCCTGCCACTGGTGGCGAATCGGGAACTGCCGGTGGAGCGGGCGGCCCAGTGCGAGAAGGAATACGCGAAGATGGCCCGCTCGTGGGCCACGCTGCTGGGCCCGCACCTGCGCGTCGTCCTGCCCAGCCCGTCGCCGATGGCCTCGACCCCGTCGCACACCCGCACCGCGCGGCCCTCGGGCTGACCGCTCAGCGCAGGTCGAGCTGGAGGAGCCAACGGCAGCCCCGCCCCCGAAATCTCGGCCGCCTTCGCCCGCCACGCGTCCACGCCGGGCGGCGTCTCGTCGAAGGTGGCCACACTGCCGTTCACGTAGTGGCCGTAGATCGCGGCAATATCCCGCAGGTCAGCCTCGGTAAGGTCCCTGATCTCCGTCATGACTGTCCATCATGTCCGGGAGGCTCCAGCCACACCAAGGCGGAGGACTTTCCGCCCGTGTATGGCGTGTCATCTTCCGAGCCGGATTCGGCGGAAAATTCGGGGCTTGCGATGCCCGAAAGAGACCCCGCGACTCGCTACTCTCTGTGCCTGGAACATCACCCTCCACCCCCGAGAGGAACTGGTACGTTGACGACCGCAGTAGAGCTGGAGAAGAGGGTCGTGACCCTGGAGGACAGCATGAAAGGGGTGAGTCACCTGGCAGGCGTCGCCTTCGGCCGATACCAGGGTGCCACCGAGATGCTCACGTACCTGACCTTCGACGTGAAGGCCCTGCGTGACGACGTCGCACACGTCAGAACCGACGTGACACTCGTCAAGACCGACATGGCACTCGTCAAGAAGGACATGGCACTCGTCAAGGACGAGATGTCCGAGTTCAAGACGCGAATGGGGCGTCTGGAGAACGACGTCTCGGAGCTCAAGACCGATGTGGCCGAGCTCAAGACCGACGTCTCGGAGCTCAAGAGCGATGTCACCACGCTCAAGAGTGACGTGGCCGAGCTCAAGAGCGACGTGTCCACGCTCAAGAGCGACGTGTCCACGCTCAAGAGCGATATGGCCGAGGTCAAGAGTGAGATCATCACGCTCAAGACCGACGTGGCTGAGCTCAACACCCGTATGACGCGGGTGGAGGAGCGGCTGGACGGGCAGGACGTGGTGCTCAAGTCGCATGGGGAGATGCTGCAGGAGATCCTGCGGCGGCTTCCGCCGGCGGCCTGATCTCGCGAGCTGTCAAGCCGATGGGAGCCCTCCGCGTCAGGGCTCCCGCTCGGCCGTCAGGCGCGGGACTTCGGCGCGGTCAGCAGGAGACCGCCGATGAGGGCGATCGTGGCGAGCGCCGGGGCCAGCCCGGGGGCGAAACCGGTGACGGTCAGGGTCAGGATGCCGCCGCCCACCAGCCCGGCCGCCACGAGCGCGCCCGGCCAGCCCGTCTTTCCGTACGGCAGGGCGGGCGGCTCCTCGAAGCGGGCGAACGCCCGCAGGAGCGGCCACATGACCAGGCCCAGCAGCGCGAGCCAGACCGGCCAGCCCGCCAGCCACGCGAGGCTCCCCGGTGCGGGGGTGTTCACGCCGAGCGTCACCACGACCACACCGGTCACCGCGAACAGCGCGGGCATGTGCCACAGGTAGACGGTCATGATGCGCGGGCCCGCCCAGGCGACCAGCCGGCCGGTGTTCAGCCGCACGATCCACGGCCGCAGCAGTGTGGCCAGGCCGATCTGGCCGAGGCCGACGGCGAGCATGGCCAGCGTGGGCGGCGCCATGTTCGACACCTCGGCGCCGGGCAGGCCGATCATGCTGCCCGGGTAGGGGCCGTAGGCCACCAGCAGCGCCGCCGCCCCGAACCCGGCCGCCGCGAGCACGGCGGGCCGCTTGAGCCGCCCGTCGGTGTAGAAGAAGCCGAGTTGGTGCACGGCCAGCCAGACGAAGACGATGTTGAGGTACCCGGCCGCCTCGAAGCCGGTGGAGAAACGCAGCACGTCGGTCAGCACCGCGCCGGCGGCCAGCACGGCCGGGACGCGCCAGCCGTACCTGTCGTGGGCCCTGAGCAGGAGCGGTGTGGCGGTGACCGCGATCAGGTACACCGCGAGGAACCACAGGAGCTGCCCGGTCAGCCGGGCGCCCACCTCCAGCGGCTGCTCGGGCACGCCGAACGTGAGCAGGATGTGCGGGAGCGGGATCCACACGGCGGCCAGCGGCAGCAGCGGCCAGGCCAGGCGGCGCAGCCGTACGGCCAGCCAGGCGGGGGCGGGCACCGTCGTGCGCCGGAAGCTGATCGCGTTGGCCGCGCCACCGGCGAAGAACACCAGCGGCATGACCTGGCTGATCCAGGTGATCGCCCACGCGCCCGGAGTGGACAGCGCGTTGCCGGTCGCCAGCCGCGCGCCGTCATAGGTGAGCACTGGGATCGTCCAGTGCTGCAGCACCACCAGCGCCATGCCGAACAGGCGCAGCAGGTCGATGAACGAGTCTCGCCCCTTGACGGGGCTCCGGGGGACCGCGACCGGGGTGCTCGTACCGTCGGCGACGGGCAGGGGGCGGTCGAGCAGGACGGTCATGGGGGCCTCGATCTCGTCGGCGGGTGGACGCTTCAAGGCTCCCGTTTCGCGCCGCCGGGCACAGTGACGCGGGCTGCCGTCCTGAGGTTGAGACCTCACTACCGGGGAGGGTAGGGCTAGCCCTACCCCCGGAGGCCGGTGCGCAGGGTCGAGTGAGGGACGCGGTGCTCGTACCGTGGTGGTATGCGCTCCCTGATGAGGCGTGTCCTGCTTGACACGCGCTACCTGCTGATCGGCTTCCCCACCGCGATCATCGGCTTCGTTGTGCTGATCGTGGGGCTGGTAGCGGGAATCGGCACCGCGGTGGTCTGGATCGGCGTGCCGATCCTGGTGGGCACGCTGATGATCGCGCGGGGGTTCGCCGACTCCGAGCGCGGCTGGCTCTCCGACGTGCTGCGCCGCCCGGCCGTACGGCCCCGCTACAAGGCGGCGCCCGAAGGCGCGGGCTCCTTCCGCCGGTTGGTGAACCCGATGACCAGCGGCCAGTCCTGGCTGGACCTGCTGCACGGCATCGTGAACTTCCCCATCGCGATCATCACGTTCGTGGTGGCCGTGGTGTTCTGGGCGATCCCGATCCTGGGCCTGACCTATCCGATCTACGGCCTCGTCACCTCGAACATCCCGGGCAACGTGGAACTCCCCGAGCTGCTCGGCTTCGGCGACGGCTACCTGGTCAACTCGGCCTTCTACGTCGGCCTCGGAGTGCTGGGCGCGATCATCATGCCGCCCGTGGTGCGCGGGGCGGTGCTGATGCGGGCGGGGCTCGGCCGGGCGCTGCTGACCGGCGTGGCCGAGCTGCAGGAGCGCATCGACGACCTGGCCGAGGGCAGGGCCGCGGCGGTGTCGGCGGAGGCGTCGGCGCTGCGCAGGCTGGAGCGCGACATCCACGACGGGCCGCAGCAGCGGCTGGTGTCGCTGGCGATGGACCTGTCGCGGGCCCAGCGGCAGATGGCCAAGGACCCCCAGGCCGCGCAGGCCACCATCGGCCAGGCGATCACCGCCACCAGGGAGACCCTGGACGAGCTGCGCGCCCTGTCCCGCGGCATCGCGCCGCCGATCCTCGCCGACCGCGGCCTGCCCTCCGCGCTCGCCGCGCTGGCCGGCCGCTGCACCATCCCCGTCGAGCTGGACGTGCAGACCGAGGGCCGCTACCAGGCGGCCGTCGAGAACACGATCTACTATGTGGTCGCCGAGACCCTCACCAACGTGGCCAAGCACAGCCGGGCGACGGTCTGCACCGTCCAGCTGTCCCGCACGGGTGGCGTCCTGATGCTGACGATCGGGGATGATGGGGTCGGCGGCGCACACGTCGCCAAGGGACACGGCCTGGCCGGGCTGGCCGATCGGCTCCGCGCAGTCGACGGCGAGCTGACGGTCACCTCGCCGAACGGCGGGCCGACAGTGATCGTGGCGGAGGTGCCGTGCGGGTAGTCGTGGCCGATGACGCAGTCCTCATCAGGGAGGGCCTGGTCAGGCTGCTGGAAGAGTTCGGGCACGAGGTGGTGGCGGCGGTCGGTGACGGGGACGCCCTCGTCGAGGCCGTCGCCGAGCACCGTCCCGACGTGTCGGTGGTCGACGTGCGGATGCCGCCGTCGTTCAGCGACGAGGGGCTCAGGGCGGCGGTGGAGGCGCGCACCAGGGTGCCGGGAGCGCCGGTGCTGATCCTGTCGCAGTACGTCGAGGTGTCCTACGCGGATGACCTGCTCGCCGACGCCAGGGGCGCGGTGGGCTACCTGCTGAAGGACCGGGTCGTCGACGTGGAGGAGTTCCTCGAAGGGCTGCGCCGCGTCGCCTCGGGCGGCACGGTCTTCGATCCGCAGGTGGTGGCCCAGCTCATGGTGCGCAGGCGCAGGAACGACCCGCTGGCGCAGCTCACGCCGCGTGAGCGCGAGGTGCTCGGCCTGATGGCCGAGGGCAAGTCCAATCCGGCGATCGGGCGGCAGCTCGTCATCAGCGACGGCGCGGTGGAGAAGCACATCCGCAGCATCTTCGCCAAGCTCGGCCTCTACGCCGAGGACAGTGACCAGCATCGCCGGGTGCTGGCCGTACTCGCCTATCTGCGGACCTGATGCCGGCCGGTCCGCGCGGGCGCCTGCCGGCGCTGCGCGGACCCGGCACCGGCTTCTAGCCCTGCAGCGCGTCGACCAGCTTCTTGCGCTGCTGGGTGCCCAGGCCGCCGAGACGGCGCTTGTCGTCGACGCCGGCCTCCTCCATCAGCGCGGTCGCCTTGGCGGGACCGACGCCCTTCACGGCGCGCAGCGCCTGCGAGACCTTGATCTTCTTGGCGATGTCGTCGTCGCGCTCCAGCAGGTCGGCGAAGGTCAGCTCGCCGGCCTTGACCTTGGCCAGCAGGGCGGTACGGGCGGCGCGCGCCTCCGCGGCCTTCTCCAGAGCCGCCTTGCGCTGCTCGGGGGTGAGGGTGGGAAGTGCCATCTCTGTTCTCTCCTCGGGGAGTAAGGATTCGGGAGTCTGTTACCCGTGCTGACGCGGCTAATCATGACGGATGCCAGCGGTGCGTGTCGCAGAAAGCCGCCGCTCAGCCCGTTCGCCACACCGAAGCGGCGGCCTCGGCGCACGCCACATCCTGGGCGACGGTACCCCCGCTGACCCCCACCCCGCCGATCACCCGTTCCGCCGCCCAGAGGGGGACGCCGCCGCCGAAACAGATGAACCGATCCCCGGCCAGACCGTAGAGCTCGCCCCCCGGCACGGTCAGCAGTGCCAGATCGGCCGTCGACCTGCGGTTGGCCACCGAGGTGTAGGCCTTGCCCGGCGCCAGTACCGGGCCGGCGATCTCCGCACCCTCCATACGCTGGAACGTCACCAGATGGCCGCCCGCGTCGACGACGGCGACCGAGATGAGCGCGCCCTCCCGGGCGGCCTGCTTGAGCGCGGCCTCGCACATGCGCAACGCGATTTCGAGGTTCACGGGCACCCCTCAGCTATGCCGAAAAATCATGAGACAGAGTGACTTTAGGCACAGGGTCCCCCGGGATTCGACGGGGTCGCGCGGACGGGTTTCGGACGGCTCCGGTTTCCTGGGGCGGTCGTTCCCGCCGGGGCCGGAGGGCCTGCGAACGTGTCGTCCATCACAGGGCGCGCGCCGGGCGTGTCGTTGTGCGCTTCGTCACCTCCAGGTGCCGGTCAGCCGCTCCGCGCCGAGCGCCAGGCGTCCAGGCCCTCGACCGTCAGGAACGCGTCGAACACCGACTCCATCGCCCCCGTCAGGGGCCCGGCACGGCCCAGGGCCGAGGGGACGATCGGGGGTGGCTGACGCTCGCGGAAGGCCATCAGGCCCTCCGCGTAGGTCTCCGACAGCGCCCGCCCGGCCAGCGCGTGCAGATCGACGCCCAGACCCGACAGCGTCACGACCTCGGGGTCGTGCGCGTTCACCAGGGCGCCGATGCCGGTGCCGAGGGCGCGGGCGACGGCGGTCACCGCGGCCAGCGCCGCCGCGTCGCCGTCGCCCGCCTGCCGGACGAGGCGGTCGGCGTGCGGTCGGCCGCGCCCGCCGCCCGCGCTCAGGCCGGCGTGGCGCAGCAGGGCGTTGCCGCCGACGTCGAGACTCCAGCAGCCGATCGCCCCGCACGGGCAGGGCCGCCCGCCGCCGGTGAGCGGCATGTGGCCGAACTCGCCCGCCGTGCCGGAGGCGCCGGTCAGCGGGCGGCCCTCGATCAGCAGCGAGCCGCCGAGGTCGAAGTCGACGTGCAGGTGCAGGCCCACGCCCACCCCGCGCAGGCGCCCGCGCCGCGCCTCGGCCAGCCCGGCCAGCCGGGCGTCGTTGCCCACGTGCAGCGGTACGGCCATCGGCAGCATCGCGGCGAGGTCGACGTCCGCCCAGCCGAGGTGCGCGATGTCGAGGATCCGGCCCCACCGGACCGGACCGGCCGCCGACAGGCCCACGCCGACCACGCGAGGGGTCAGCCGGTCCCTGATGGCGGCGCCGAGTGGCAGCAGGGCGCCTTCGGGGGAGCCGTCGTGGCCTCTGGTCTCCAGCACCGTGTACCGCCCGCCGAGTTCGCACGCGGCCAGTTCCCAGGCGTCCTCGCGCAGGTCTGCGGCGAGCACCAGGGGGCCGTTCGGGTGCGGGCCCGGCACCTGGGTGGGGCGGCCCCTGGCCTGCTCGGCGGCGGGCTCCTCGTGCAGCAGCTCGTCCTCGGCCAGGCCGCCGACCAGGACCGAGGCGGTGCCTCTGGCCAGGTCCAGAGCGCGGGTGAGCTGGGACCTGGTGCTGGCGGCGGCGCGGTCGTGGATCGCGCGCAGGAGGCGTACCCGGTTGTGGGCGCGTAGCTCGCCGCTCGTCTTGGCGCCATACATGCCGCCATTGTGGCAGCCGGATTCAGCGCTTATGCTCTCGGCGTGAACAAAATTGTGGACAAGGTGGCGTCGCGGGCCCGCACGGGTGTCTTCGGGTACTTCTTCCTCAGCGGACTCGTCATGGGCATGTGGGCCGCCGGGCTGCCGACGCTCAACGACCGGTTGCACCTCGGGCCCGCCCTGCTCGGGTCGGTGCTGCTGCTCACCTCCGGCGGCGCGCTGGTGTCCATGCTGATCGCCGGGCGGCTGGTGGACCGCTGGTCGAGCCGGCTCATCTGCTGGATCGGCGGGCCCCTCTCCGCCGTGGTGCTGCTCGGGCCCGCCCTCGCCCCCTCCTACGCGTGGCTGGCCGTGCTCGCCGTGGTCTTCGGGCTCGGGCTGGGGATCACCGAGGTGGCGATGAACGTGCACTCCGTGGAGGTGGAACAGCGCTACAGGCGGCCGATCATCTCGGCTTTCCACGGCGTGTGGAGCCTGGGCGGCGCGGCCGGGGGCGCGCTGACCGCCGCCGGGCTGAAGCTCGGCGTGGACGGGCAGGTGCTGCTCGTGGTGGCCGCGCTCGTCGTGCCGTTCCTGTACATCCCGCACGCCAGGCTCCTGCTGCCCGGACGCCCCGCCGCGCACGCCGCGGGAGCGGACGGCGCCAGGGCCGGGGGCGGGGCGATGCCGTGGGGGCTGGTCGGGATGCTCGGGCTGGTCGCCTTCGCCGGGCACCTCAGCGAAGGCGCCGCGATCGACTGGGCCGCCCTGCACGCGCGGCTCGTACTCGACACCGATCCGGCCGCCGCGCCGCTGGCGTACACGATCTTCTCTGTGGCGATGACCACCGTGCGGTTGATGGGCGACCCGCTGCGCGCGCGGCTCGGGTCGGTGCGTACCATCCAGCTGGCGGGCGTCCTCGCCACCTGCGGGTACGTCTTGGTGCTGGTCGCCCCGCTGACCGGCGCCGCGCTGCGGGTGGCGTGCGCGTGGAGCGGGTGGGCGCTGGTGGGGGTCGGGCTGGCGACCGTGGTGCCGGTGGTGTTCAGCTCGGTGGGCGCGGCGGGCGGGGCGGTCGGCCGGGCACTCTCCCTCGTCACGGCCTTCGGCTACACGGGCCTGCTCCTCGGCCCCGCGGTACTCGGCTACGTCGCGGAGGTCACCTCCCTCCAGATCGCCTTGATCATCCCCGCCGCCCTCGCCGCCGTCGTCACCCTCGCCGGCACCCCCGCCATCCGCGCCCTGCCCACCTCCCCCTCCCGCCCCCTCACCGAATCCAACGCCCCCTGACCGTCTCTCTGCGCGTGCACGGTGAGGCTCTCCGCCCGTACGGCAAGCCGGGGCCGGGCTCCCAGGGTGGTCACCGGCGGACGCCCGCCGGTCGACGCCGCTCGGGAGCCGACACCGGGCCGCCGTTACGTCGCTTGGGTGATCGAGGCTGGGCCCTTTTCTGGCCCCATGGTGGGATTCGGCGGTTCGGGGCCGGGAGAATGGCGGGATGGGGCTTCACGATCTTTCCGCTGGTGGCGGGGTGCTGTCGGAGGTGGCGGTGGTGGCGCGGGCCGCGCTGCGGCGCTACGACCTTTCTCCGGCGGCGACCGCCACGTTGATCAACGTCTCCGAGAACGCGACGTTCCGGGTGGACGATCCCGAGGCCGGACGCACCGCGATCCTTCGAGTGCACCGTCTCGGCTACCACTCTCCCGGCGCCATCGCCTCGGAACTGGCGTGGCTCGAAGCGCTCAGACGTGACGCCGGCGTGCGCACACCCCGGGTGATTCCCGCACGGGACGGCGCCCGGGTGGTCGAGGTCGGACCGGGCGAACCGGGCGTGATCTCCGGCGTCCAACCAGGGGGATCCGGTGATGGGTCGGTTGGGGGGCGGTGCTGTGTGATGTTCGAGTTCTTGCCGGGGGGTGAGCCGCCGCAGGAGGGGCTGGTCGCCGATTTCGGGCGGCTTGGGGCGGTGACGGCGAGGATGCATCGGCATGCGCGTGGGTGGTCGATGCCGGTGGGGTTCAGTCGGTTTCGGTGGGATTGGGATGCGGCCTTCGGGGTGGAGGCCAGGTGGGGGCGGTGGAGTGACGGGATCGGGGTGGATCTGGAGGCGCGGGCCGTGCTTGAGCGGCTGGAGAAGGAACTGGGGGAGCGGCTCGGGCGGTATGGGATGGGGGCCGAGCGGTTCGGGCTGATCCATGCGGATCTGCGGTTGGCGAATCTGCTCGTGGACGGTGACGGGCCGCCGAGTGTGATCGACTTCGACGACTGCGGGTGGGGGTGGCATGTCTACGATCTGGCGGCGGCGCTGAGCTTCATGGAGGACGATCCGCGGGTGCCCACCTTGATCGACTCCTGGCTGCGCGGCTACCGCACCGAGGAGTCGCTGAACAGGGAGGACGAGGCGGAGATCTGGACGTTCATCCTGTTCCGGCGCCTCCTGCTGACGGCCTGGATCGGCACCCACCAGGGCGTGGAGATCGCCAGAGAACTCGGCGCCACCTACACCGAAGGCACCTGCACCCTCGCCGACCGCTACCTAACCTCCCGCGGCCACCTCAACTCCCTCTGACCCCCCAACCTCCACCCACCCCACACCCGGTGAGGGTTGCCGGGTGCTGAATGTGGCCTGGGGCTTGGGGGGTTGCTCAGCCCCTTCCGTTCGGGGCTTTCCGCTCATCTCTCGGAGGCGGAGGTCGTGTGGGTGGTCTCTCCGGACTCGTGGGGCTTGTAGTTTGTGGGGCGCACAGGGTCTGACCTGGCGTTATGGGATCGTGACTTGACCCTGATGGTGCGTGCCTGTTTCATGAAGCCCATCGCGGTAAACGTTTACAGTCGCTTACTGGAAACGTTTACCCCCAAGAAAGGACGCGCCTTGGCCGACGGACCCACGATCAACACCATCGCCGAGCGCGCCGGGGTCTCCATCGCCTCGGTCTCGCGGGTGTTGAACGGCCTGCCGACCCGGCAGGAGACGGTGAGCAAGGTGCTGGCCGCCGCCGAGGAGCTCGGGTACGTCCGCAACGCCGTCGCCCGCTCGCTGAAGTCCCGCCGTACCAACCAGATCGCCTTCGCGATGGCCGACATCGGCAACCCCAACTACCTGGCGATGGTCCGGCAGATCCAGCCGGTGCTGAAGGCCGCGGGATACCGGCTGGTGCTGCAGTCCACCGACGCGATCGCCGCCGACGAGATCGACGTGCTGCACAGCCTCGGCGAGCGGTACGTCGACGGGCTGATCCTGAGCCCGCTGCGGGTCACCGACGAGCACCTGAAGATGATCGCGAGCGCCCGCGCGCCGGTGGTCATCATCGGCCTGATGCCCGACGGCATCCCGGTGGACAACGTCAGGGCCGACTCGCGGACCGGTGTACGGCTGGCGCTGGACCACCTGCACGCGCTCGGCCGCCGCCGGATCGGCCTGGTCAACGGCCCGGTCGACACGGTTCCGGGCGCCGCCCGAGGCGAGGCCTACCGGGACGCGCTGGGCGCGCTCGGCCTGCCGTACGACGAGAGTCTGGTGGAGATCGGCGACTTCTACCGGGCGGAGGGGGCGCGGGCGGTGGCGCGGCTGCTGGAGCGGGAGCCCGAGGTGGACGCGCTGATGTGCGCCAACGACCTGATCGCGCTCGGCGCGCTGGACGTGCTGCGGGCCACGGGCCGGCGGGTGCCGCAGGACGTGGCGGTGGTCGGCATGGACGACACCGACCTCGCGGCGGCGGCCTGGCCGTCGCTCACCAGCGTCTCGCTCGGCTCGGCCGAACGTGGCAGGGCCGCCGCCGAGCTGCTGCTGGACCGCCTCGACAACCCTGGGCGCGAGCCGCGCGTGGTGACGGTCGAGCCGAGGCTGGCGGTGCGCGCCTCCACGGTGGGCGAGGCCGCCGCGGTGCCCGCCTCGACTTCGTCCGAGGAGCCCCCGTACGCGGAGGCCCGCCGCGCCGGCCCGGCGGATGCCCCCGGCGACGCACCCGCGCGGGCAGAAGGCGTACAGGCCGGGGACGGCACGATCACGAACGGGGGCGTCTCATGACGGCGACCGCGACCAGACCCGCGCCGACCGCGCGGAAGCCGCGCGGCAAGCCCCGCTCCCGCCGCAACCGCGAGGTGCTGATGCTGATGCTGCCGGCCCTGGTGCCGGTGGTGCTGTTCAGCGTGATCCCCCTCGTGTACGGCATCGGCCTGGCCTTCACCGACGCCCGCGCGGGCCGCAACGACGTCCCCGACTTCGTCGGCCTGGCCAACCTCGGCGAAATGCTGGCCGACGACGTCTTCTGGTCCTCCTTCAAGATCGGGATCATCTGGGCCGTCTCGGTGACGACCCTGCAGTTCCTCCTCTCCCTCGGCCTGGCCCTGCTGCTCAACCAGAACCTGCGCTTCCGCGGCCTCGCCAGGGTGCTCGCGGTGGTGCCGTGGGCGATGCCGCCGGTGGTCATCGGCCTGATGTGGCGGCTCGTCTATCACCCGGACGCGGGCATTCTCAACAGCATGCTCGGCACCAACATCGACTGGCTGGCCGACTTCTCCCTCGCCCTGCCCGCGGTCATCGTGATGGGCGTCTGGGCGGGCATGCCGCAGACCACGGTGGTGCTGCTGGCGGGCCTGCAGAGCGTGCCGAAGGAGCTCTACGAGGCGGTCGAGGTGGACGGCGCGGGCAGGTGGCGCAAGTTCTGGAACATCACCCTGCCGCAGCTGCGCCCGGTCGTGGTGGCCATCACCTCGCTCGACTTCGTGTGGAACATCAACCAGTTCAGCCTCGTCTACGTGCTCACCCAGGGCGGGCCCGGCGGGCAGACCAGGCTGCCGATGCTGTTCGCCTATGAGCAGGCCTTTCGGTACGGCTTCTTCGGATACGCCGCCATGCTCGGCCTCGGCATCGTGATCGTCGTGCTGGCCGTCCTCGGTCTCTACCTGTGGCGGCAGATGCGGGAGGCGTCATGAGAAGGACTCCGCAGTACCTGGCCCTGCTCGCCTACCTGTTCTTCCTGGCCTTCCCGCTGGTCTGGCTGCTGTCGACGGCGCTGAAGACGCCGCAGGAGATGGCCAACCTCAATCCCACCTGGATCCCGCAGAACCCGACGCTGGCCAACTTCTCCGACGCGTTCGGCGAGCAGGACCTGGTCGGCGCCGGGCTGCGCAGCCTGATCGTGGCGGTCTGCAGCGCCTTCCTGACCGTGGTGCTCGCGCTGCCCGCGGCGTACGCGATGGCCCGCTTCAAGGGGCTGGTCAGCAAGATCGGGCTCGGCTGGGTGCTGGTCAGCCAGGTCTTCCCGTTCATCCTGATCATCATTCCGCTGTTCATGGTGCTGAAGAACCTGGATCTGATCAGCACCCTGCAGGGGCTGGTCATCGTGCACGTGACGTTCACGCTGCCGTTCGCGCTGTGGATGCTGCAGGGCTACGTGCGTGCGGTGCCGGCGGAGCTGGAGGAGGCCGCCGCCGTCGACGGCGCGGGCCGCGCCCGGACGCTCGTCAGCGTGGTGGCGCCGCTGCTGGTCCCCGGCGTGGTGGCGACCCTGCTCTTCTCGTTCATCTCCTCGTGGAACGAGTTCATGTTCGCGCTCGTGGTCCTGAGGGACCCCGACGTGATGACCCTGCCGCTCGTCCTGGCCCGGTTCACCGGGCCGGAGGGAGTGGCCAGGCTCGGCCCGATGGCCGCGGCGTCGCTGATGGCGACCATCCCGAGCCTGATCTTCTTCGCAATCATCCAGCGGCGGCTGAGGTCCGGCCTGATGGCCGGAGCAGTCAAGGGCTGACCCCTCGATAGGAGAGTGCCATGCGTATCAAATCCGCGTTGGCGGCAGCGGCGATCGTCGCCCTGGCCGCCGGGTGCGGCGGTGGCGGCGGTGCGGACGGCGAGGCCGCCAAGCCCGGCGAGCCGGTCAAGCTCGACTTCCTCAGCCTGGCCTGGCAGAAGGAGTCGGTCGCCGCGAACAAGGCGATCGTGCAGGCCTGGAACGCCGCCAACCCGAACATCCAGGTCACCTACGTGCAGGGCAGCTGGGACACGGTCAACGACCAGCTCGTCACCTCCTTCGCCGGCGGCGAGGCGCCCGACGTGATCCACGAGGACTCCCCGGCGCTGTCCGGCTTCGCCGCCCAGGGCTACCTGCTGGACCTGAAGGACAAGGTGCCCGCCGAGCTGAAGAGCGACATCCCGCAGGCCGCCTGGGACACCGTCACCTTCGACGACGGCAAGGGCAACCAGGGCGTGTACGGCGTGCCGTTCCTGCAGGAGTCGCAGGTCATCATCGCCAACAAGAAGCTGCTCGACGGCGCCGGCGTCCGCATCCCCACCCCGGACAACCCGTGGACATGGGACGAGTTCGCCGAGATCAGCAAGAAGCTGACCAAGGACGGCAAGTTCGGCACGGCCTGGCCGATGAAGGCGCCGGTGAACAAGACGCTGAACCTGGCGCTCAACTTCGGCGGCACCTTCTTCCAGACCGGCGCCGACGGCAAGACCACGGTCAAGGTCGGCCCCGAGGAGAAGCAGGTCCTGCAGCGCATCCACGACCAGCTGCACAAGGACAAGTCGGCCGACCCGGCCGCGCTCGGCCAGGGCACCGCCGACCCGCTGCCCGCCTTCTACGCGGGCAAGTTCGCGATGCTGCCGGCCGGGGTGTTCCTCCGCCAGCAGGTCGCCGAGCAGGCGCCGAAGGACTTCGCGTGGGTCACGCTGCCGCCGCTGAAGGGCACCTCCACCGACCAGGGCGCGGTCTCCCAGACGCTGTCGGTGGCCACCGACAGCAAGCACCCGGAGGAGGCGATGAAGTTCATCTCCTACTTCCTCAACGGGGAGAACCAGGCCAAGCTCGCCAAGGGTGACTGGCTGCTGCCCACCTCGCAGCAGGCCGCCGCCGACCCGTCGATGACCACCGAGGAGAACGGCTGGGCCGTGGCCACCGCCTCGGTCAAGAACCTGGTCGTCGCGCCGTTCCTGAAGGTCAACGGCTTCGACGAGTGGAAGAGCAAGGTGGCGACGCCGACGCTGCAGCAGTACTACGCCAACAAGATCTCTCTCGACGAGGCGGCCAAGCAGCTCGTGGACGAGGGGAACAAGGTGCTGGAGCGGTACCAGCGATGACGCCGCTCCTGGATCGCGCCCGGGGGTGCCTGCTCGGCCTGGCGGCCGGCGACGCCCTCGGCGCACCCGCCGAGAACCTCGAGCCGGAGGAGATCGCCCGCAGATGGGGGCGGCTCACCGAGATCGAGGGCGGCGGCACCGACGACACGGAGTACGCCATCTTCGCGGCCTCCCTGCTCGTCCGGCACGGCCACGACCTGACCTCCGAGCACGTCGCCGACGCCTACCGCACCCAGATCATCCCGTCGGTGACCGGGCCGATGCGCGGCGCCGGGTTCTCCGAACTCGGCACCATCCAGGCCATCCGGCGCGGGCTCGAACCGCCGATGACGGGACGGGTGCACGCGCACGGCTGGTCCGACGGGCTGGCCATGCGGGCGGCGCCGTACGGGATCTTCTGCCCCGGTGATCCGGCTGAGGCGGCCCGGCTGGTCGAGCAGGACGGGCGGGTCAGCCAGAGCGGCGAGGGCATCCTCGGCGGCCGGGCGGTCGCGGCGGCGGTGGCCGCCGCGATGGCGGCGGCCGAGCCCGCCGACGTGGTCGCCGCCGGGCTGGCGGCCGTCCCCGCGGACTCGTGGACGGCCCGCAACCTCCGCCGGGTGCTCACCGTGCTGCACGCCCACCCGGTAGACGACACAGCCGCGCTGACGAGGGCGCTGCACGACGCCGTCGTCGTGCGGCACTACCCGTGGACCGACCTCGCGCCCGAGGCCGTCGCCCTGGCCTTCGCCGCCTATTTGGCGGGCGGCGGCGACGTGGAGGAGTCGGTGACCTTCGCGGTCAGCCTCGGCCGCGACGCCGACACCATCGGCGCCATCGCCGGCGCCCTGGCGGGCGCGAGCAGGGGAGAGGACGGCGTGCCCGACCGCTGGGCCGACCGGATCGGTCCCGCCACGGGCAAGTGCCTGCCGATCGTGGCGGGCAGACACGTACTCGACGTCGCCGACGAACTGGCGAAGGGACTGTAGGGACATGTCGGGGGACAGGATCAGAGGGGCGTTCGCCGGGCTGGCCGTGGGTGACGCCGCGGGCTGGCCGGCCGCTCGCCATCGATCGGCGCTGCACGCGCCCTGGAGCAGGCGGCTGCGTCACGAGCTCGACGCCTTCGCCGAGAAGTACCGCGTCACCACGCTGCCGGTGCCGTTCGCGCTGAACCAGCCGATCGCGCCGCTGGCCGCCGGGCCGTCCGACGACACCGAGTGGCTGGCCTGGACCGCGCTCACGCTGGAGGACGACCGCGCGGCGGCGTTCCGGACATTCGTCGGGCGTGAGGACATCAGGGCGCGGATCTCGGTGACGACCGCCATCGACAACCTGGCGCGCGGCGTCGAGCCGCCCGCCAGCGGGCACGACAACCCGCACCACTTCGACGACGCCGCCGCGATCAGGGCGGTCGCCTTCGGCGCGACCGGGCGCGACCCGGTCGCCGACGCGCAGGTCACCAACGCCGGTGACGGCGTGCTCGGCGCCCGCGCGATGGCCGCCGCGATCGCGGCCGCGATCTCCTCGGGCTCGGTCGCGCAGGCCGTACGGGCGGCGCTGGCCGAGCTGCCCGAAGACACCGCCATCGGGCTGAACGCGCGCACCGCGCTGGCCGTGGCCCGCGAGGCGGGCGACGCGTTCGGGGCCGTGCCCGGCCTCGACGCCGCGCTGCTCGACCACGTCTACAGCTACGGCGTATCGGCGGCGGCGACCGTGCCGGTGGCGCTGGCGCTGGCGGAGGTGTCGGGCGGGGCTATCGGCGCCGCCGTACCGGCCGCCGCCTGCCTGGCCTCGCTGGCCGACTCGGCGCCCGCGCTCGCGGGCGCGCTGACCGGCGCGGCCGGCGGCTACGCGGCGATCCCGGAGGGGTGGACCGCCGCGGCCGCCCGGCTGGCCGGCTGTTGCCTGCCCGAACTGGCGGGCAGGGATCTCATGGACATCGTGGAGGGAATCGCATGACGCCGCTGCAGGACAAGGCCACCGGATGCGTGGCGGGAGCGGCGGTCGGTGACGCGCTCGGCGGCGCCACCGAAGGCTGGACCCCCGAGCAGATCGTGCAGAGGTACGGCGGGCAGGTCGAGGGGGTCGTCCCGCCGTACAACACCGACTGGCGCAACGCCAGGCCGATCGCGCCGTACCACAAGGGCGACGGCCACATCACCGACGACACCCTGATGACGCACGCCCTGATCAGGGTGTACGAACGCGCGGGCGGGCACCTGGACGCCTACTCGGCCGCCGACCACCTGGTGCCCGAGCTGATGGGCGCGCGGGTGTGGATCCCGGAGCTGGAGGCCGAGGCGCTGCCGCTGCAGCGGATCTTCCTGGCCGAGAAGTGGATCGTGGCCAGGCTGCACTACGGCCACGTCGACCCGCGCGAGGCGGGCACGGGCAACATCGTCAACTGCGGCGCCGCGATGTACATGGCGCCGGTCGGCATCGTGAACGCCGCCGACCCCGACGCCGCCTACGCCGAGGCGGTCGACCTGGCCGGGGCGCACCAGTCGAGCTACGGCCGCGAGGCGGCGGGCGTCATGGCGGCCGCGGTCGCCGAGGCGATGCGGCCGGGCGCGACCGTCGACTCGGTGGTGGCCACCACGCTGCGGCTGGCCAAGGACGGCACCCGGGCGGCCATCGACGCGGTCTGCTCGGCGGCGCGCGGCCTGGGCCACTGGGACGGCTCCTTCGAGGTGCTGCGCGCGGCCATGCGGCCCTTCGACACCGTCGCCGACACCTACCGTGACCAGGGGCTGGGGGCGCGGCGGCCGAGCCGTACGCACAGCATCGAGGAGTTGCCGCTGGCGCTGGCGTTCCTGGTGATCGCCAAGGGGGACTACCGGGAGACGGTCCTGGGCGGCGTCAACTACGGGCGCGACGCCGACTCGATCGCCTCCATGGGCGGGGCCGTCGCGGGTGCGCTGGGCGGGCTGGCGGCGGTGCCGGGCGAGTGGGTGGAGCAGGTGGGGACGGCCAGCCGTACCGACCTGGTGGCGCCGGGGTTGGTGATCGCCGAGCTGGCCGAACGGATCCACCGGCAGGACCTGGCCCGGCGGCGCGCCCACGAGGACGCCTTCGCCGCGCTGTCCGAGGGGGAGCGGGCGTGATGCTGCGGCTCACCTGGGTGCAGCCGGAGGACCTGGTCGGGCACGAGCTGCGCCAGGCCGCCGAGGACGGGCGCGACGTGCGGGAGATCGCCGCCCGCTGGCACGCGGCGGGCGGCCACGACGCCCCGCCGCGCGCGGGCGCCTCGGAGCCGGGCGCGCTGCGGCTGCGCGCGCTCGCCGGGGAACTGCTTGACGAGCTGGACGCGATCCCGTCGCCGCTGCCCGAGCCGTCGGACCTGGCCGGGATCCTCGGCGCGGCCCGCGAGCCGGGGAAGCGGCGCGCGCCCGAGGAGGGCCGGCTGCTCGGCGCCTGGCAGGGGCGGGCGGCCGGATGCGTGCTCGGCAAGCCGGTGGAGAAGATCCCACGCGAGGGGGTACGGCAGATCGCCCAGGCCACGGGCAACTGGCCGATCAGGGGCTGGTTCACCGCCGAGGGCCTGCCCGCCGACCTGGCCGCGAAGTGGCCGTGGAACCGGCGCAGCGCGCTCAACTCGCTGGCCGAGAACATCGACGGCATCCCCGAGGACGACGACCTCAACTACCCGCTGCTGGCCCTGTCCGTCCTGGAACGGCACGGCCGCGGCTTCACCACCGAGGACGTCGCCAAGCTGTGGCTCGACGAGCTGCCCGCCAGCCGGACGTTCACCGCCGAGCGGGTCGCCTACCGCAACCTGCTCGACGGCGTCGAGCCGCCGGAGACCGCCACCCGGCGCAACCCGTTCCGCGAATGGATCGGCGCGCTGATCAGGGCCGACGTCTACGGCTGGGTCAACCCCGGCGACCCGGTGACCGCCGCGGCCCACGCCTGGCGCGACGCCCGGCTCAGCCACACCGCCAACGGCGTCTACGGCGCCATGTTCGTCGCCGCCATGTGTGCCCAGTCGCTGGTCGCCGACTCGGTGGCGGAGGTCGTCGAGGCGGGCCTGTCGGTGGTGCCGCGCGAGTCGCGGCTGGCCGTGGCCGTACGGGAGGCGGTCGCCGACGCCACCCGCGAGCCCGACTTCGAGCGCGTCCTCGACCTCCTGCACGAGCGGCACGGCCACCTGCACTGGGTGCACACGATCAACAACGCCGCCCTGATCGCCGCCAGCCTCGTGCACGCCGGGGGCGACTTCACCGCCTCCGTCGCCGGGGCCGTCGCGGGCGGCTGGGACACCGACTCGGCCGGCGCCACCGTCGGCTCCATCGCCGGGGCGCTCAACGGCGGCGTCCCGGAGCGGTGGCGCATGCGCGACAGCCTGGCCAGCAGCCTGACCGGGTTCGACGGCATCGGGCTGGGTGAGCTGGCACGGCGGACACAGAGGATGATGGACCTATGATCTCGGTGTTCGGCAGTGTCAACATGGATCTGGTCGCCTACGTGAGCAAGGCGCCCGCCAGGGGAGAGACGGTCACGGGGCGGGCCTTCCACACCATTCCCGGCGGCAAGGGCGCCAACCAGGCGATCGCCGCCGCCAGGGCCGGGGCGCGCGTGGCGTTCCTCGGCGCGGTCGGCGACGACGGCTTCGGCGTGCAGATGCGCCAGACGCTGGTCAGGTCCGGCGTCGAGGTGACGGGGCTGCGCCAGGTGCCGGGCGCCAGCGGGATCGCGCACATCGTGGTCGACGACTCCGGCGGCAACTCCATCATCGTCGTCCCGGGCGCCAACGGCACGATCTCCGGGCCGTCCGGCGAGGACCTGGCCGTCATCGCCCGGTCGGCGGCGCTGCTGCTGCAGCTCGAACTGCCGATGGAGGCGGTGATCGGCGCCGCCCAGGCCGCGCGCGTCTCCTCCGCCCCGGTGATCCTCACGCCCGCGCCCACCCAGCCCCTGCCCCGGGAACTGCTGGAGGCGGTCACGCTGCTGGTGCCGAACGAGCACGAGGCCGCCGACATCACCGGCCACGCCGACCCCGACGACGCCTTGGCCGCGCTGCTGGACCTGGTGCCGGAGGCGGTCATCACACTCGGCTCGCGCGGCGCCCTGTACGGCTCGCGCGGCGGCGAGCGGCTGCGGGCGCCGGCCGTACCCGTGCGGGCGGTCGACACGACGGCGGCGGGCGACACCTTCGTCGGCGCGCTGGCCGTGGCCCGCAGCGAGGGCAGGCCGCCCGCCGAGGCGCTGCGGTTCGCCTCGGTCGCGGCCTCGATCTCGGTGACGCGCGAGGGCGCGAGCACCTCCATGCCGACCCGTCAGGAGATCGACGCCGCCGGCTGAGGATCGCTCAACGTGCCGACTCTACTCCGGAGGGTCCATTTCCGGCCGTGAGTGGGTAGTTCACCTGGCATGTACGAGATCGCCCAGCGCGTCCTCCCGATGGACGCCGAACCGCACGAGGTCATCGTGACGATCGGCCTGCCCTACGAGGAGCCGACCGGGGAGTGGTCGTGCCCGTACCGCATCGACGGTCTCGACGGCTGGGAGCACGAGCGCAAGGTCACCGGGCCCGACTCGCTGCTGGCCCTGGAGCTGGCGCTGGTCATGGTGCGCAGTGCCGTCGCGGGCTCCCACGAGGCCCGGCGGGGGCTGCTCGCCTGGGACGAGTACCGGCCGTCCCGCGTCCCGCGGACCGTCTACGTGACCAGGTACGGCGACAGCGCCTACATCTCCCTGACCCGCGAGGCCGTGCCCGGCGAGGCGGAACGGCAGCAGCAGGTGGCGGACATCGTGCTCGACTTCGGCGAGTCGGGTGAACTGGTGGGCCTCGAACTCCTGGACGCGGCCACCCTCATGCCCGCGGAGCTGCGCGGCTGACCGGTGCTCAGCCGCAGGCCCGGGTGATCACCTGCAGGTAGTCGGCGGTGTCGGACCGGATCCTGTCCACGGCCGCCGCGGCGTTCGTCGTGTCGATGGTCCGGTAGGTGGTGGCCAGGCCGGTGAGCGCCTCGTTGAGGGTGGGCTCCCCCGCGCGGGCGGCGGCCTTCCCGAGCTTGACGGCCGTGTCGTCCAGCGCCCTCTTCAGCCCGCCCGGATCCCCGGTCAGCCCCGCGGTCCTGCCGATCAGGTCACCGGTGAGCTCGGTCGCCTCGTCGCACGCCTGCGCCAGATCCATCACCCCGCCCATGTCCTGGATCGCCCCGCACCCTGCCACGAGGAACATCGCGGGCACGACCATGAGCACACGGGGGAGACGACGCATGCCAGCGACCCTACCCAAATGTCCACTCGTTCCGGATTCCGCGACACCCCGCGCATGCAGGTGGGGCGGGATTGTCGTGGGTGTCGTCTACTCTCCCGATCACTGATCAAGACCGGTAAATCTGGAGAGATGCGGACATGACCTATCTCGAGTTGTCCGAAGACGACGGCAGCGCGCACAAGTTCTACGAGGTGGTGGTCGCCGGAACCGAGGTGACGATCACCTACGGGCGGATCGGGGAGGCGGGACAGCGCAAGGTCTCGTCCTTCCCCACCGCGGACAAGGCGCGGGCGGTGGCGGACAAGAAGCTCGGGGAGAAGCTGCGCAAGGGGTACGCGCCCGCCGTACGCGGGGTGCGGCAGCGCAGGCAGGTCACCCGCAGGAGCATCACCAGCACCCGCTCCACCGCCCGGCAGGCCCCGGTGCTGTGGCGGTTCGACAGCGGCGCCGCCGCGTTCGGCATCTTCGTCGACGAGGAGCGCTGCTGGGTCGGCAACCAGAACGGCGACGTCTACACCATCGCCCACTCCGGCCAGGTGACCGGCCGCTTCCGGCTGCCCGACGGCGTCAAGTGCATCGTCGCCGACGACTTCTGGATCTACGCGGGCTGCGACGACGGCAAGGTGTACGACCTGGGCGGCAAGGTCCCCAGGGTGGCCTACGAGATCGCCGCCGACGTCGACATCTACTGGCTGGACGTCCACGACGGCGTGCTCGGCGTCTCCGACCAGGCGGGCCGGATCACCACCATCGACTACGAGGACGAGTTCCAGTGGGCGCGCAAGGGCCACGGCACCTCGGCGTGGATGGTCCGCTGCGACAGCGACGCGGTCTACCACGGCCACTCGAACGGCGTGGCCCGCTACGACGCGGCCGACGGCACCCCGCAGTGGCAGACGCCCGTGGCCGGCGCGGTGTTGTTCGGCTGGCAGGAGGAGCACTCCGTCTACGCGGGCACGTCGCGCAGCACCGTGCACCGTCTGGCCAAGAGCGACGGCGCGATCGAGGCCGTCTACCGCTGCGACGGCGCGGTCTTCTCCTGCGCCACCGCGCCCGGCGGACGCTACGTCTTCGCGGGTGACAGCCACTCCTCGATCTACTGCTTCGACGCCTCCGGCGAGCGGCTGTGGAAGCTCGGCACCGGCTGCGGCTCGGCGTACTCCATGCAGTTCCTCGACGACCGCCTCTACATCGTCACCACCGACGGCACGCTCGCCTGCATCGACGCCAGCGAGGCCGCGATCAAGGCGGCCAGCGGCGGCACCGTCCCCGTGCCCGTCGACGTGAAGGCGTCCGCCTCGCTGGCGGCGGTCGAGCCGTCGGTCGTGCTGGAGACCGTCACCCACGCGGGCGACGGCGTGGTGGTGGAGTGCGTGCGCGAGGGCGACCGGCTGCGGGTGCGGGTGGCCAGCCCCGGCTACGAGACCTGGAACGTCCAGTTCCCCAAGAACATCCGCGAGCCCGGCGCCCGCTACCTGGTCGAAGGGCTGCGCTCGTCCGGCCGCGGCGGCTTCTACCGCACCTACGGGGAGATCAGGCGGCTGCTCTGAGGAGATAATGCGCCCATGACGCCCCCGCGCCTCGTCGCCACCGACCTTGACGGCACGCTCCTGCGGACGGGGGCCTTCTTGTCCCCGCGAACCCGGAACGCCCTCCGCCTGGCCCGTGAGGCGGGCGCCGAGGTGGTCTTCGTCACCGCCAGGCCGCCCCGCAGCGTCGACGCGATCGCCGAGGCGGCGGGCGTGTCCGGCACCGCGATCTGCAGCAACGGGGCGATCGTCTACGACCTGGCCGGGCGCTCCGTCCTCAGGACGCACGCGCTCGAACCTGCCACCGCGCGCACGGTCGCCGAAACGCTGTCCGAGGCCCTGCCCGGGGTCGCGTTCGCGGTCGAGACCGGCTCGGGCGTGCTGTTCGAGCCCGAGTACCAGGCGCGCGCCCTGCCGGACGGCCGCGCGGTGCCGTCGCCGTGGGAGGCGGGGGAGCCGATCGTGAAGGTGCTGGCCTGGTCGGCCGCCAGGCACGCCGACGAGATGTTCACCGCCGCCGTCGCCGCGCTCGACGGCACCGCCGAGGTCACCCACTCGGGCGGCCGGGGACTGCTGGAGATCAGCGCCACCGGGGTGACGAAGGCGGGCACGCTCGCCGGGCTCTGCGCAGAGCGGGGCGTCGACCCGGCCGACGTGGTGGCCTTCGGCGACATGCCGAACGACCTGGCCGTCCTCGCCTTCGCCGGAACCGGGTACGCGATGGCCAACGCCCACCACCTGGTGCTCGCCGCCGTCGAGCGGACCACGCTGTCCAACGACGAGGACGGCGTGGCGGCGGTCCTGGAACAGCTCTACGCCTCCGGCCTACCCCAGCGGGAGTAGACCGGAGGACGACGACGGGCGGATGCCCGCCGCCCGCCCGCGCAAGATCCTGGAGTCCTCACGGACGTTCTACGGAGGATCAGTGGCAACCGAGGTCGAAGCGCGGAAGGGCAGCGGGGTCCAGACCGCTTTCAAGGTGCTCGTCACACTCGCGGCGGTGGCGGTGCTCGTCCAGGCGGTGACCGCCGGGCAGCTCATGAGCGGCGCGGCGGGCGGCGCGCACGGCATGGGCTCCACGGCCGTGCACGTGCTCGGCCTGCTCCAGCTCATCGCGGCCGTGCTCATCTGGCGTCCGGGGCGCGGTCCGGGCTGGCCCGCGCTGGCCAGCCTGGTCGCCCTGCTGCTCGGCTTCGTCCAGTCGGCCATGGGCGGATCCGGGGTGATCAGCGTGCACGTGCCGCTCGGGATGGCGCTGTTCGGGCTCACCGTCTGGCTCACGGTGTGGGCGTGGACCCGCCGCGCGCCAGCCGGTCGGCCCGCCTGATCGGCTCGGGCTGACGGAACCGGGGCGCCAGCTCCAGCACCTGGTCGCAGGCGGTGTCCAGGGCGATGCGGTGCCCTTGGGAGACGAAGACGGGCTTGACGCCGTCCTGGGTGCGCAGCGCCCTGCCGACCACGGCGCCGTCGAGCGTGATCGGCGACCAGGAGCCGCGGCTGCGGCCGGGCTCGTCGAAGTCGCCGACGAACGCGGTCTTGCCGACGCCGAGGGCGGGCAGGCCGGTCAGCACGCCGAGGTGGCAGGCCAGGCCGAAGCCGCGCGGGTGGGCCAGGCCGTACCCGTCGCAGACCAGCAGGTCCGGGGTGACGCTCAGCCGTTCGAGCGCCTCGACCAGGGCGGGCGCCTCGCGGAAGGCGAACAGGCCCGGGATGTAGGGGAAGGTCGTCCTGCCGCGCACGGACACCTGCTCGACCACCTCCAGCGTGCCCGAGCGCAGCACCACCACGGCGGCGGTCAGCTCGTCCTCGCCGCGGTAGTGCACGTCGAGGCCCGCGACCAGCGGGAACGTCGCGGGGCCGGTCAGCGACACGAGCGGGCGGAGGCGGTCCTGGACGGCCTCGGCCTCGGCCCGCGTGGCGGGCCAGGGGTGTAGGGAGTGGACGCGCACCCGTCCCAACCTAGCCGCGTCCCGGGCCGCAGGGTCACGCGGAGAAATATTCGCTAATGTCGTGAGTCATGCGCTGCTCTCCGATTCGGACATCGACGCCGTGAGCCAGGTGCGGGTCGTCATCGCCCCCGGACTCGTGGCCGACCGGGCGCTGCTCGGCGAGGTCGCCGAGCGCGAGTTCGCCGCGCTCGGCGTCAGAGGCGTCCTGATCCACGCCCACGACGCGGCCGAGGTACGCGCCCAACTGCCCCCGGCCCCAGGGGGGGCGGGCGCGCTGGTGATCCTGCCTGGGCCGGAGGACGAGACGCGCGAGCTGATGCGCGACTCGCCCGACGGGGTCGTCTGGCTCGACCTGGCCAGGGTCGGCCCCGTGCCCGGCGCCGCGCACATCCAGGGGCGCGGGGTCGAGGGGCTCGCCTGGGCGATCCGGCACGCCGTGCACCGCCGCAGACGCCCGCCGACGCGCGTGCCGTACGGCGGGCATCCCGACCAGCGCGGCGAGCTGTACCTGCCGGAGACGGACGGCCCGCACCCGGTCGTGGCGCTCGTGCACGGCGGGTACTGGCGGTCGATCTGGGGCGCCGACCTCATGGACGCTCTCTGCGCCGACCTGGCCGGTCGCGGGTTCGCCGCGTGGAACCTGGAGTACCGCAGGCCGGACCTGCACGGCTGGGACGTCACCACCGCGGACGTGGCCGCCGGGCTGGCGGCGCTGGCGGACCTGCGGGCGCCGCTCGACCTGGACCGGGTCGCGGTCGCCGGGCACTCGGCGGGGGCGCAGCTCGCGTTGCGGGCGGCGGCGGACGGCGCCCGGGTGGCGCTGGCGGTGTCGCTCGCCGGAGTCCTGGACCTGGTCGAAGCCGACCGCCGCCACATGAGCACCGGCGCGGTCTCCTCCGCCCTGGGCGCCACCGCGCCCGCCGAGGTCTACCTGCGGTCCTGCCCGCTGCTCAGGCTTCCGCTGGGAGTGCCGCAGCTCATCGTCCAGGGCTCGGGCGACGACCTGGACCTGGTCGACTTCGGCCGCAGGTACGCCAGAGCGGCCAGCGAATCGGGCGATGAAGTGACATATCTGGAAATGTCGGGTGACCACTTCGCGGTGATCGATCCGGCGGCCCCGATCTGGCGCACCACCGCCCTGGCCATCGCCAAACGCCTGGACCACACGGGCGGCTGACCGCTCGCCGCTTCCACGACTGCCCTGCTGGAGTCGGGCGAGCGCCTGCCCTTCACCGCCTGAGCCCCTGGACTTCGCGGTGCCCCTACCTGTACTAACAAGGGGACGAAAGGGGTCACTGTGGAGGTAACCGTTGTTGGCGCAGGACTGGTCGGCTGCCTGTTGGCTTGCTACCTGGCCCGCCGAGGGCATGAGGTCACGCTGTACGAGCGGCGGGCCGACCCGCGTGAGGCGGGCGCCGAGCGGGGCAGGTCGATCAACTTGGCGATCTCCGAGCGGGGCATCGACGCGCTGCGCCGCCTCGGGCTAGATGGGGAGGTGCTGGCCGAGGCCCTGCCGATGCCCGGCCGGATGATGCACGCTATCGACGGCACGCTCAGTTTCCAGCCCTACAGCGCCGACGGCAGGCGGGCGATCAACTCGATCAGCCGGGGTGAGCTGAACCGCAAGCTGCTCGACGCGGCCGAGGCGATGCCCGGCGTGCGCGTGCACTTCGGGCACCGGCTGACCGGGATCGACGACGGAGTGCTCACCTTCGACACGCCGCAGGGGCCGGTCACCTCGGGCAAGACGCCGGTGGTGATCGGCGCCGACGGCGCCTACAGCGCGGTGCGGGCCAAGCTGCAGACGCAGCCGGGCGTGGACTTCAGCCAGTCCTACCTCGACTACGGCTACAAGGAGCTGAGCGTCCCGGCCCGGTACGGGGACTTCGCCTTCGACCCCGGCGCGCTGCACATCTGGCCGCGCGGCCGGTCCATGATGATCGCCCTGCCCAACCCCGACCGGACCTTCACCTGCACCCTGTTCTGGCCGCACGAGGCGTTCGACGCGCTGGACACGCCGGAGAAGGTCCGCCGCCACTTCGCCGAGCACTATCCCGACGCGGCCGAGGCGATGCCCGGCCTGGCCGACGACTACGCGGCCAACCCGGTCGGCAACCTGGTGACGATGCGCTGCTCGCCCTGGCACCGCACCATCGGGCCCACCACGATCGGGCTGGTCGGCGACGCCGCGCACGCCATCGTCCCGTTCTACGGCCAGGGCGCCAACTGCGGGTTCGAGGACTGCGTCGAACTCGACCGCTGCCTGGACGAGACCGGCGACGACTTCCCCGCCGCGCTGGCGCTGTTCGAGCGGCGCACCGCGGACACCGAGGTGATCGCCAGGCTGGCGCTGGACAACTTCGTGGAGATGCGCGACAAGGTCGGCTCCCGGACGTTCCTGGCCGGCAAGCGCGTCGAGCACGCGCTGGAGCGGGTGCTGCCCGGCCGCTACGCCTCCCGGTACGAGCTGGTGTCGTTCTCCACCACGCCCTACTCCGAGGTGGAGCGACGCATCGCCCGGCAGCGGCGGTGGGTGGCGGGGGCGGGCCTCGGCGTGGCGGCCCTGGTGGCGCTGGCCCTGCGCAGGGGGAAGTAGCACGATAAGGGCATCGCCTGCGATCACTAACCCGGCTTAGGACTTACTCGTCCTAGCGGGCGACGTGCAGGCGGAACCCGTAGAGGCCCGCCGCGCCGACGGCGTACAGCGCGGTGCCGCCGGGAGTCCACGCGCAGGCGTCCAGCGGCCTGTCGACCCGCACGGCGGCGGTGCGGCGGCCCTTCTCGACGTCCCAGACGCGCAGCGTGCCCGCCCGGTCGGTGGTGGCCAGCCAGGAGCCGAACGGGCCGATGGCCAGGCTCGTGACGTCCGCCTCCTCGCCGTCGAGGTCGCGCATGAACGTGCCGTGCCCGTCCCACATCCGGACCGTGCCGTCGTCCAGCGCGGCGGCCAGCCACGAGCCGTCGGGCGCGACGGCCAGCCCGCCGATCGCGGCGGGAGCCGTCAGCGTGGGCCCGAACCGGTCCCCGCCGGGCCGCCACCGCCAGACCCGGTCCCAGGCGGCGGCGGCCAGCCAGCTGCCGCCGGGGTCGGCGGCCAGGTGCCGGATCTCGGCGGGCGCGTGCCAGGACGTGGCGAGCGTGCCGCCGGCCGACCAGATCTCGAGCCGCCGCTCGCCGCCGGAGGCGACCCAGGAGCCGTCGGGGGCGATGGTCACGGCCGCCGCCGCGTCCTGGTGGGAGGGCCGCGACCAGAGCACGCGGCGGTCGCGGCCGAGCAGCCACACGCCGCCGTCGAGGTCGGCGGCGGCCAGGCGGGAGCTGTCGGCGGAGATCGCGACCGCGGCGAAGTGCTCGTCCTCGCACACGGTCTCGGGCGAGCTGCCGTCGGCGTCCCAGAAGGTGATCCCCGGTATCCCGGCCGTGGCCAGCCAACTGCCGTCCCTGGCGGCGTCGATCGCCGTCCCGTGCCGCCTGCGGTAGTGCTCGTCCGGTTCGGGGGCGCCCTTGACGTCCCAGATCCTGGCCGTGCCGTCGTGGCCGGCGCTGGCCAGCCAGGAGCTGTCGGGGGCGGCCGCCAGGCCGGTGATCTCGCCGTCGTGGGCGGCCATGGTGGCGCCCTCCGCCGCGCCGGGCACCGAGAGCGTCACCTCGTCGTAGGACGCCTCGGCGAGCCAGGCGTCGCTGGGGGCCAGCGCCAGCGCGCCGCAGAAGTGCTCCTGGCTGCCGATCTCGAACACCTGCTCACCGTCGGGACTCCATCCGCTCAGCCGGTTCTCCCCGGCGAGCAGCAGCAGGTCCCGTGAGGGATGCACGGTGATCGCGAAGCCCGGGGGGACGTCCAGCGGGATCCACGCGCGCTGCGTACCGTCCGCGCCGAGGATCCGCACGCCGTCGTCGGAGAGGGCGGCCAGCCAGGTCCCCCGGAGCCCGACGACGAGCCGCACGGGACGGCGCGCGCCCGTCGCGCAGGTTCGCAGCGCCGCGCCCTCGGAGGTCCAGGTGCGCAGCGTGCCGTCGTTGTCGATCGAGGCGAGCCAGCTGCCGTCGGGCGCGATCACCACGTCGTTGACGATGCTCTCGTGGCCGGTCAGCGTTCTCCGGGCGGCGCCGTCCGCCGACCACAGGCGGACGGTGCGGTCCCAGCCGCTGGTGGCCAGCCAGGTGCCGTCGGGGGCGATGGCGCCGTTCGTCACCAGGGTGTCGTGGTCGAGGACGGCTCTCGTCGTGCCGTCGAGGTTCCACAGCCTGGCCGTGCCGTCGTCGCCCCAGGTGGCCAGCCAGGTCCCGTCGGGAGCCACCGCGACGCCGTTCACGTGGCCGTCGTGCCCGGCCAGCGTGCGGCGCAGCGCGGAGTGCGGCAGGTCGGGCGGCGCCCACCTGCTCTCCAGCCAGTCCTCGCCGGAGCCGCCGAGCAGGCCGCGCACCTCCTGCGCGATCCGGGGCAGCAGGTGCAGGCGCGCGGCGAGGGTGGCGAGCGCGGTCAGTCCGCCGCGCGACTCCCCGGCGAACAGGTGCGCGTTCTGCGCGAGGGTACGGCGCAGCCGCCCCGCCTCGGGGGTCGCCGCCAGGGCCAGGTCGCGCTCGACCGCCGCGAGGCCGTACCACTCGAGCTTGGCGGCCACCCAGCGGCCGGTGCACACCAGGTCGGCGACCGGCTCGCCGGCCTGCTCGAAGTGGGCGGGGAAGTGCCGCAGGAAGTAGTGGAAGTCGGCCGAGGTGGGCTCGCTCTCGGGGATCTCGCCGAAGATGAGCGCCCTGGCGGCGCGCGCGGCGCCGTCGGGGCCGAGCGCGCGGCGGGCGTAGGCGTGGACCGCCTCGGGCACCAGCAGGACGTCGCGGTCGGGCGCCTGGGCGAGCAGGCCGAGCGCGCCCATCCCGGCCAGCGCCAGCTCGGTGTCCATCGCCGACATGCCCGCCGTCTCCTGCCACAGGCCCGCGACGATCCCGTGCGGCAGCGGGCCGTGCCCGGCCAGGACGCCCAGCTCCAGCAGCCGGTCGGCGGTCTCGGGGAAGGACAGCCCGCGCTCCAGCACCTCGTGGACGGCCGCCGCCCTGGCGGCGGGGTCGGCCGGGTCGAAGCCGTTCGCGGGTGCCGCGCCGAGCGCGGCCATCAGCGTGAGCAGCAGCGGCCAGCCCTGGGCGCGGCCCACCGCCGCCTCGTCGAAGGCGTGCGGGCCGTCCGCCAGCAGGGCGCGGGCGTCGCCGGGCGGCAGCGGCGGCACCCTGACCACCGCCAGGGTGTCGTCGCCGGGCGGGGTGAGCAGGGTGGTGAGGACGATCGCGACGGGCAGCAGGCCCATCGCGACGGCGGCGCCGAGCACGGCCTGGTGGCGCACGCCGTCGATCACGATGAGCCGGTCCCTCCGGGCGGCGGCGGCCATCTCCGTGAGCCGGTGCGCCGCCCGCTCCTCGCCCTCCCGCTCGACCGCGTCCGTGAACGGCCGCAGCCACGCCTCCATCAGGTCGCCGCCCGGCAGCGCCTCGGCGAACACCTCGGGGATCAGCTCCTCGGGCGCGCCGTCCGCGGTCAGCCAGGTGATGCCGTCCGGGAAACGCGCGCGGACCTCGGGCCGCTCGACGGCCGCGGCGGCGGTCCAGGTGGTGCCGAACCCCTCCGCGCCCTCGATCGCGGGGGTGACGACGATGATGCCCTGGTCGCCCGAGACGAGCGCGGCCACCAGTTCCTCAACAGCGTCATACGTCACCGGTGAGCCCCCTCCCCGGATGCGCGCCGATCCGTACCGCCAAACTAGTCTCTCCGGGGTCAGCGCGGGCTGAGCGCGTCGAGCACGCTGCTGGCCTGGTGGTTCGCGCCGAGCCTGTTGGGGTGGAACGGGACCGCCGGGCCCGGCGGGTTGGTGGAGATCGGCAGCAGCGCCTCCACCCAGCGGGTGCCGGGCGGCTTGCACACGTCGTGGCCGAGGCTGGTGGAGTAGGTGTCGACCAGCTCCACCTGCTCGGCGGCGGCCACCCGGCCGAGCATCGCGTTGAGCTCCCGCAGCCGCGCGCTGAGCCAGCGCATGTCCTCGTCGGTGACCGTGACGTACGGCCAGCAGCCGCCGTTCTCCGGCAGCCCCGCCAGGTAGTTCACCAGCAGGATCCGCGCCCTCGGCGAACGCTCGCGCACGCCCCTGACGGCCGCCGCCACCTTGGGCTCGGTGGCCTGGATGTTGCGCGACATCCGGTCGGTGCCGTCGGTGACCCACTTGCGGCTGCACGGCTTGCCGAGCGGCGCGGGCAGCGCGAGCCCCGGGACCGCGGCCAGCGACGGCAGCAGGTTGATGCAGCCGAGCACGGCGTGCGACAGGCCCGCGTCATTGCCGCCGATGCCGAGCGTGACCAGGTCGGTGCGGCGGGTCAGCCGGTCGAACTGCGGCTTGTTGACGCCCTCGATGAGACGCGGGACCAGTCTCACGCGCTGCGGCTCGCGCATCGCCGTGGTCGTCGCGCCGCTGCAGGTGGCGTCGCGGAAGGTGGCCACGCGCAGGGCGGCGGCCACCTGCTTGGGGTAGTTGTAGGTGGCCTGCAGGCAGCCGCGGGGCGTGTGCTCGGTGGTCATGTGGGTGAGCGAGACGTCGGCCGACCAGGAGTCGCCGAGCGCGACGTACTCCTGGTAGGCGGGTGCGTGGGAGGCGGGGAACAGGGTGAGCGCCGTCGCTAGCGCGACCGGGATGGTGAACAGCACCGCTACATTGTGCGGTCACCGTGTGCGGTCGTGCCATGACTCTGAGTAAAGGGCGTCAAAGGTAATGGCTTTTGCCTCCGTCTGTGCGGGTGGCGGCCTGCCGGCGCCCGCCCCTCACTCCCGGTACATCGGCCGGGTGACGTCGTCGGAGGGTTGGGGGAAGGTCAGGACGGGCGGGCGGGGCCGCCGCCAGCGGGAGGGGAGGCAGGAGGCGGTCAGCAGCAGGACGCCCACGACGAGGAAGCCGCCGGAGTACAGCAGCAGCCGGTAGCCCTCGACCAGGAACGACGGCACCGGGCCGGGGTCGAGGACGGGGGCGTCGAGCAGCAGCGAGACGGTCGGCGCGAGGCCGAGCAGGGTGAAGGCGAGACCGCCGATCAGCGAGGCCACGGGGGACAACCGGGAAGCGGCCAAGATCCCGCCGAGTAGGCCGGTGGCGATGAGCGACCCTACCCCGGCCGGCGATGGTGACTGGACGCTCCAGTCGGCCCACACCCGGTCCACGCCGTAGGTCAGCCCCAGCGCGAGCAGTGGTGTGAACAGGACCCCCGTGACCGCTCCCAGCGCATGACGAGAAACGTCAGACATGACTCAACCCCGTTTCGTCAGGCCCCCGCTGCCCAACGTACTGAGATTTCAGGGGCGGCGCGTGGATTCCCTGACGACCAGCTCGGGCTGGAACATGATCTGCTGGTGGGCGTGCGTGCCCGGGTTGTCGCACTCGTCGAGCAGCAGCTCGACCGCCACCCGCCCGAGCTGGTAGGTGGGCTGCCTGATCGAGCTCAGCGACACCGCCGACGCCGAGGCGAAGTCGATGTCGTCGTAGCCGATGAGCGCCACGTCGCCGGGCACCCGTACGCCCGCCTGCAGCAGCCCGCGCAGCACGCCGAGGGCCAGCAGGTCGTTGGCGCAGAACAGCGCGTCCGGCAGCCGCCCGGCGGCCAGCAACTGCTCGGCCGCCTGCTGTCCGGCCCGCGCGTTCATCGCGGCCATCGGCACCTCCCGCAGCGCCTCGGCCGGGTCCAGGCCCGCCTCGGCCAGCGCCCGCTCGGCGCCCTGGCGCCGGTCGGCGCACTGGCGGATCGCGGCGGGCCCGGTGACGAAGCCGACGCGGGTGGCGCCGCCGGCCAGCAGGTGCGCCACCGCCAGCGCGCCGCCGGTCACGTCGTTGACCGCGACCGCGCACTGGTCGGGCCGCTCGGCCGGGTGGTCGACGAGCACCACGCAGATGCCGCGCTCCCTGAGCCGGTCCAGAGGCCGGGAGTCCTCGCCGGTGGGGGTGATCAGCACGCCGCGGACCCGCTGCTCGGCGAAGACCCGCAGGTTGCGTTCCTCCTTGGCGCCGCTGCCGGAGGAGTTGCCGAGGATCACCGCGTAGCCGCGCTCGCTGGCCAGGTCCTCGACGCCCGCGGCCACGTCGGTGAAGAACGGGTTGCCGATGTCGATCACCGACAGGCCGACCGTGCGGCTGTGGCCCGCGCGCAGCGTGGAGGCGGAGGCGTGCCGGACGAAGCCGAGCTCCCGGATGACCGCCTCGACCCTGGCCCGGGTCGCCTGGGCGACCTTCTCCGGGCGGTTCAGCACGTTGGAGACCGTGCCGGGGGAGACGCCGGCCCTGGCGGCGACCTCCTTGATGTTCACCTGCTCGGTGCTCACCCGGCGGCGCCCGGCAGCCGCGCGGCCATCGCCGCCCACGGCCCCTGGCCGCCCGACGGGTGGAAGGTGCGCAGCGTGCTGGCGCGCCGTACCAGCTCGCGCGGGTCGTCGGCCAGCCCGTGCGCGCGAGCCTGCACCAGCACGTTGCCCAGCGCGGCCGCCTCCACCGGGCCCGCGACCACCGGCAGCCCGGTGGCGTCGGCGGTCAGCCGGCAGAGCAGCGCGTTGCGCGCGCCTCCGCCCACCACGTGCACCACCTCGATCTCCTTCCCGCTCAGCCGCGCGGCGTCGCTGACGGCTTTCCGGTAGGCGAGGGCGAGGCTTTCCAGCACGCATCGTACGGCCTGCGCCCGCCCCTCCGGCACCGGCTGGCCCGTGCGGGCGCAGTACTCCGCGACCCGCCCCGGCATGCCCCCCGGCGCCAGGAACACGGGATCGCCCGCGTCGATCACCGCCTGGAACGGCTCGGCGTCCCCGGCCGCCCGCAGCAGCCCCTCCAGGTCGCTCTCCCCCCACTCGCGCAGGCACTCCTGCAGGATCCACAGCCCCATGACGTTACGCAGGTAGCGGGTGGTGCCGTCGATCCCGGCCTCGTTGGTGAAGTTCGCCGCGCGGCCGTCCGCGCCGAGCAGGGGCTCGGGCAGTTCCACGCCGACCAGGGACCAGGTGCCGCAGGAGATGTAGGCGAAGCGGTCGGTGGTGGCGGGCACGGCGGCGACGGCGGAGGCGGTGTCGTGCGAGGCGACGACGGTGACCGCGGCGCCGTACCCGGTCTCGGCGGCGACGTCGGGCCGCAGCGGACCCGCGGGCGTTCCCGGGGGGCGTAGTTCGGGGAAGAGGTGGGCGGGCAGGCCGAGCCTGGACATCAGCGGGTGCGACCAGGCGCGCTTCCTGACGTCGAACAGGCCGGTGGTGGAGGCGTTGGTGGGTTCGGCGCCGATCGAGCCGGTGAGCCAGTAGGTGAGCAGGTCGGGGATCATGAGCAGCGTCGAGGCGGCGCGCGGCGGGTCGGCCAGCAACTGGTAGATCGTGTTGATCGGCAGGAACTGCAGGCCGTTGACCTGGTACAGCTCCTCGTCGCCGATCAGTTCGGCGAGCCGGGCCACGGCGCCGTCGGTGCGCTCGTCGCGGTGGTGCACCGGGTTGCCGAGGAGCGCGCCGCGCTCGTCGAGCAGGCCGTAGTCGACGCCCCACGAGTCGATGCCGATCGAGGCGGACGGGCCCGCCGCCCGCAGGCCGTCGAGCACTCCCCGGTAGAGGCCGAGGATGTCCCAGTGCAGGGTGCCGCCGACGCGGACCGGGCGGTTGGCGAAGCGGTGCGCCTCGGTGAGGTCGATCGTGCCGGGGCCCACCTCGGCCACCATGACCCGGCCGCTCGAGGCGCCGAGGTCCACTGCCGTGAATCGCATCCCATGATTAAAACGTATCAACGCGGATCCGTCACCTGACCGGGGGAACCGTTGACGTGATTGATGCTTGGGCTTACATTCCCAGCGAGTCTATTAAAACGTTTGTCGGATGGGGAGGCTTGTCCATGCAGCGGGTCTGTTTCCTGCTGAAGGTCCGCCCGGACCGGATCGAGGAGTACCGGGAGCGGCACCAGGCGGTGTGGCCGGACATGCTCGGCGCGCTGCGGGAGGCCGGGTGGCGCAACTACTCGCTCTTCCTGCGCGAGGACGGGCTGCTGGTGGGCTACCTGGAGACCGCCGACTTCGAGGCGGCGCGGGCGGCGATGGCCCGGACCGGGGTCAACACGCGCTGGCAGGAGGAGATGGCGCCCTACTTCGAGGACGGCCGTCCCGACGAGGGACTGCTGAGCCTGGACGAGATTTTCCACCTGGACTGAAATCGGGGACACATGATCAAGGACTTGCTGCGCGGGCAGCACATCGAGACCCCGTCGTGGGCCTACGGCAACTCCGGCACCCGCTTCAAGGTGTTCGCGCAGCCGGGCGTGCCGCGTGATCCGTACGAGAAGATCGCCGACGCGGCGCGGGTGCACGCCTTCACCGGCGTCGCGCCCACCGTCGCGCTGCACATCCCCTGGGACCGGGTCGACGACTACCCGGGCCTGGCCGCGCACGCCGCCGAGCTGGGGGTGCGGATCGGGGCGATCAACTCCAACGTCTTCCAGGACGACGACTACCGGCTGGGCAGCGTCACCCACCCCGACCCGGCCGTTCGCCGCAAGGCCCTCGGCCACCTGCTGGACTGCGTCGACGTGATGGACCAGACCGGGTCGGACACGCTGAAGCTGTGGTTCTCCGACGGCACCAACTACCCGGGCCAGGACGACATCCGCGCCCGCCAGGACCGCCTGGCCGAGGCCCTCCAGGCCGTGTACGAGCGGCTGGGCGAGGGGCAGCGCTTCCTGCTGGAGTACAAGCTGTTCGAGCCGGCCTTCTACACCACCGACGTGCCCGACTGGGGCACCGCCTACGCGCACTGCCTGCGGCTCGGCGACAAGGCGCAGGTCGTGGTCGACACCGGCCACCACGCGCCGGGCGTCAACATCGAGTTCATCGTGGCGTTCCTGCTGCGCGAGGGGAAGCTCGGCGGGTTCGACTTCAACTCGCGCTTCTACGCCGACGACGACCTCATGGCCGGCGCCGCCGACCCCTTCCAGCTCTTCCGGATCATGTACGAGGTGGTCCGCGGCGGCGGGTACGGCCCCGGCGTCGCCTTCATGCTCGACCAGTGCCACAACATCGAGCCCAAGATCCCCGGCCAGATCCGCTCGGTCATGAACGTCCAGGAGGCCACCGCCAAGGCCCTGCTCGTCGACCGCGACGCGCTGGCCGCCGCCCAGCGGGCCGGTGACGTGCTCGGCGCCAACGCCGTCCTGATGGACGCCTACAACACCGACGTCCGCCCCCTGCTCGCCGAGTTGCGCGAGGAGACGGGCCTGGACCCGGACCCGATGGCGGCCTACGCCAGGTCCGGCTACTTCGAGAAGATCTGCGCCGAGCGGGCCGACGGCGCGCAGGCGGGCTGGGGGGCCTGATGGACACCGTGAAGCAGTTGCTGGACCGTTCGCACACGCTGGGCGCCGACCCGCGCACCACCAACTTCGCCGGCGGCAACACCTCGGCCAAGGGTGTGCAGCGCGATCCCGTCACCGGCGCGGACGTCGAGCTGATGTGGGTGAAGGGCTCGGGCGGCGACCTCGGCACGCTGACCGCCGCGGGGCTGGCCGTACTCCGCCTGGACCGGCTGCGGGCGCTGGCCGGCGGCTACCCGGGGGTGGAGCGCGAGGACGAGATGGTCGCCGCGTTCGACTACTGCCTGCACGGCAAGGGCGGCGCCGCGCCGTCCATCGACACCGCCATGCACGGCCTGGTCGACGCCGCCCACGTCGACCACCTGCACCCCGACTCCGGCATCGCCGTCGCCACCGCCGCCGACGGCCCCGCGCTGACCGAGCGGATCTTCGGCGACCGCGTGGTGTGGGTGCCGTGGCGGCGGCCCGGCTTCCAGCTCGGCCTGGACATCGCCGCGATCAAGGCGGCCCACCCGCGGGCGATCGGCTGCGTCCTCGGCGGGCACGGCATCACCGCGTGGGGGGCGACCAGCGCGGAGTGCCAGGCGAACTCCCTGGAGATCGTCACCACCGCCGCCCGGTACATCGAGGAGCACGGCAGGCCCGACCCGTTCGGCCCCGTCGTCCACGAGCCGCTGCCCGAGGACGCCCGGCTCGCGCGCGCGGCGGCGCTGTTCCCGCTGGTGCGCGGCCTGGCCTCGACCGACGCCCGGCAGGTCGGCCACTACACCGGCAGCCCCGAGGTGCTGGACTTCCTGTCCCGCGCCGAGCACCCGCGCCTGGCCGCGCTCGGCACCTCCTGCCCCGACCACTTCCTGCGCACCAAGGTCGCGCCCCTGGTGCTGGACCTGCCGCCGGACGCGCCGCTCGCCGACGCCGAACGGCGGCTGCGCGAGCTGCACGCCGCCTACCGCGCCGACTACGCCGCCTACTACGCCCGGCACGCCGAGGAGGGCTCGCCCGCCATGCGCGGCGCCGACCCGGCGATCGTGCTGGTGCCCGGCGTCGGCATGTTCTCCTTCGGCAAGGACAAGCAGACCGCGCGGGTGGCCGGCGAGTTCTACGTCAACGCGATCAACGTGATGCGCGGCGCCGAGGCGATCTCCGCCTACCGGCCGATCGAGGAGTCGGAGAAGTTCCGCATCGAGTACTGGGAGCTGGAGGAGGCCAAGCTGCGCCGCCTGCCCGCGCCCAAGCCGCTGGCAGGGCGGATCGCGCTGGTCACCGGCGGCGGCTCGGGCATCGGCGCGGCCACCGCCCGCCGCCTCGCCGCCGAGGGCGCCTGCGTCGTGGTGGCCGACCGCGACCTGGGCGCGGCCGAGAAGGTCGCCGCCGAACTCGGCGCCGGAGCCCACCGCCCGTCCGACGTGGCCGTCGCCGTCCAGGCCGACGTCACCTCCGAGGAGCAGGTCGCCGAGGCCGTACGGCAGGCGGCCCTCGCCTTCGGCGGCGTCGACCTGGTGGTCAACAACGCCGGGCTGTCCCTGTCCCGCTCGCTGCTGGAGACCACGCTCGACGACTGGGACCTGCAGCACGACGTCATGGCCCGCGGCTCGTTCCTGGTGTCCCGCGAGACGGTCAAGACCATGATCGCCCAGGGCCTCGGCGGCGACGTCGTCTACATCTCCTCCAAGAACGCCGTCTACGCCGGCCCGAACAACGTGGCCTACGGCGCGGCCAAGGCCGACCAGGCGCACCAGGTCCGGCTGCTGGCCGCCGAGCTGGGCGAGCACGGCATCCGGGTCAACGGCGTCAACCCGGACGGCGTGGTCCGCGGCTCTGGCATCTTCGCCTCCGGGTGGGGCGCCAACCGGGCTGCGGTGTACGGCGTGCGGGAGGACCGCCTCGGCGAGTTCTACGCCCAGCGGACGCTGCTGAAGCGGGAGGTGCTGCCCGAGCACGTCGCGGCGGCGGTGTTCGCGCTCACCGGCGGCGACCTGTCGCTGACGACCGGCCTGCACATCCCGGTCGACGCCGGAGTCGCGGCGGCGTTCCTCCGCTGACCGGTTCTCGCCAGCCGGTCGCCGGACCGGCGGGAAAGGTGCGGACGCCGACCATGTGCCGGTACGGCGGGCGTGTGCACCCGCCGTACCGGCACGAGAGGTCAGGATCTGGGAAGCGGGCGGTGACCCCAGGAGACCGCCCGCTTCGGATCAGGTCAGATGCGCTGCCAGAGGGCAGGCACGTTCGGCGGCTCCCAGCCCGGCAGGGAGGTGTGTCCCTGGAGGCAGCGGTAGCTGACGCCCTGATAGGTGACGGTCGCCCCGGCGGCGTAGGGGGTCCAGGTCTGCCACGTGGTGCTCTGGTCGCCGCCGACGGTGAGGTTGAAGGTCGCGGAGTGGTCGGCGGTGGCGCCGTCCGCGTTGACGGTGATCGCGTGCGGCCCGGTGGGCGCGCTCGCGGTCGTGCTGACCGTCATCGTGGCCGACTGGCCGGCGTTGATGGTCTGCGGGCTGAAGGTCACCGACACCCCGGCGGGGGCGTTGGCCGCGTTCAGCGTGATGCTCTGCGCGCTGCCGCTGGTGACCTGGGTGCTGACCGTCGCCGTCGCCGACTGGCCCGGCTGGACCGTGGCCGAGGACGGGTTGACGCCGATCGAGTAGTCGTCGTCCGGCGGGGGCACGTCGCCGACGGCGAGCTTCCACAGGACGTGCGCGGCCGCGTCGGCGTTGCGGTCGAGCGCGGTGGTGTTGACGTTGGCCGGGTAGGTGTCGCACGCGGAGTGGTAGCAGCGGTCGAACGCCTGGTTCGCGGTGCCGCCCCACTTCTGCGCCTGCGCGGTGGTCTTGACCGCCTCGGCGCCGGTGAAGACGCCGCCGACCCGCACGCCCGCGTTCTTGAACGGCGCGTGGTCGCTACGGCCGTCGCCGGCCATCTCGCGTTCGGTCTGCACCCCGAGGGTGGTGTAGTACTGGTTGAACAGCCCCTGCAGGGTGGTGTCGTCGTCGTAGACGAAGTAGCCGGGGTTGGGCGAGGCGGTCATGTCGAAGTTGAGGTAGGCCTCGACTCCGCTGGCGCCGCCGTTCTGCACGTAGTAGGTCGAACCGCGCATGCCCAGTTCCTCGGCGCCCCACCAGCCGAAGCGCACGTGCTTGGTGAGCGTCGGGTTGGTCCGGGCGAGGGTGAGCGCCACTTCCAGCAGGGTGGCCGAGCCGGAGCCGTTGTCGTTGGCGCCCGGACCGGCCGAGACGCTGTCGAGGTGGCTGCCCAGCATGATGGTCTGGTTCGCCGGGCCACCGGGCCAGTCGGCGATCAGGTTCGAGTGGGTCTGGCCGCCGTAGGTGAAGGTCTGCACCCGGGTCTGGTAGCCGGCCGCGTCGAGCCTGCCCTTCACGAAGTTCAGCGCGTTGGTGTAGCCGGTCGAGGGCGACGGCCGGTTGCCGTAGCTCTGGAACTGGCCGAGGTGGGCGGTCACGTTGGCGACCGCGATGTCAGGCGTGCCCGGCGGCGCGGAGCCGATGGTCAGCGCGAAGGTGGCCTCCTTGTCCACCGAGGCGCCGTCGGCCTGGACCCGGATCGAGTGCGGTCCCCCGGTGGGCGTGCCGGACGAGGTGGACAGCGTCAGCGTGGAGGTCTGCCCGGCGGTGATGGTGGCCGGCTGGAAGCTGGCCGTCACGCCGGAGGGCAGGGTGCCCGCGGTCCGCAGCGTGATCGACTGCGCGTTGCCCGAGGTCACCGTGGTGCGCACGGTGGAGGTGACCGTCTGGCCGGGCTGGGCGCTGCCGGAGCTCGGGCTGAGCGAGACGGTGTAGTCGTCGCCCGGGTTGTTGGAGCAGACCGGGTCGTTGGTCGCGGGCACGCTGACCGCGTTCCAGGCGTTCCGGGTGGCGTTGAACTCGGCGCAGGTCGGGAAGAGCGTCTTGGCCGCGTTCAGCGTGGCGACGCGGGCCTTGGCGTGGGTCCACGGCAGCGTCTTGCTGTTCAGGCCGCCCATGAAGATCTGGCCGGCCTTCTGGATGCCGATGCCGGTCACCGACGCGGGGCCGCCGGAGCAGATCGGGCTGCTCGGCTTGCCGCCGCCGGGGTTGTTGCCCTCGGCGAGCAGGTAGAACCAGTGGTTCTGCGGGCCGGCCGCGGCGTGCACCTCGGTGTTGGGGATGCTGGGGCCGTAGCAGTTCGGGTCGCCCAGCGCCGAGGGGTTGTACATGTTGCGGATCGGGCCCTGCCCGACCAGGTTGACCTCTTCGCCGACCAGGTAGTCCGCGGGGTCGCTGGAGTTGTTGGCGAAGGCCTCGGTGAGGGCGCCGAAGATGTCGCCGGTGGACTCGTTCAGGCCGCCGGCCTCGTTGCCGCTGCCGGAGCCCTGGCTGCCGGAGAACTGGAAGATGGCGTGGCCGTACTCGTGGGCCACCACGTCCATCGGCGTGGCCTGGCGCTGGTTGTCCTGGGAGTGGCCGAAGTTGGTGAAGGAGCCGTTCCAGTAGGCGTTGACCTCGTTCAGGCCGACGCGCGCGGGGAAGGCGCCGCCCTGGCCGTTGAACCCGTTGCGGTTCAGCCAGGTGCTCAGCATGTTCCACTCGGTCTGCGCGCCGTAGAGCGCGTCGACGCAGGCGGTCTCCAGGTTGGTGCCCGAGCCGTTGCCCCAGTTGTCGTCGGTGCCGGTGTAGGCGGTGCCGTTCTGCCCGCCGCAGCGCAGGCCGGGGCGGGTGGTGTCGGTCATGGAGTAGCTGCCCGACGTGGTGATCGACACCGGGTTGCCGTTGTAGTAGGAGTTGCCGGTGCCGGCGCGCACGTCGTCGTAGGAGTCGATGACGCGGCCGTTGCGGGCGTCCACGAAGACGTGCGTGACACTGGGCGTCGTGCCGTTCTTGCCGGTGACCACGACCTCCCAGGCCAGCTTCGGCTTGTCGGTGACGGCGTGCACGAGCAGCGTGGGCGTGCTCACGCTCTCCACGGTCTCGACCTTGGCCCTGGCCCTCTGTACGGCCACGGCCTCGGTCACCTTGGTTCCGGCGTCGACCTTCAGCTCGACCTGCTGACCCGTGGTCACGCTCTGCACGGCCTGGCCCGAGGCGTCGGTGGTGACGATGACGTCACCGCCGTACACCGGCAGGCCCGCGTGCTTGCGCTCGTAGGTGAGGTACTGCACGCCGCGGGTGCCCGCGATGGTGCGGGACAGGACGAAGTCGTCCTGCGGCGAGGTGTGCAGGGCCGAGGCGGAGCTGGTGAGCGCGCTCTCGGCACTGGAGATCGCCAGCTTGCGGACCTCCGGGTCCGGTGGGACCACGATGGAGGCCCCTGACCCGGCGGAAGCCGAGGCCGAGAGGCCGGCGAGTGAGGACGTGGTCAGGGCGACCGCCGACAGAACAGCGACGGCACCCAACCTGAGCTTGGGATGCACTCTGGGTGACTCCTATCCCTTGGGGGGTAGAGGGATCTGAGCCCGGCCGGGGCTGGACCACATTTGACACCAGGAGTGCGGATTCAGTAACCCGTCAAATTCCTATAACTTCGTGATATGGGGGGTTGGGGGAGTGGGCCGTGGCGTCTGAGCCAGGCGGTGTAGACGGGAGACCTGCCGGTGTCGGCCCAGTACGCCTGCCGTACCCGGAAGACCAGTTCGCCGCCGTGCACCTCCACCGGGCCGCCCTCGGTCCAGCCGAGGATGTGCCTGAACTGGAGTGGCGTGCCCGCCAGCGGGCGGATGGCGACGCCGGGGTAGCCGCGGCTGGTCGCCTGGAACATCCCGGCGCAGCGGGAGGCGGCGATCAGGTCGATGGCCACGCTCAGCGTCGCCTCGCAGGCGATCCTGGGCGTGAAGCCCGCCTTCGCGCACGCCTCGGCGAAGTGCTCGCGGTGGCCCGACTCGATGAGCGCGGGCAGCGACCAGTCCTCGTCGGCCAGGTCCGCCAGGTCGATCTCCTGGCACGCGGCCAGCGGGTGCGAGGCCGCCACGCCGACGAAGATCGGCTCGGCCGCCACGACCGCGTACGTCACCCCCGGCGGCGGGTTGAGCGGGTGGCCGGGGTAGTCGCCCAGCGTGGCCAGTTCCAGGCGCTGCGCGCCGAGCAGCCCCGGCAGCACGTCCATGGCCTCCTCGGTGCGCATGCTGACCTCCGCCTCGGGCAGCAGGTCGCGCAGGCTGCGGATGACGGAGACCGCCAGGTGGCTGGACATGCACCCGACGCGTACCGCCCCGCGCCCGGCGTACCTCCTGCCGTCGCGGCGCAGCTCGTCGAAGGCCGGCAGCAGCGACCTGGACCTGGCCAGCACCCACGAGCCGAGCGGGGTGGGGCTGGCCCCCGACCTGCCCCGCTCGAACAGCGGGCCGCCGAACATGCTCTCGATCCGCCGGAGCTGCGCGGCCAGCGAGGGCTGCGAGGTCTTGAGCGCCACGGCGGCCTTGGAGATGCTCCCATGATCCGCTATGGCACAGATGGCGCGTAGGTGACGCACTTCTAAGTCCACATGCAGAGCGTATTAGTTAACAACCTTTCCAGTAAGGCCCAACATGTGAACAGGTCCGCCACGCCGGGCCAGGCCGTGCTCGACGAGCGTCCGCACCACCACGCGCAGCGCGCGGCGCAGGGTCAGCTCCTCCAGGTGGCCGTGGCCGATCACCAGGCCGTTGCCGTACGGCCCGGCCGGGTGGTGGTAGCGCGACAGCTCGGCCACCTGCACCTGGCGCTCGCGCAGCGCCCGCGCGACGACCTCGGCGCGGATCCCGTCCGGCAGCACGAGCGTCGCCGCCGAGCCGCTGTCCGCGCCCAGCAGGCTCGCCCGGGGGAACACGCCCAGCGCCTCGGCGACCAGCGCCCGCCTGGGCGCGTACAGCGCGGAGAGCCGGTCGACGCGCCTGCTCACGCAGCCCGAGGTGAGCAGCGTGGCCGCCGCCTGCTGCGACGGGTACGGCGGCTGCTCCCGCCCGGCGGCGATCAGCTCCTCGATCGCGGCGGCGAGAAACCGGGGCGCGACGATGAAGGCCAGGCGCAGCGCGGGCGTCAGGACGTCGCAGAACGTGCCCACCATGACGGCCAGCGACGGGTCGCTGACGGCCATGAGGCCGGGCTGAGGGCTGAGCCGGGCGTCGAACACGCCGTCGAAGGCGGGCTCGATCACGATCGTGCCGCGCCGCGCCGCCCACGCGGCGACCTCCTTACGCCGCTCCGGCGTCATCCGCGTGCCCAGCGGCTCGCCCCGGTCGGGCATCACGACCAGCACGTCGCACGCGGCGGGCACGAGGTCGACGCGGGCGCCCGCGCCGTCGACGGGCACCGGCAGCACGGTGCCGTGCCGGCTGAGCGCGGTCCTGACCGGGGCGGGCGCGGGGTTCTCCAAGCCGATCACCGGCCGTTTGCCCAGGGCCAGCAGGATGAGCTGGACGGCGTGGCCGTACCCGGCGGCGACGATCACCTCGTGCCCGTCCGGGAGCGGCCCCCGCGAGTCCCGCAGATGTGCCGCGATCGCGTGCCGCAGCTCGGGCAGCCCGGCGGGCGGCGGCTCGTCGGCCGGAGGCTGCCGGTGCCCGGCGTCCCGCCAGGCCGCGCGCCAGGCCGCGAGCGGGAAGCCTTCGGGGCTCGGCAGGTCGGGCAGCATGCGGACGGCCGTCGCCGGGAGCGGCGGCGGGCGGCGGGGGGCCGGATCGGGGAGGGTCGGGGCGAGATGTCCGGTGCGTTCCTCGCGGCGGGAGCTCGCGGAGACATAGGTGCCCGATCCCGTCCTGCCGGTGACGTACCCGTGCGCGAAGAGCACCTCGTAGGCCGCCACCACCACGCCCCGGGAGACTTGCAGCACCGAGGACATCGTCCTGGTCGACGGCATGCGCGCGCCCGGGGCCAACCGGCCGGTGTCGATGGCCGTGCGGAGCTGGTCGACGAGCTGTTCCTGCAGCGGCGCGGACGGGCTGCGCTCCAGACGGATCGGGACGCTGAGCTTCTCCGGGTCGCGCATGCCATTCCTTTCCAATGCCTCATCCCCTAAGGCGTGACATTCCGTTCCATATCGGTCCATCTACCGTGGATGTGATTGACCGGGTGGACCGGCCTGCTAGTTTGTTTGGATCCAAACGAATGCGCGCGGTTCCGCGTCCGGACACCGAGAAGGGCTGCCGTCATGGACCTGCACCACTGGCTCGACAAGGCCGTGACCGCCATCGAGGACTGGCAGGAGGGCTTCGGCCCCTACCCGGAGCACCCCTCGCTGGCCGTCGACGACGAGGCGTTCGGCGCCGCGTTCGAGCGGCTCACCAAGCGGCTGCACGGCAACTACCCGTTCTTCCACCCCCGCTACGCCGGGCAGATGCTCAAGCCGCCGCACCCCGCCGCCGTCGTCGGCTACCTGGCCACCATGCTGATCAACCCCAACAACCACGCGCTGGACGGCGGCCCCGCGACCGCCCCGATGGAACGCGAGGTGGTGGCCGCTCTGGCCGCGATGTTCGGCTTCGGCACCCACCTCGGCCACCTGACCAGCAGCGGCACCATCGCCAACCTGGAGGCGCTGTTCGTCGCCAGAGAGCTGCACCCGGGGCGGGGGATCGCCTACAGCGCCGAGGCGCACTACACGCACTCCCGGATGTGCCGGGTACTCGGCGTCGAAGGCCACGCCGTCCCCGTCGACGACCACGGCCGGATGGACCTGGACGCGCTGGAGACCCTCCTGCGCACCGGCCGGATCGGCACCGTCGTCCTCACCACCGGCACCACCGGCCTCGGCGCCGTCGACCCCGTCCACGAGGCGCTGGCCCTCCGCGACCGGTACGGCGTCCGCCTCCACGTCGACGCCGCCTACGGCGGCTTCTTCACCCTTCTGGCCGGCCACGAACTCCCCGCCGAGCCGTGGCGGGCGATCGCGCGGTGCGACTCGGTCGTGGTCGACCCGCACAAGCACGGGCTCCAGCCGTACGGCTGCGGCGCGGTCATCTTCCAGGACCCCGCCGTCGGCCGCTTCTACGTGCACGACTCGCCGTACACCTACTTCACCTCCGACGACCTGCACCTCGGCGAGATCAGCCTGGAGTGCTCCCGCGCCGGAGCCTCCGCCGCCGCCCTCTGGCTCACCCTGCAGCTGCTGCCTCTCACCCGCGCCGGCCTCGGCGAGGTCCTGGCCGCCGGACGCCGGGCCGCGTCCCGCTGGTCGGCCCTGATCGACCAGTCCGACCTCCTGACCCTCTACCAGCGTCCCGAACTGGACATCGTCACCTACTACCCGGCGGCCGGCTCCCTGGCCGACATCGACCGCATCTCGGCCCGCATGCTCGACGAGGGCATGAACGACCCCTCCGACGCCGTCTACCTGAGCACCTTCAACGTCACCGCCGCCGCCATCTCCGCCCGCCACCCCGAGCTCACTTGCGACGCCCCCCAGGGCAGAATCCTCCGCAGCGTCCTGATGAAACCGGAAACGGAAACAGTCATCGACCTCCTCCACACCCGCGTGGAACGCCTGGCCGAGAGCTGATCACGCCGCCCGGGAGGCGTGGTGTTTCACCCTCCCGCTGGCGGCGCGGGGCGAGCGGGCCATGATTATTTACGAAGTGGCAGGGTCTGGCGAAGGCGGGCTCGGCGAGAGCGGCACGCCGCCGGGGTTTTGGGTCGGTCAGCATGGCGCCCGCATGACCGCCAACGCACCCAAGTTTCCGAGCGCCTAATAGAAGGGAGGTCGTCGCTAGCCGTTGCCCAAAGGGCGGATGGGGGAGGAAGAGCGGCGGCGGCATGTGTGTGTGCAACCGCGTACGTGAAATAGGTGGCGTACGGCGGGCCCGGCCCGGTTGGGGGTTGGCGTCAACGAGCGGTTGGGCATGGATGGTTCACGTGTCTGTTCGGGCAGCAGACCACGCCGACCGTGATGAAGCGCCCACCGCGTAGCCACTC